>NZ_JAQITG010000004.1:0-147117 GCF_028618615.1 Bartonella sp. AU15XJBT
AGGCTTTAGCCTTTCGAGTGCTAGCCGCACGCTATACACAAACAGAAAAAACCATTGATCTTGGCACATTTGATCTTGTGGACTGCTCTGATTTACAAATACGCGCAGCCATTGAATTGCCTTCAAGCGATTGTTCTGTCATCTTTGAAATTGAAAGAAACAATGGCACGGTTTATCAACTGCTTCCCTTGCAATTACTCAGTCTTACTGAATATATCAGTGAAAAGGTAAAGCTTCGCGCCATTCTCAAAGGCACAGAAAAGCTCTCACCCGTGTTGTTTGCTCCTGTGCAATTGATTGCGGGAAAGATCCATAAGGAAGCCACTTATGTCACCCGTGCTTTTGCCTTTGGGGAAAAGGCAAGGTTAACGAGTTATATCAAAACCTTCTTGCCGGGCGGTGCAACCTTTACACTCGAGATGCAACTGGATGATGGTGCTTTTGTCCCTTTAAAACTTGACGAAACAGAACAACTCGCTGAACCGCTTTGGACAGAACGCAAATTTGTGAGTGGTGACAAAAGCGCCAAACAAGCGCGCTTGAAATTGACCCTTACCGGTGGACCGGCGGCACGCTCCATGGTGAGTGATTTTGGCGCCGGCATATTGTGATGAGAGAATGAGAGATGACCAAAACCAAAAAACTCGACATGGAATTGCCTAAAGAAGGACGCTTTATCAGTTCTGAATTCCCAATCTTGCGGGAAAACTTGACGAAAATTGATCAAGCACTTGCGGATGTTGAGGACAAGGTAGACCAAAAAGCGCCTTCAAAACACACGCATAGCATAAGTGATGTTGCCGATCTTGAAGCAGCCTTGAAGGGCAAGATGGCAGCCGATAAAACCTTCACCTTTGCCGATTTAAGTGATATCGAGGGGGCTAAGGACGCAGCCAACAATTATGTTCTCTATAAATCAAGCAATAATAACTTCACTTTTGGCAGTGCTGTCTCTCTATTAGGCGCACACCAACATAAAACCGAAGATATTGTGGGGCTTGATGATTTTAGAGCTAAGATCAATGAAGATCTCACAAGCTATGGACACCTCACAAGCCCAAATGAATGGCAAAGTTATAATAAATTTACCAGCAAAGTTACCATGAGTGGTGGCTTAGAACTGTTGGGTAATTCGTCGTTGAACCTCATCTATGATGGCAAAGTGGTTACCAATTTAAACACAAACGGAAGCTTGCTTAAAGGACCTTTAAAAGTTGATGGTGATCTTGTTTATACGAAATCAGAAATAGATATTCTCAAGCAGGAAATTAAAAACATCAAAAAAGATTTGATTAATAAACTCATTATTGCCGATGCTGAATTGCTTTATACGCAAGATGGGAAAATTGAATGGCCCGATTGGGTAACAGACCAAACTAGGTTAGAAATCCAAGCATGGGGTGGCGGTGGTAGTGGTGGCGGAGCAGATACGCCAAGATTAGGAGGAGGTGGCGGCGGTGGCGGTTGTTCAGTCTGGTATGGCTATAAAGCCAGTTTAAATGGTCATGAAGATATCACAATTGGTAAGGGTGGAACTTCTGTTGCATCACTCCGTGCAACAGGTAATTCTGGAGGAACAACGACCGTTGGCAAAAATTTTATTACCGCTAAAGGAGGAAATGGTGGAGGGGGGGCTTATTATAATACATCAAGGGGAAATACTTATTACTATTCAGGCATTGGTGGTGCTGGGGGCATTGGAGGAAATTTTGGTTTAGCAACAGACGCACATCTAGGAATTGCCAAAGGCGGAAATGGTTATGCTGGAACGAGTGGAATTACTGGCAAGATAAGCGGTGATGGCGGTGATGCTGGAGGCGATACATCAAGGGGTGGCCCTGGAGGACTAGCACAACATAACTATACTTCAGGAAAAGGAGGTCGTGGTTTTGGTGGTGGCGGTGCTGGAGCTGTTAGAGATTCCTATACAAGTGGCGCTGGTGCTGATGGCGCTGTTCTTATAAGGTTATGGAAAGATTAAATACAAAACCAAAAATAGCGCAAGTCAAATGGATAGCTGTTCTATAAGCGAGCTTGTATAATTTTTAAGTCCTTTAAAGCCCTTTTAAAGGGCTTTTTTGACTGACAGTGTCAGTCTTATGAGAGAGTGCACTTGTTGTTATGGTCTCTTCATTGATTTGGAGAGCAAAATGAAAATAGAATTTAAACTTCGTATTCACTTTATTAAGAAATGATACAGTTATGGATGACATTCCTGCACAAAGAGATAAAAACCGCTGTCCTACTCATCCAGGAGAAGTTTTAGCAGATATTATTCCTGAAACAGGCAAAACAAAGTCAGAAATTGCACAAATGCTCGGTATATCACGCCAACATCTCTATGATATTCTAAATGCAGAAAAACCTATCTCCCCTTCTCTTTCGGCTTGTCTTGGCAAAATGTTTGGGAATGGAGCAGCAATATGGTTACGTATGCAAGCCAATTATGATGCTTGGCATGCAGAGCGTGAAACAGATGTTAGCAAAGTTCCGGTACTTCACACTGTTTAATTGTATCACTCAGTCTCTAGAAACTTTTCTAAGTGGTTTTATTGCTTTAACTTCTTTAATTTTAAGTGCAATTTTACGAACGAAAGCAAGACTAAAGCGCCCTTGTGGTTTTAAATCTTCAAAGTCAAACAAAGATTCGCAAAGAACAACATTAAATTCATCAACACGCACCCAAGACTGCTTTTGTAAACCCACACGCTTACACTCTATCTCAGGTATTTTTAAGCTAAACTGCAAATTAATAGGTTCTTGAGAAGTGATAGGAAACAAAAAGAAATGGCTTTCAGTTTTAACCATAACACAGGAAGGACGCACTTTACGTCCCGAATGTTCACCTTTTTGCGCTTGTTCATGCCACAAATAATAATATCTAACGACATCCCCTGCTTTAAACATGTTCGTCGCCATTTAAAATATCATCTAAACCACGATCTAAGTCGTCTAATATATTTTGCGGTGCATCTGCATAAACAAACGATTGTACACGAGAACGCGCTTTTATTAATTCATGATATAAATCAACAGGAAGCATGATGATTTTTTCACGCCCTCGCTTTGTTAAAGCTACAGGTGTAGACATAGCCTCGTCTAAAATATCGCCTGCCCCGCGGTTTACATCTGTAAAACTATATTTTTTCATATGCACATCCTATCTTTAATGCATAATACGTATTATACGTATAATGTGTATTATGTAAAGATATTTTATGCTGTTAACCACCTCCCCGCCTCAAAGACGAGGAGATAAATCGTGTTTTTAAATTAAGCTACTTTTGCAACAGGGCTTACTAAAACTCGTTTGGCTTCTTCAACAAGCGTTTTGTAATGTTTGCTCTCTTCTGCTAATGTAAAGGCTTTCACAAGATGCATGTGAAGCGGTCCATAAATATAAACAGCCTTTTCAGTAGGTCCCATTTCATCCCAGTTGCTTGGAAAATCAAAGCGTGTATCACGATCATTATCAATTAATTGGTTTTTTAAATCATAGAAAGCTTTGACGAGGGCTTTTTTGAATGCACGCACCGTATCATTGTTACGCATATAGGTCATGAGTAAAGTGGCTTGTGGTTCATTGAGGATAGCAACTTCTCTCTTTTGTCTTCCACCTTTGGTTCCAAAGGGTAGCATTTCAAATGCGACCCTTCCAAATTCTTCAAAGTCTTCAATATTTTGACGTACAAGCTGTATAACTGTTTTATGCGTATTACCTACACCCTCTGCAATTTTTAAAGAGGTTGTGACAGCGATACCATCATTGTCGATTGTTACTAAATTGTTCATGATGAACTCCTTGTTGATTAATGTTTTTGATTGACACTCAATGAAGAATGCCGGGTGCTCAAAAACACGGCAACAAGCCCGTCGTTATGCTTTTCCCTCGAAAGGGTATTTTATGGCATAACCACACCCGACCCAAATATTATACGCGCGTAGCATATAATGAGTCAAAGTCTTTAATGCACAGAAGACTGATTATTTCGGTAACCAATCCGCTTGTTGTTTTAAGGTGTTTTTGAAGCACCTTTGTATGAATCTAACGGTTTTAAAGTTTTTGTCAAGTCGCTCGTCAGAACGGCTTTTACCTCTCATTTTTCACATTCATTTTCATTCACCCCTCATTTAAAGGAGCATAAAGTATGGCAACAGGTTTTCTACACGGTGTTGAAGTTGTCGAAGTTGACGACGGCACCCGTCCCCTTCGCGCGGTACAATCGGCAGTTATCGGGATTGTTGGCACAGCGCCCGATGCTGATGAGCGAGCATTTCCTCTTAACACACCCGTTTTGGTAACGGGTTCACTTTCACAAGCAGCTAAACTGGATAAAACAGGTAAGCGTCAAGGCACCCTACCCAATGCCCTTGATCTCATTTTCAAGCAAGTGGGTGCCATTGTTGTTGTCGTGCGCGTAAAAGAAAGTGACAATGAAAATGCAACACTCACCAATGTGCTTGGTGGTGTGAATGCAAATGGCGCTTATGAAGGCGTCCATGCTTTGATCGGAGCACAATCCATTGTGGGACAAACACCACGCATTCTGATTGCTCCAGGCTTTACGCACAAACGCCCTATCAGTCTTAGCAAGATTGATGTGATAAACCAAGGAAGTGGTTACTCTCAAGCAATCGTTAAAATTGCCGGCGGTGCAGAAGCAGAAGCAATCCTGAAAGATGGAAAAGTGACTTCTGTTGTCATTAAGGACAGTGGCTTTGATTATCAAACCGCCCCAAATGTGACAATTGAAGGAGATGGCACTGGAGCGACAGCCAAAGCCGAAATCAGTACAACCTCTAATCCAGTAGCGGCAGAACTCATTGGCATTGCTGAACGCCTACGCGCTATTGTGGTGCTTGATGCACCAAACACAACAGATGAAGCAGCCCTTAGCACAGCAAAGGATTTTGATTCAAAGCGCGCCATTATCGTTGACCCTTTTGTAAAAGTGAATCATGATGGAAAAATCTTAGAACAGCCAGCAAGTGCAGCAGTTGCAGGTGTCATTGCTAAAACTGATTTTACACACGGGTTTTGGCATTCTCCTTCAAACAAAGTGATCAATGGCATTGTTGGCACTGCGCGTCCCATTGATTTTTCCATTGGGGACAGATCAAGCCGCGCCAACCTTCTTAACGAACAAAACATCACAACCATTATTCGCGAAAATGGTTATCGCCTCTGGGGTAATCGCACCCTTTCAAGTGATACAAAATTTGCTTTCTTATCGGTGGTGCGCACCGCAGATATGATCAATGATGCTATTTTGCGCGGGCATCTATGGGCTGTCGACCGCAATATCAAAAAAACCTACATGAGTGACGTGAGTGAAAGCGTCAATGCCTATTTGCGTGATTTAAAAGCACAAGGCGCCATTCTTGGTGGGCGTTGTACGCCCGATCCAGAGTTGAATACAGCAAGCGCCATTGAAGGCGGCAGAGTCTATTTCAATGTCGAATTCACACCAACAACACCAGCAGAACACATCACATTCCGTTCACGCATTGTGAATGATTATTTAGAGGAGATCTTTTAATGGCTATCCCCGTTTTACCAAGAGTTTTGAAATATTTTAACATTTTTGTTGACGGCATTCCCTATCAAGCAAAATGTGAAAGCGTAACACTACCGAATTTGAACTTGGTCGTTGAAAGCTATCGCGGGGGAGGCATGGACTCCTCCATTGAAGTTGACCTTGGTCTTGAAACTCTCATTCTCACCATGACCATTTCTGATTGCTCTCCAGAGTTGATGGCACTGTTGGGGCGCACTGATGTCGATATTTCATTACGAAGTTCAATGCAAGCGCAAGGCACACCAGCAGAAGGTGTTGTCATTACCATGAGAGGACTATGCAAAGGCTTTGAAATGGCAGAATGGCAACCGGGGAGCAAAGCAACATCCACAGCAACATTCACATTACAGTATTTCAAATATGTCCAAAAAGACGTTGAAATCGTTGAGATAGACGTCCTTAACTTGGTGAGAAAATTCAATGGCGTCAATCAATTAGCAGACCATAGAGTAAATATAGGATTATAAAAATGACAGTCCAAACAAGCATTACACATAAATTACTGATACCCGTTACCTTTGAAGGAAAAGAGCACACCGAAATCACCTTACGGCGCCCAAAAACAAAAGATGTGCAAGCAATCGACAAAAAAGAAGGCATAGAACAAACAATCGCTATGGTTTCGCGCCTTTCTGAATGGCCACATGAGGCTGTTGGTGAACTCGACATCAATGACTTATCAAGCATTGGAGAGATTTTGGAGTCTTTTATCAAGCGGCGGGACACCTCAACTGGGAAACCGCCGCTAAACTCATAGCCGATATCGCCATTGTTTTTCATTGGTCTCTTCCGGACATGATGGAAATGGAACCGCAAGAGTTAATATTCTGGCGAAAACAAGCAGCAGAAAGGTATAAGACAAAATGAGTGAAAAAGTTGCTGATGCAAAGGTGAGATTGTCTCTTGAAGATCAGCTCACTGCACCTCTTAAACATCTTCAAAAAAAATTCGATACATTGTCAAAAACACTCTCCCTGAGATTGAGTATTCCGCGCTTTTCTGCTGCTGTCAAAAACATGACAAAAAGCCTTCATGGTGTTCAAAGTGCTCTTGGAGTGGCGGCAAGCCGTGCTTCAGTCTTTACCGGTATCTTAGGGCTTGCTGGTGGTGGTCTTGTGGCAAGTGTGACCGCCGTTACCATGAAAACCATGCATCTGGGCGATAGTCTTTATCACGCATCACGCCATTTAAATATGAGTGTTGCATCACTTCAATTATGGGGTGATGCAGCCGATAATTCAGGCACTTCCGCCGAACTCTTTCAACAATCCTTAGCAACTTTAAATAGGCGTTCGGCACAAGCCTATGCTGGACAAAAAAGAGGCATGATGGGCTTTGAAGCGCTTGGCATTTCTGTCAAAAACACTTCTGGAAAACTCAAATCCACTTCTGTCTTGTTGGAAGAAATTACCGACAAGATGAGTAAGATGAAAAATCAAGCACAAAGACAGCATATTGCTGCTCTGTTGTTTGGTGGTGATGGTAAAGAAATGGCTACCATGCTTGCACAAGGCATGGCGCCCATAAAAGAGCTCTTTGCAAAGGCGCGAAAAGGAAAATGGCTGATAGGTGCCGATGTCGCACGCTATGCAGCGGACTTAAGTGACAAGATGGGAGCCTTTAAGAAAAAAATAGGCGGTATCGCGAGCTTTATTGGCGCACGTTTCATGCCCGTCATCAATGATATGATTGACGGTTTTTCAAAGTTGATTGATGAAAACCGCGACCTCATTCAAACAACCGTTGCGAGCTGGGCTAAAACCTTAAAAAAAGTCTTTAATGATTTGCTTAATCCTACCTCTGATTTGAGAAAAGGTATCAGTGATCTCACAGAGAGGATTAAAGGATGGTTCCAATGGCTAGAACCTCTAATTGGTGAAATAACCCTCTTTAAGGTAGGACTTGTGGCACTTGGTTCATTCATTTTTGGTCCACTCATTGCCGCATTAGCAGCCGTAGGAGCCGCATTTGTCACGCTTGGTTATACTATGATGACGACGCCCATAGGATGGCTCATTGGTGGTATCGCGGCACTTGTTGTCCTCTATAAATATTGGGATAAACTCAATGGCTGGGTAGCTGCATCTTTAGCCGCGGTTGGAGCAGTTCTTACCGGAGCATTCATTTCGGCAATGGTACCGGCAGCTTCTGCAGTTGCGGGTCTTGCACTATCTCTTGTAGCTTCACTCATTCCAGCAATAACTGCCGTTGGTTCTGCTTTTATATCGCTTGGTATCGCAATCATGACCACTCCTATCGGCTGGATCGCTGGCGGCATAGCAGCCCTTGTTGGAGTTGGATATCTTCTCTACAAAAATTGGGATACGGTAGTAAGCTTCATAAGCAACTTATGGAATTCTTTTGCGAGCTTATGTAGTAACGTTTTCAATAACCTCTTGACGCTCTTTAAAAACTTTTCACCACTTTCTTGGATTTCGAAAAAAATCAATGAACTCATTGAATGGCTGTTTGGTGTCGATTTAATGGAAGTAGGCTCAAATCTTATTAATGGACTTTGGGACGGCATCAAAAGCAAATGGAATGCTCTGTCTGAATGGTTTAGCGGCATGATAAGCAAGTTAACCAGCTGGATGCCTAATTGGATGAAAGAAAAGTTAGGCTTTAATGTCTCAATCAATAAGACTTCAACGGAGACGATTAAAACCTTTACCAATGAAACTAATGCACGTGCAAAAAGAATGCTGGATACAGCAGTGGTTACAAATACCCCGCCTGAAAAACGCAAGAGTGGTTTTAATACAAGTGTCGTTGAAACAGGACAAATGCAGGCAACAAATAAAGTGGGTGCCTTTAAAGCTCCAAAACCCATTACGGTTCATAAACCCGTTGAAGTAGACGCGCGTGTAACCATTACAAATCTCAATATTTCAGTACCAAATGGTCTCAAGGACGAAATCAGAGACGCTGTCAATCAAGCACTTGAACGCTATGCAAAACAGCAACGTTTAGCCATAGCCTCTAGCCTTTCGGATTAAATACCATGATGTTAGCTTTGGGTGGTTTTATCTTTTCCATTGAAACAGCAGCTTATCAAACACTTGATATGTCTTATGGAGTTCCATGGGTAGAGCAAGGGCGATTGGGAAGAAAGGCTGCTCTTCAATTGCCTGCTGTTGCAAATGCGGAATTTTCTTTAGCAGGCGTGATTTATCCAGATTTCAAAGGTGGTCACAGACAACTCGAATATTTGCGACAAATAGCGCATATGGGACCTCATATTCTTGTGACCGGTCAAGGCAAAATCTTAGGTAAGTTTGTCATTCTTTCCGTAGAGGAAAAGCAAAGCGTTTTTCATCATAACGGCACCCCCAAAAAACAAGAATTTACGATAAAATTGAGAGAATATGGTGAAGATCTATGAGTGACCTTTATATGACCAAAGATGGCGATATGGTGGATGCCATTTGCTGGAAATACTATGCCAAAGGTCAACAAGCGCTTGCTGTTGAACGCGTCTATGCAGCGAATTTGGGACTTGCAGACTATGGACCCATTTTAAAAGCAGGTATCACGATACTCTTACCAACCCTCCCCTATCCGAAAGCCACACCAGTAATCAGAATTTGGGGTAGCAAATCATGAAACCTTTTTGCATGGTTTTGGCAAATGGAGAAGACATCACAAAAACGCTCATGGATTATGTTTTATCGATTGAAATTACCGATGAAGCAGAAAACAAAAGTGATCGTATCACTATAGAGCTTGATGACCGCGCCCGTGACAGTGATAACGGCTTTCTTGATATTCCTCTTATCGGGACGGTTATTTCCATAACACTTGGCTATGAAGGCGGAAAAAACCGCGATATGGGAGCCTATCTGATAGACGAAATCTCTGTAAGCAGACCACCGCAAAGCTTAAGTGTTACAGGACGCGCCGCATCAATGAACACGTCTTACAGAACCCCCAAAAGCCAATCCTATCACCAGCAAACCCTTGGCAGTATTGTTCAAGAGATAGCAGAGCGTAATGGCTATACACCAAAGGTTGATCCTTCTCTTGCAAAAATCGTTGTGCGTCACATTGACCAAACGACTGAAAGCGATATGGCTTTTGCCACACGCCTTGCAGAAGAATATGATGCAGTAGCAAAGCCCGTTGATGGCAAACTTGTGCTCGCCAAACGGGGTGAAGGCAAAGCCATCACCGGTGAAACACTCCCTATTGTTGTTATTCATGAGAAACATTGCATCTCTTGGGATTTTAAATACAGCGCACGGGATGAAGCAGGTGCAGCCAATGGCTTAGAAACAGATGTGGGAGACGACCAAAAAGCCGCTGCTGATGCACGAGAACCAGAAGAAATTGATGATGATGAAAACTTTATCCATATGGATGACAGTGACAGAACAGCACCATCATCATCTGAATCGGAAAAGCAAGAAGAAGACCAAGAGAAAAAAGGCGGTGTTCTTGCAACCTATCATGATATCCGCAGTGGTGAAAAAAAAGAAGTTAAAGTTGGTAACCCACCGTTTCATGAACTCAAATATACCTACCATAACCAATCAGAGGCTGTTGCGGCCATTGCTGCTTATCGCAATAAATCATCACGCGGTAAGTCTTCTTTCTCATGTGATATCGGTGGTGATCCGTTTGTGCAAGCAGAAGCAAAGCTTGTTCAAGAGCCCCCTTTCCGCCCCTATATTCCAGCAGAATGGCGCATCAAAAGTGTTAAGCACAAACTTGATAAAACGGGTGGTTACACCACAAAAATAGAGTGCGAACTTTTTGATAAAGCGCAAGAAGATGCGGCTGGAAACGTTGCAAACACAACACCAGACAAAGACGACACCCTTGATCCAAACGCCCCACCAAACGCATGCGACGAAGGAGACGGCGTTATCCATATGGACGAAGAGGATATCAATTAGCAAAAATATCAAAAAATTATAGAAAGTTGCTTGACAATGTAGTGACAATATGAATAATCGAATCAGGTGCCTAAGAAACACCTTAATAGTAAGCGGATTTGGTTACGAAACAAATCTCTTCTCCGCACGTTTAAAGGCTTTGACTCATTGTACGTTACACGCATATAATGATCTTGTCGGGTGTAGTTACGCTATAAAATACCCTTTTGGGAAAAGCATAACGACGGACTTACTACCGTGTTTCTTAGCACCCGGCACTTTTTAAAAGTGTCATTAAGAAACATCTAAATAGTAAGGAATTCTTATGAACACTCTTATAGAAATTAAAGAACAAAATATTGGTCAAGAAACTGTTCAAACAGTTAACGCACGTGAATTACATACGTTTTTAGAAGTCAACTCTAAATTTGCAGATTGGATTGTACGCCGTATTAAAGAATATGGATTTTTGGAAAATCAAGATTATGGTTTTACGTTTCTCAAAAATGAGAAACGTAAAAATGTTATAAGTAAAGAATATCATCTCACCTTAGATATGGCGAAAGAGCTCTCGATGGTTGAGCGCAATGAGAAGGGACGTCAAGCTCGTCGTTACTTTATTGAATGTGAAAAGAAACTAAAAAGTCAATTTGTTGATTATGATGATATACGTTTTGCTTTCCCAAAAGATTGGGATAAAATGTCTCCAACTAAAAAGGCTGTTTACATTTATGGACCTCTCCACATGCATCTTGTCAAAGCCTTTACGTTGGTAGAAGAAAGCAAGCATTACAAAGCCATAATCAAAGAAGCAAAACAAGTCTTAGAAAGATCTGTAGTGAAAGCCGCTTAAGTAAAAAATATGCCTCCCCTCCCCGTTCTCAAAAATGGGGAGGTGGTCAAGATGCTTCTTCTAAAGCCGCTTGTTCCTTACAATTATTTTGGATAGGCGTTAAGCTAATCTGCAAATTTAAAGCACTCAAAACACTGAGAAAAGTAGAAAGCCGTGGGTCGCCTTTATCACTTAAAGAACGATAAAGAGACTCTCTTGATAGCCCTGTATTTTGGGCGATTTTACTCATTCCTTGGTTTTTTGCTATTATACCAAGAGCATGGGCAAGATACTTGCTATCTTTGCTTTCAAGAGCATCTTCTAAAAGAATCCTTTGTGTCTCAGGTGTCTTGAAATATTCACTTGTGTCAAATTTAGTAATTTCCATGTTTCATTTCCTTTACTAATTGGAGAGCTTTTTCGATATCTTTTTGTTGTGTAGATTTATCACCCGCATTTAATAACAAAATGATTTGTTTACCTTGTTTTACAAAATAGATTCTATAGCCAGGACCATGATGTATTTTTAACTCTCCAATTCCACGGAAAAATTTTACATTTCCAAGAAATCCCGTTTCTATTCTTGCTATCCGTTTAACAATATGCGCTTGCGCAATCTCATCTTTTAAAGAATCTAGCCATTTTATAAAATGCTTTGTTTTGTATACTGTAAACATTTGTAACTTATAAGATACAATCATTACAATGTCAAATACATTCTTTTGTTCCCATGAAAAAGCGACATGAAGCTTAACCAAGCTATCTTTCCGAATGGGAAAGATGTCAATTTTTTAATCCAGCTCTGCTTTTTGCGGAGCTTTTTTTATGGAGAAGTAAATGCGAAAAATATCATCAGAAGGACTTGCACTTATCAAACAATGGGAAGGTTTGCGTTTGAACGCCTATAAAGATGCCATTGGGGTATGGACAATAGGTTATGGACATACAAACAGTGCTGGAAAACCTTTTATTTACGAAGGCATGACAATCACTGAAAAGCAAGCAGAAAAACTTCTTTGCCAAGATTTAAGACAATTTGAAAATGCTGTTGAACGCGCTGTTACAGTTTCATTAACGAATGAACAATTCGCAGCGTTAGTATCTTTTTGCTATAATGTAGGAACAACAGCCTTTTGTAACTCGACACTGTTAAAAAAGCTCAATCAAGGTGAATATGAAGCTGTCCCTGCAGAACTACAGAAATGGACCAAAGCAGGCGGTAAGCGTTTGCAAGGTCTAGTACACCGGCGTGCGGCAGAAACAGGCTTATGGGCAAAAGGGGCTTATGTTTCCTCCAATTATCAAACAGTAGAAACGCAAGCACCAACGGGGGTTTTCAAAGCAGAAGCACTTGCACCGATTATTGGTTCTTTCTCAGGTCTTGGCGGCTTGTTAGCAGGCAATGGACCCATCCAATGGGCATTGGCCACCATTATGATTTTAGCGGCATGTGCTGGTATTTTCTTTGTTGCTAAACGCTTTCAGGAGCACCGCCTATGATCTTATGGATGAAAAGAAATCTGATGATAACAGGCGCGGCTTTAGCCGCTTTTTTTATTGCATTAGCAAGAGCTTTTACTCTTGGGAAAAAAGCAGAGCAACAAAAGCAAACAGAAAAAGCTTTAAAAGCAGCCACAACACGTCTGGAGGTGGAAAGTGAAGTTAATCAAAAAAGTGATGCTGATGTGCGTGCTGCTCTCTCTAACTGGTTGCGCGACAAATAAATATGCTTCTTCTTGTGTTGGCTGGTTGCCAATTTATTTAAGCCGGCAAGATTTGAACGCCATCAGTTCAAACTTAGCAAGAGAGATCTTAAAGCACAATAATCTAGGTGAACGCGTGTGTGGGTGGAAACATGGCTAGAAAAAAAACACAAGACGATATAGAGCTTACAGAAGCAGAAAAAGAAATACTTCAAGAAATCATCATGACCTACAAAAGTGTAAAAGTGATGTCGCGTTATACGAAATGGATTGTACTCATTATACTCTTATTAGCGCTTGATTTTTCACGTATTATGGATGTGTTTGTAAGTATTTTTACACAAAAACCAAATATCCGACTCTAAACATACTCTGAGACGCGCGAAATCCTTTAGAAAATGAATTCTTAATTTTGCTCGTCTCATGGAGACTATCAATAATAGCTTTACACATTTAAAATAGTGGATTTCAAAGAATTAATCTTTGAATTAATTGTTTCATAAATTTAAAGCTTCTAATAAACTATATTTGATATGAACAGCTTCAAAATTTTAATCCTTTAAGGATGAAGAGAAAGTCAAATCTCTGTAAAACGACATAATTGCTTGTCTTTTATAGATAGGGTGGATAATGAAAACAAATTTAAGTGGACGCGTAAGAAATACATCTTTACCAGAAAATCATGCTTTACTGCCTCTTTTTGAAGCAGTTGTAAATTCTATTCATTCCATTGAAGAAATAGGAAATGATTTTTCCTCACGCTACATTATAGTTTCAGTCATAAGATCGAAGCAAGCTTCACTACCACTTGAAAAAGATACTGAAAAACGAAACAAAACACAAATTATAGGTTTTAAAGTAATCGATAATGGTACAGGCTTTAATGATCATAATTTTAAATCATTTGAAACTTTAGACTCAGATCATAAAATAGAAAAAGGTTGCCATGGTATAGGACGACTTTTATGGCTTAAAGCTTTTGATAATATAAAAATCAGGAGTATTTATGAAACAGATAGAGGATTAAAAGGGTGTGAATTCTCATTCGACGCTGTTGAAGGTATAAAAGCATTACACGAATTTCAAGATAATTGTACAAAGAGAGAAACTATTGTTGAGTTAACAGGTCTAAAACAAAAATATAAAAATCATATTCCTAAAAAACTACAATCTATCGCAAAAGCGCTCTTAGAACATTGTCTCTGGTATTTTGCAAGAACTGGTGGTTGCCCTTTCATAACTATTGAAGATGACACAGAAAAGATATTATTAAATGATCTATATGAACAATGCATGCATGGGGCCGTTTTTAATGAAGAAATAAAAATAGGAGAGTATAACTTTTCTATTATGCATATTAAATTTAGGTCCTTACCTTTAGAAAATCAGGCTTTATGTTTTTGTGCAGCCAACAGAGTTATCACAAAAGAAGTATTATCTCATAACGTTCCTGGTATGCATGCAAAACTGCAAGATGATATAGGTGAATTTATCTACTCTTGCTACGTAAGCTCTCCTTTTTTGGATGAAAGAGTACGTGCTGAAAGAATAGGCTTTGATATTCAAGAAAATACTGAAGGATTACTAGAGAAGGTAGAGATATCATTTGATAAAATACGGAAAGCTGTAGTCCCTAGTATTCAAAAATACTTAGATAAAGAATTAAAGCAAAACATTCAAAACAGTAAGAAAATAATTGAAAAATTCGTAGCTGAAAAAGCACCACGTTACCGTACAGTTCTAAAACATTTAACTGAAAATGACTACATAGCTTCTCCCTCAAGCTCTGACCAAAGCTTAGAGCTTCTCCTTCATAAACATCTTACTAAATTAGAAGAAAAGGCTTTAAAAGAAGGTCATGATATTTTGCAAGCTGAACAAAACGCAAATTATGAAGAATACTTAAATAAAGTTAGCGCATATGTAGAAACTGTAAATGATCTTAATCGCTCTGATCTAATAGGTTACTTATGCCACAGAAAAGTTATCTTAGATCTTCTAGAAAAAGCTTTAAAGAAAAGCGATAAAGGCTACGCTAAAGAAAATGTTATTCACAAACTCATAATGCCAATGAAGTGTGATTCCAATGACATTTCTATGGATAATTGTAATTTATGGTTAATAGATGAAAAGTTAGTTTTTCATGATTATTTAGCTTCTGACATCTCATTGAAAGCAATGCCTATTACAGGTTCTACAGAAGATAAAAGACCTGATATATGTGCCTTAAATGTATACGACCCCCCTATATACGACAATCCTATTTTAATATCAGACGAAGAGCCTATGAAATTGGCATCTCTTTTTATAATAGAAATTAAACGCCCAATGAGAGATGATGCACAATCGGGAGATAAAACAGATCCTATTAAACAAGTGTTTGATTATCTAGACGAAATTAGAAAAGGTAAAGTAAAAACATTCGATGGTCGTCCTATAAAAGACTCTCTTGATATACCTGGTTATTGTTATATTATCTGTGATTTAACTGATAGTATAAGGAAATGTTGCAAAAACTCGAATTTAAGAATAACAGGTGATAACATGGGGTATTTTGGATATAACGAGAATTATAAAGCTTATATAGAAGTGATTTCATTTGACAAGCTTGTAGATAATGCCAAGAAAAGACATCGATTATTTTTCGATAAGATGAATTTGCCAATAAAATGATTTCTCCCTCTCCACTTTTGAGGCAGGAAAAGAGAGATTATACCGTAATCTATCCGCTAATCACTTAAGTGTTTCTTAGATACCTGACTCGACAATAGACATATTATCAAGCCTCTCCTGATATAAATGCAGCCCACTGTTCCAAGAGAACATGTCGCTGTTCTAAAAAATCCGTTCGCATGTAGGCTTTCGTCACTGAACTCCCAACTGTATGTGCAAGAACAGTTTCGGCAATCTCAAATGGTGTTGATGTTGTTTCTGCTATCCAATCCCGTAAGCTTGAACGAAAACCATGGGGACGATAAGTCAAACCACAAACTGTCATATACTTTGCCATGGTGGCATCAGAAATGGGGTTCCCTCTAAGACCAGAAAAGAGAAAACCATTCTTTTCAAAGGGAAGAGTTTTTTCAATAACTCTCAAAGCTTCATCACTTAGTGGCACGCGAAAGTCTGAAACTTTCCCTACAATACCTTTCATGTTTTCTTTTGGTATCGTCCATATATTTTTGTCAATTTGTTCAAGACGCAAATAGCGCAATGGATATGACCGTGCTCCTGTCAAAATCAATAACTTCAGTGCTAAATTTGAAAGGATCTTATCATCCAAGCTTTGATAAAATGCCGGAACCTCTTGCCATGGCATAGCAGGAATATTTGTTGATGTCGTACGTGGTTTTCCTAAAAGAGCGCGTGCCTTCATACAGGCCTGTAGATCAACATCTAAACCAAGAGCCGCAGCATATTTCAAACAAATATTGATACGGTTAAGTGCTTTTCGCGCTGTGTCTGCTTTTTCATGCCAAAGGGGTGCGAGAACATTGCAAATGATATTAGCTGTTAATTTTTCTATAGGTAAATTACCTACGTGTGGAATAACGTGCAACTCTAGTGGAGAAAACCAGCGGCCGTTTTTACCTTCATTTTTCAACTCTGCTTTTTTGCTTTCAAAAGCCGCTTTTGCAATTTCTTGGAAGATATTGCTTTGCTGTTTTAAAATAGTCTGTTCTCGAAAGACAATAGGATCATTGCCTTCTTTAAGAATATCACTATAATATCTTGTAAGCTCACGCGCTTCTTTTAAAGAGAGTTTCGTAACAGGACCAAGTCCCATTTCTCGGCGCTTATTGTGGTGCGTATAGCGAAAAAACCAAGAGCGTGTATTGTCTTTTCGAACATTCAACCATAGCCCTGCCCCGTCACAATATTTACCCTGCGGAGACGTCTTTACGAATGATGCTGATAACCGATGAATCGCCCTCACTTAACGTCCCCTCTCGTCCACCTTTTCAAGCATTGCTCGTCCACCTTTTTGGGTCCACCTTTTAGACCACCTTTAATTTCTGATTTGAGATTTTTTCTTTAATACTTACTTTTTTTATTGAATCATAAAAAGCTATAGACATCAATACGTCCTTGCGCATCTTTACACAATCTGATTCTTGCTAATAAAGCCTGATTCGCTCTCTGGGGGCACCATAATCTTTTAAATTGCGTGTAGCTTATTAGTTTTTCGAGAGTTTTTAAATGCAAGAGAAGGAAGAGGTGGATTTACAAAGCATGTATTCCTATCATATTTCTTTGTTAATGCTTTAAATACAGCCAGTTTCTATCAAGAAGAGTATTGAATTAAATTTCTAATGAATATGTTAAAAACTTCGTAGCATTGGCAAAATTTTCCAATCGTTCATTCACAAATCAGAAAGTCTTTTTGTAAAATTCTTTCAAGAAACATCTCCTTCAATAAAGCTCCCAAATCCGCCAGCCTTAACTTTACCAAAGATATCACCAAAGTTTTTTAGGCTTTAATGCTATAAGGAGTGTGATTATTAAATATACGAGTCTCGTTTATTAATGCGAATTTTTTCTTTAAAAAGATTAGAGCCTTCTAACGGCATTGTTCTCTATAAAATTAATTATCTATCTGCTCAACTAAAAGAGCTTTTATTGTTTAGCTTTCGAGTTTTTTCTCAAAGAGATGTGGGCTTTCAACAATAAGCTTTTCTCGCGCTTTTTGTAACTGTTTAATGACTTCATCAATTTTTGATGGAGAACAAAAAGACTCTTCACTATTCAACAAATGCAGCTTCTCCTTCCCATCATATAAACATTGCATCTGAGATTGAAGTATTCTAACTTCTTGAAAGAAAAGACGTCCAGTTTCCTTAAAACCATTATTAAGTGAAAAAAGTTGATCGGAAATGGATAGCAAAATTTGTTTCAAAAAGCGCTCATTTTCTTGGCGTTTACGATATTCTAAAATAAGAGCATGGCTTATCTCATCTAATTGTTTTTTTGTAGAATCAATTTGACGCAATAAATTTGGTTTCTCCCCCATATCACCTTTTCTCACCTTCACAAGCATAGCATGAATTTCTAACAACTTAATTGCGGAATGAGATAAATAATCAACAATTGTAGGCGTATTGACATAGCTTTTGCGTGCAATCATCACAAACTCACCTAATAACTGTTTTTTACATTCATCCCACTATTTCTTTTTTATTTTACAAAGCCATTCTAAAGAAAGTGCTAAAAAATATTCCTCCAATGCATTATTCGATAGTCCCCTTTCCTCTCTTTTCGCTATCGACGAGGAATCCGTGGAGAAAGAAAACGTAAAGGCGTATAAAGGATAAGATGTGTTGTTTTTTCTAACACACTACTACTATCTGCAAGAAGAGCTTGACTAGGTGACAATTCCGTACCTTGCATAATTGTTGAAGCCAAAGAACCTTCGCGAGAAAGAGCCATTAACGTTGGCGAAGACGCAAAGACATTGTGTGCTCCCCCATCCACATGAGAGAAATCAAGAACAGCTATTCCATTTTTACGCAACATTTCAATATCTGAGCCATCACCCACACGATGATGTCCACCCGTAAGACGTCCTGAAACAGCGAGAGCTTTATCCGCTCTGGATACTAAAATCGCTGTTGGCTGTGGGAGTTTTTTTATATCATTAAGTTGGCGCTCAAATACATCAATATCAATGTCTGGTGCAGCCATTAATAAACTTGTAATACGACGAATAGGCTTATATTTTCCCTGTAGAGCTAAGGTTCTAAATGCTTCCATTATAACAAAATTGCCCATAGAATGTGCAATAACCGAAATCTGATCAGCATTGGTTTCACTAATAAGTGTTAAGAGTTCTATCAATCCATCACGGGCAAAATTAGCGCTGTCACGATCATAAATGTAAAGAGGAACTGATCCAGCAGAAGGCCAAGAATAATGCATAGCGACAACATTTAAAGAATAATCGTGTGTAAACTGCGCCGTACGAAATGTACCATCTGCAAAATTATTATTATATCCATGGATAAAAAGAAAAATTTCTCTTTTTCCTTTTGGTTTTTTTGCTAAAGCAGCATTTAATTGCTGTTTAAACTGTTCTTTATTATCGTATTTTTGCAAAGAGACTGCTGCAAAATACTTATCATGCGTAGGTTTATACGCATTTATTTCAACAAACCCGTTTACATGTTGCTGAGGAATTCCTACGTCAACGCGATTATAATGTACTTTATTTGATCGCTCTGAGCCATAAGGTTGAGCGTAATTATTTTGCATCATACGACTTGTCGCAACATACACTGGAATGATGGCTTTTGGAGAAATCGGTTTTCCCTCAACTTCTCTTTCTACTGCAGTCATAGAAGGAGTTGCATGCACCCCATGCCAAAGAACAGCACGCGAATCGCTACACGCTGATAATAAAGAAATACAAATAAGAAGTGTTAAATACCTTAGAAACACGATACTTCTCACTGCAACTCTACCCCACCTATAAAAAATATAACGTTTCAAATGCACAGATAAAGTAATAAAAAATGAAACATTATGAAGAAAACACCAGAAAATAACACAAAAAGAAAAATTTTTCTATAATGGGAAAAACTTTTCTATAATTTGCATAGATCACCTCATCTCTGCACAGCGCCTTCTCGTTACAGAGAAATTAAGCCAATGGTGCGGTCGAGAAGACTCGAACTTCCACGGGTTGCCCCACAGCGACCTCAACGCTGCGCGTCTACCAATTCCGCCACGACCGCACGTGATTAAGCAAAACATTTTGATTTCCAGCCTTTAACAAATCATAAAGAAAGGTACAAGCCAATTTTCTCTTTCCCATAATTTATTTTATCCGGATGATCTATAACTTAATTAAAGATTACTAAAAATTTGGTCTTTACTATGATCTTTGAACCATCATCATAAAATGTGCTTGTGCAGTTTGATCTTTTTCATAATAACCATGAAATTTTTTTGTAATTGTTGTAGATCCTTGCTTTTGGATTCCTCTCATAGCCATACACATGTGCTCAGCCTCGATCAATACTGCTACACCACGAGGTTTTAGATGCATTTCTAAAGCATGAGCCACTTGCGCAGTCATAGCTTCTTGTGTTTGTAAACGACGAGAAAAAATATCTACAACACGCGCAATTTTTGAAAGTCCAACAATTTTTGCATCAGGAAGATAGGCTATGTACGCTTTCCCAATAATTGGGATCATATGATGTTCACAGTGCGAATAAAAAGGTATATTTTTTACGATTATCGATTCATTGTATCCTGAAACCTCTTCAAAAACAGTTCCTAAGGTTTCTTCAACTGATTGATGATAACCGTTAAAAAGTTCGCGATATGCCTTGGCTATACGTTTTGGAGTCTCTAAAAGCCCTTCTCTCCTTGGATTTTCCCCTACCCATAAGAGTAATGTACGAATCGCTTCTTCCACCTCTTCAATACTCGGACGCTTTTCTTCAGATAAAAAAGAATCCTTTGCGCCTTCTTTAACAACATTACGCATTCAAAAACTCCAACCTTACTCTATACAAAACATTTGCGACAAGCTTATTCCATTTTGTATAATCTCTATATAAGCGAATTAAAAGTTTAAACAATCACGTCTCTCAAAATTTCAGGCAATAGCGCATGATGAATAATATCTATAGTGATAAAATACTCGAATATGCTGCGCATATAAGTAGAATTGGGCGTCTTAATAATCCTGATGCAACCTCTAAAAAATATGCACATCCTTGCGGCTCAACAATCACTGTAGATTTAAAGGTGGAAAATCATATCGTGACAGATTTTTCTCATGAAATACACGCATGTGTGCTAGGGCAAGCCTCAGCGTCACTTTTAGCATCTCATATCATCGGACAAACAACACAAGATCTTAAAATATTACGTAAAGTTATCTATCAAATGCTAACGCAAGATGGTCCTTCCCCTCAAGCTCCCTTTGAGGATTTCTCTTGCTTACAGCCCATTAAAGACTATAAAGTGCGCCATGCTGCAACACTACTCCCCTTTGATGCAACGATAGACTGCATTCAACAAATTGAAGAAAATAAATGCTCAAATCACAGTTTCAACAAAAAAAAATGACTCGAAATTACACAGGCGCTTGGCAAAAAACACCTGGACGATTATTGGGTATTTTCTTAATACGTTTCTATCAAATAACACTTTCGAGCCTTATAGGAAATCAGTGTCGCCATGCCCCAACTTGTTCAGAATATATATATGAAGCAATCGCACGCCATGGGCTTTGGGCTGGTGCATGGATGGGACTCTTTCGTATTATGCGTTGTGGTCCCTTTGGAACAGATGGCTTTGATCCAGTCCCTCCCTCGCTTGGACACTCTTGCTGTTTTTATAAACCTTGGCGTTACTGGAAAATTTCTGACAAACACAACAAATAATCCTTTTCTTTTTTCGCATGTATTGATAGAAAAATTAATCTATAAGCTTTTTACTCAGTTTTCACGAAACCATCCGCAATCGTTGGCGGAATTGGATTAAGAGGGTGTTTTTATGTCTTGCTCTATTTCTCTTTCTTTTCCCGATGGTTCAAAACGTAATTACCCCGCCGAAATGACAGGCTTGGAATTAGCAGAATCCATTTCTAAATCACTCGCAAAAAAAGCTGTTGCCTATAGTCTTGATGGCATCACGCGAGACCTATCGGATCCATTAGGACAATCTGGTCAAGTAGAGATTATTACCCGAGAAGACTCACGTGCTCTTGAGCTCATAAGGCATGATTGCGCTCATGTTCTTGCTGAAGCAGTGCAAGAACTCTTTCCTGAAACGCAAGTAACAATAGGTCCTGTGATTGAGAATGGATTCTATTATGATTTTGCACGCCAACAACCTTTCACATTAGATGATCTCACCGTCATTGAAAAGAAAATGCGTGAAATTATCCAACGCAATAAACCTTTTAGAAAAGAAATTTGGTCTCGTGAAAAAGCCAGAAGAGTTTTTTCTGAGAAAAAGGAATTTTATAAAGTTGAACTTATTGATAGCATTCCTGACAATCAAGATTTAAAAATCTATTATCAAGGGGAGTGGTTTGATCTTTGTCGCGGACCGCATATGCAATCTACAGGGCAAATTGGAAATGCTTTCAAATTAATGAAAGTCGCAGGAGCTTACTGGCGTGGTGATGCTAATAATCCAATGCTCACGAGAATTTATGGAACAGCATTTGCAAATGAAAATGACTTAAAAGCCTACCTCCATATGCTAGAAGAAGCTGAAAAACGTGATCATCGCCGCTTGGGACGTGAAATGGACTTATTTCATTTTCAAGAAGAAGGGCCAGGAATGATTTTTTGGCACCAAAAAGGCTGGAAAATGTTCCAAAATTTGATCAACTATATGCGTAGACGCCTTGATGATCATCAATATGCCGAAGTTAATGCACCACAAGTTCTCGATAGGTCACTTTGGGAAATATCGGGGCATTGGGGCTGGTATAAGGAAAATATGTTCAAAGCAATTCCAGCAGCAGAAGATTCAGACCATGGGAATGTTTATGCCCTTAAACCAATGAATTGTCCTGGCCATGTGCAAATTTTTAAACATGGTTTAAAATCTTATCGTGATTTGCCTATTAGACTTGCTGAATTTGGTCTTGTTCATCGTTATGAGCCTTCAGGCTCTTTGCATGGTCTTATGCGTGTGCGTAGTTTTACACAAGACGATGCGCATATTTTTTGTACGGATGAACAATTAGCCGATGAATGCCTCAGTATTAATGACCTTATTTTATCAACTTATGCGGATTTTGGTTTTAAAGAAATCAGCCTTAAGCTTTCAACACGTCCAGAAAAACGAGTTGGATCTGATGCATTATGGGATCATGCAGAAAGTATTATGGAATCTGTTCTTAAAACAATTGAAACAAAATTTGCGGGACAAATCAAAACAAGCATCCTTCCAGGTGAAGGAGCCTTTTATGGTCCAAAATTTGAATATACATTAAAGGATGCTATCGGTCGTGAATGGCAATGTGGAACAACACAAATAGACTTTAATCTTCCTGAACGTTTTGGTGCATTCTACATTGATAAAGATTCAGAAAAACGCCAGCCTGTTATGATCCATCGTGCCATTTTTGGATCAATGGAGCGTTTTCTTGGTATATTAATCGAAAATTTTGCTGGACATATGCCACTTTGGCTTGCTCCTGAACAAATTGTTGTCGCAACAATTACATCCGAAGCAAATGAATATGCCCAAAAAATAACGGCAAGACTTAAAGCTGTTGGACTTTCCGCAACAACAGATCTCCGCAATGAAAAAATTAATTATAAAATACGAGAACATTCCTTACAAAAAGTTCCCGTCATTTTGGTCTGTGGCAAACGTGAAGCTGAAACAAACAGCGTAAATATGCGTCGTTTAGGAAGTCCGAATCAAATCTTTTTATCTGTAGAAGATGCAATTAAGCAACTGTCAAATGAGGCCACACCTCCAGATTTACAGCGTGTAATAAATGCATAACATCATAGAAGATACTAAAGCATTAATTTTTTACTATAAATCACCGATTTTTGTGCAAGATCAAACGATTTGATAAGTGTAGTATTTTTCCGTTTCATACATCATTACCGATCATCAGTAAAAATCATGTGATCACACTTTATGAGACCGGTTGGTGAAAAAGTTGAATATAAGAGCTATAAGCTCTTTAAATGCAAAAATTGTAGACAATTGAATATGAATGACTAACTGATAGCGCTGATCTTTTATCTTTATAACAAGAAGATGATGCTACCGTCATGGATAAATCGTTGCGATAATGACATCAACAACAAGCAAAAAAACTAAAAACAGGATTATCATAAATACGTAAATGAATCGAATAACGATGTGTCTTATTCATAAGATACGCCTTTATCAAAATAAGACAATACTTTGATTTATAATGATAATATACCGTTTTCATATTAAACAAGAATTTTAAATATCATAGGATTCTCTCATTTCAAATCTGTTTATGTTGCAACAATAAAAATCATTCGTTTGCACGTGACAAGCGAAGAAGCTCGTGTGGATAAAAAACTATTTAGAAAGGACTAAAAAACTGCCAAGGGCTTGTTGCAACATTGAGCGCTGACAAAATATGTGTTGCTTCTTCACAAGCGTAAAAATAGTGGTGTCCAATGAGTTTAACGTTATAACATTCATTCATGGGCGCTGTCGCGAAATGGGACTGAGAAGTCTTTAAAAAGTCTTTTGAAAACAAATATGTAAATGACAACCTAATAATGTTCTATAAAAGCACCCCGCAATCTACACTGATGAGATATCGCTTTAACTTCCCTTGAGAGTTATAAAGGAGAATGATAAAATCCGACGTTCATTCTTTCCTCTCTTCATATTTGATCAAATTAAGAACCACGACTAAAAAATTAGTCAACTATACAACATGTTAGGTTTGATGCTCGTTTAACATATAAAGCTTCGGGTCACACTTAAAACGTTTAAATATCTACAAAACACATTGCTGCTCTAAACTCTAAATATTGATTTATAAAAAAACTTTTAAAACACATGTTTTGCTAACAAAGAAGCACAATACAAAATATTATTGTTATCGTGCTCTATCAAGAACACGTTTACATTCAATGAGTTCAAACAGAATTTCTTGTAGTAGCGCTTTATCAGTTTTATCTTTGTAAAGATTCACAGAACCAACAGAGGTTTCCCCCTCATTCCTCATAAAACTCAAAAGCCCAAAAGAAGACTTCTTAGGTTTATTGCTCGTATTTTCAAAAGTTTGTCCCGCATGTTTTTTCTCTATAACAACATTCATGGCATCAAGATCGCCATTACCAAATGCAGTCACAAAAGCAACACCATTTTCTTTCAAAAGGCGCTGCACACCTTTTATCGTATAACCCTGATCGTACAATAACTGCTTAATACCATTGAGCAAATCAACATCGACTGGGCGATAGTAGCGCCTTCCTCCCCCACGTTTCATTGGTTTAATCTGCCTAAAACGTGTTTCCCAGAATCTTAAGACATGCTGCGGAAGCTCCAATAATTCGGCTACTTCGCTAATTGTGCGAAAAGCATCAGAGCTTTTATCCATTTTGCAACACCTTATCTAAAACATGACAAATGATTTGATACTGATTCATTACGTCTCAATTTCTCAACAAGATTAGTCAAAAATAGGACCTTGACTACTTACTAAACAGTCTTTAAAAAAAACAAAAATCTTTATTCTATATATTTCTTAACAAATACCAAATATTATCATAGCATTTATTTATGAGATATCATTTTTCTGTCTTGCACGATGCGAATCTAAAATTCTCTGTTTAAGAATATTTGCAGCCTTAAACGTTACAACACGTCGCGGCGGAATAGGAGCTTCAACACCTGTTTTGGGATTGCGTCCAATACGTTCATTTTTACTGCGAACCTGAAAAGTTGCGAAAGAAGATAATTTAACTGCTTCACCTCTTACAAGTGAGTTGCAAATCTCATCCAAAACCAATTCGACCAAAGCTGCTGATTCAGTATGTGACAAGCCCACTTTTTTACAAACTACGCTCGCTAAATCTGCACGCGTTACTGTCTTACTTGTCATTATAACCACCCATTCAAATATTAAAAATTACAAAATGACTTATACGTTTTATTCACATATGGTCAAGTAACCATAATTTACCAACGAATAAGAATTGCTCCCCATGTAAATCCACCTCCCATGGCTTCTAACATGATAAGATCTCCTTTTTTTATTCTTCCATCGCAAAGAGCTGTTGTTAAAGCTAATGGAACTGATGCTGCAGACGTATTACCATGTTTATCAACGGTAATCACAACTTTATCTGATGAAATTCTCAGTTTTTTAGCAGATGCTTCAATAATGCGCTTATTAGCCTGATGAGGTACAAACCAATCTAGTTGTGAAGAATCCATACCAGCAGCTGCAAAACAATCATCAACCACATCCGTTATCATACCAACAGCATATTTAAAAACTTCTCGTCCTTCCATACGCAAATAGCCTGTCGTTTGTGTTGTTGAAGGTCCACCATCAACATACAACTTATCGATATAAGCCCCATCAGAACGCAGTTTTGCAGACAATATACCACGCTCAAAAGCAATCTCCTCCTTAATTTCTTGTGCTTCCAAAACAGCAGCTCCCGCACCATCACCAAACAAAACACATGTCGTACGATCTTCCCAATCTAAAATTCGAGAAAATGTATCGGATCCAATAACTAAAATTCTTTTAGCTGCTCCACAGCGTAAATAAGAATCTCCTGTTGTTAAAGCAAAAATAAAACCAGAGCAAACCGCTTGAATATCAAAAGCAAATCCATGGCTCATTCCTAAAGCATACTGAATTTCAACAGCAGAAGCAGGAAAAGTACGATTGGGCGTTGAGGTTGCTAAAATAATACAATCAATATCCTTTATTGTAAGACCAGCATTTATAAGGGCTGCTTGCGCAGCTTCAACACCTAAAGAAACCGTTGTTTCATTTTCATTGGCAATATAACGTTGATGTATTCCTGTACGTTGAACAATCCATGAATCTGACGTTTCAACAAACTTTGCAATCTCATCATTTGATAAACTTCTTTTCGGCAAAGCACATCCTACACCACGTATAATTGATCGAATCATTCAGCTCTCACCTTTTCTTCAGATTTTTCACTTCCATTATAAGAGCTCATCATAAGGTTTCTCCACTCATTGCCACTTCATCTTCCTGATCAAAAAGTGTTTCTTTATTCTCATGAAACCGCCGTAAATCAGCCGTTATTTTTTGTAAAAGTCCATTATTAACCATTTCATAGCCAACACGGATAGCAGAAGCAAAACCATTAGCATTAGCACTGCCATGACTTTTTATGACAACACCATTCAAACCTAAAAGTACTCCTCCATTCACCCTATCGGGATCCATTTTATTTTTTAGTGTACGAAACGCACCCCGCGATAAAAAATAACCAAGAGATGTTAAAAAAGAACTGCGCAGTGCAGAATTTAAAATCTCTGCTATCTGCCGCGCGGTCCCTTCTGCAGTTTTTAAAGCAATATTACCAGAAAATCCTTCTGTTACAACAACATCAACTGTCCCTTTTCCAATGTCATTGCCTTCAACAAATCCTTTATATTCCAATCCTTCTAATTGTACTTCACGCAAGATCATTCCCGCTTTTTTTATTTCATAAAGCCCTTTAACTTCTTCCACCCCCACATTTAAAAGCCCAACACTTGGTTTTTCAGTGTGATATAAAGCGCGAAACATACCCGCTCCCATAACCGCCAAATCAACCAACTGACTAGCAGATGCACCAATCGTTGCTCCAATATCTAAAACGATACTCTCACTGCGAAGTGTTGGCCAGATACCTGCAATACCAGGACGTTCAGCTTCTGCTAACATTTTTAAACAAAAATAAGACATGGCCATAAGTGCCCCCGTATTACCGGCAGAAATGCAAGCATCAGCTTCACCCTTTTTTACCGCTTCAACGGCATACCACATTGATGATTTACCACGTCCATTGCGAAGTGCTTGGCTTGGCTTTTCATCCATGCGTGTATAGCTTTCTGTAGGATAAAAGCGCGACACAGAATTCAAACAGGGATATTTTTTTAAAACCGGCTTAACGATCTCCTCTATCCCATAAAACAGAAAATAAATATTTGATAAATGTTTTTGAACAATTGCTGCTCCTGCAATAGCTGCTTCTGGACCGTAATCACCGCCCATGACATCCACAGAAATTTTAATCACGCTTGCATATCCCACATCTTTTCATTTACATTTTTAAACGTATATTATGATTTTGGGTGATTAAACACTCAATCAAAACACACCCGCGAAAACAGCTCCGCAGAAAATACTGTTTTTATCATAGCATACAATAGATAATTTTTTTATGTTTTTACAATCACTTCCAACTTTTCAAAACAGAAAATGGCGAAAATTTTTGCTCTGATTCTTCTAAATTTTTCACCACATGCATCTCTATCCCCTCTTTACGTGGATAATGATCAATAGACAACTCAAAAAATTCTTCCATGATTGCTCCAATATCAATTTTATCATCATAAAATACCTCCGGTGTATCAAGACCCTCCACATCTAAAAATAATTCTCGTGTATCTTCTGATATTTTGGGCTTCATCAAATTTGAATCTTGAGGAATAAAAACAACCTCAATATTTTCACGGAGAATATTTTCTAATGGCTCTAATGTAACAACACATAACTGTACTATACGCGCTTGCAACAAACCTTTTATACGCACGCCACGTTTTTTCCACGGAAGAATATGGAATTTTCCCTCACAAGATTTTACTTCAACTAAATCATGGTTTTGAGCTAAATGTGTACATTCTTTTTTGTTTGCACAAAGATGAACTCTTATACCTTTAACAGGGAGAGAACGCACGGATATTGGATAAGCCAAAGCAAATGCCATTTGAGAAACATTTTGAACATTCATTAACAACTCCCAAACATGAAAACCTATAAAGTACAGTGTTTTATTTAGCTCAAGTACATTTCATTCATTTTTTTCTTTTCTAAAGAAATTCTATATGGCATAATTTGTTTTATAACAGGGAAACTCAATGTAAGCTACGGTAGATTAAGCTAAAATTAGAAAAAACTTGAGATTGCCTTCTTGTCGTACATCTCAGTATAAAAAGGAGATATCATTGTTTCAAATGCCTCACACAATAGCCTCAATCAAACGTAAATTGTTGGTTGGTCTATCAATAGCAAGCATCGTAACACTTGCGGGGTGTAGTCTTCTTGATTCTTCAGGGTCAAGCCAAATTTATAGAGAGGGCTATATTCTTGATAAAAATGCTCTGAGTTCTATTTCTATTGGCTCAAGCCAAGAGCAAGTTCTTTTAACTTTAGGGACCCCTTCATTAAAAACAAAATATGATAATGAAGTTTTTTATTACATCTCACAAACACGCTATCGTGGGATGCAGTTTATGAAAACAAAGATTATTGATCGCAAAGTCTTAGCTATTTACTTTAATGGAAACAATCAGGTTGCAAAAGTTGCCAATTACGGTCTACAAGATGGTCAAGTATTTGATTTCATTACGCAAACAACACCGACTCTAACAAAAGAACACCCTTTCTTAATTCAAATTATAAAGGGCCCTGCGAATTTACCAACTCCTAACTAAAGTATATCATATACTGTTTCAACATTATTAGGTCTGATAACATCAGACCTAATAAAATAAAGAATATGACGATTAGGGGCGGATTTTTTTTGCCATACTGTCGAGAACTGCATTAACGAGTTTTGGCTCATCACCTTCAAAAAACGCTTTGGCTATATCAACATATTCATTCACGGCAACCGCAACAGGAACATCTTTACGATTGATCAGCTCCCATAAAGCTGCTCGTAAAATTGCTCTCAATATGGAATCAAGACGTGAAAGAGACCATTCTGCAGAAAGCTGTTGATGAAGCAGAGGATCAAGCTGCTTTTGATCTTTTACAACACCCGTTATAATCGCCAAAAACCATTGAAAATCAGCTTCAAGATACTGGTCTCCATCAATATCTTTTCCCAAACGATAAGCCTCATACTCAGCAGCCGTTTCCATCACGCCCGAACCCACGATATCCATTTGATAGAGAGCCTGAACTGCAGCAAGCCTTGCTGCTCCACGTTTATTGGCTGAACGCGGAAAATGTCTGCTTTTTATATCAGCCATATTTAACGTTATCTCCAAATCTCTTTTTTAGAGCGATCATACATAAAGCAGCTTCAGCCGCAAAACCACCTTTATTTTTATCATCTTGTTTTGCGCGCACCCATGCTTGCTCTTCATTTTCAACAGTTAAAATACCATTTCCAATAGCCAAACACTTATGAACAGTTAAATCCATCAATGCACGACAAGAATCATTGGCAACAATTTCAAAGTGATATGTTTCACCTCGAATAACACAACCCAGTGCAACATAACCATCATAAGATATCTTATTTTGTTCAGCAAAAGTTATTGCAGCTGGTATCTCTAAGGCTCCTGGAACTGTTATAATATCATAACTTGCTCCAGCTTTTTGCAAAGCACTCACAGCACCTTTCAAAAGCGCATCAGAAATGTCTTCATAAAAACGTGCTTCAACAATCAATACGTGAGGCTTTTTACGTATCTCTTTCATCATAATAGAATTCCATAAAAAACGAATCAAAAACTCAAAGCTATAGAGCATAAAATGCTAAAAACGATCAATAGAGTTGGAGCTTATTTATCTTCTCTTTTAAAATCAAAAAGCTTAGCAGCATAACGAGCAACTTGATCAATTTCTAAATTGACCCAATCTCCAATTTTAGCTTGTCCCCACGTTGTCATTTCAAGTGTATGGCGAATAATAAGAACATCAAAAACACAATCCTCAACACCATTAACAGTCAAAGATGTCCCATTAAGTGCAACAGATCCCTTAGGTACAATGAAAGGCATAAATTGTCTTGAAACTTTTAAATAAAAACGAATTGCATCCCCTTCATTTTTTTGTTCAACGATTTCAGCCAAGCCATCAATATGACCAGAAACCAAATGCCCTCCCATTTCATCACCCAATCGAAGTGAACGTTCTAAATTAATAAAAGTTCCTTTTTTCCATTGGGCAAGATTTGTTAAACGTAATGTTTCTTCCCACGCCTCAACAACAAACCAATTGAAATCTTCTTGTTTAAATCCTCGTTCCACAATTGTCAGACAAATTCCTGAACACGCAATTGACGCACCAATTGCTAAACTTTCTAGAGCATAGCGTGTAGAAATCTTTAAACATATCCCCTGTTTTAAAGATTGAACATCCTCAACACAACCGATATCCGTTATAATTCCTGTGAACATAATGTCTTACGTCTCCATTTATAAAAACGGTCATTTCCAAACATTTTTGTCTCAACCTCATGAAATTGCGAGAGATAATTTCCAAAATGAGGGGCTTCAATACGTTTTTTTCCTAAAACAACGGGACTATAAAAACATATCAAATGATCAACACAACCAGCATTCAAAAACTTTTCCCCTGTCTTGACACCACCCTCAAGTAAAACACTATTAATTCCATGTTTATAAAGCATCTGTAAAAGAGAAAGAGGATCTACACAACCATTGTTCATCTCTACCGAATAAACAGACACACCATATTGCTCCAATGCATTTTTTTTGCTTTTCTTTGACATATCCGCATCACAAATAACCCATGTAGGAATTTTTATGGCCGTTTGGACAACTTTCGCATCAAAGGGGATAGATAAATCTGCATCCAAAATAATACGAATTGGTGAGCGCATTTCCATTCCTGGCAAGCGGCAATTGAGTTGCGGATCATCTGCTAGTATAGTACCAATACCAACGAGAATAGCATTGTTTTGAGCCCGTAGAATATGGGTATGGGTATGGGAAAACGTTCCACTAATTTTTACGCCCCCCTTCTCCTTTTTCCCCACACCATTATCGGCAGAAATTGCCATTTTAAAAGTGACCGCACAGCGTTGTATCTTCCTTATGCACCAATGCGTCCATAAAGATTCAAAAGCCTCTTCAGCTAAAATACCCTCAACAACTTCAATACCAGCCGCACGCAAAAGAGTAAGACCACGACCATCCACACGCTTGTCACAATCAGTAAGAGCAACAACAACTCGGGAAATACCTGAATCAATAAGTGCATTAACACACGGAGAAGTTTTTCCATAATGTGCGCAGGGTTCTAAAGTAACATAAGCCGTCGCTCCTTGAGCCAGAGAACCAGCCATACGTAAAGCTTGCACTTCCGCATGAGGACTCCCCTGAATGGCTGTAACACCATAGCCAACAATAAATGTTCCCGTACTGTCATCATTTTGTACAATTAACGCACCAACCGAAGGATTATCACCTGTAAGCCCCACATGACGCTCTGCTAAACGGATAGCTGCAGCCATAAACCGCTCATCTTGCACTTTTTTATTCATCAAAACGAATTTCTGTATCCGCTATACCCTTTGACAGCTCATCGATAATATCGTGAAAATCACTTGCATTACGAAAATCTCGATACACAGAAGCAAAACGGATATAAGCGATATCATCAATTCTTTTTAATGCTTCCATAACAAGATGTCCAATTTTTTCTGAAGCAATCTCTGGTTCCCCCAAACTCTCAAGCTGGCGTACAATACCAGAGATTGCTCGTTCAATACGATCAGAATCAATATTGCGCTTACGTACAGCCACATCAACTGATCGCATTAATTTATCACGATCAAATGGCTCACATCGTCCACTTTTTTTAGTAACCAAAAGCTCACGCAATTGAACACGTTCAAAAGTTGTAAAACGACCACCACAAACGGAACACACACGGCGGCGGCGAATGACCGCCCCCTCTTCTGCTGGACGTGAGTCTTTAACCTGTGTATCCTCATATTGACAGTAAGGACAGCGCATCTCTTTTTTATCCTTAACGCGTGCTAAGATAAGAGTAAAGAGGAAATTGATTCGTTATATCTTCCACTTTTTTCTTAACAGCCATTTCAACAGCATGGTTATCTTCATCACTTTTTGCGTTCCGAAGACCATCAAGAACTTCTGCAATCAGATGCGCAACTTGAACAAACTCTTTTTCTAAAAAACCACGCGTTGTGGCAGCAGGTGAACCCAAACGAATTCCCGATGTTATAGATGGTGTTTCAGGGTCAAAAGGAATGCCATTTTTATTGCAGGTAATATGAGCGCGTCCTAAAGCCAACTCGGCACGTTTTCCTGTTAGATTTTTCGAACGTAAATCAACCAACAATAAATGATTGTCTGTACCGCCAGAAACAATATTAAAATCATTACTCTGTAATGTTTTTGCTAAAGTTTTTGCATTAGCAACAACATGAGCACTGTAACTCTTGAAAGAAGGATGCAAAGCCTCCCCAAATGCAACAGCCTTTGCCGCAATCACATGCATTAAAGGCCCGCCTTGAAGGCCAGGGAAAATAGCAGAATTAATCCTTTTGGATAAAGCCTCATCATTTGTCAATATCAAACCACCACGAGGACCTCGAAGCGATTTATGTGTTGTTGTCGTTACAATATGCGCATGTGGAACAGGTGAAGGATGTACGCCACCAGCAACAAGACCAGCAATATGAGACATATCAACGAGGAGATGAGCACCGATCTCATCTGCAATTTCACGGAATCGTTCCCAATCCCAGAATCGAGGATAAGATGAGCCTCCTGCTATAATAAGTTTGGGCTTACGTTCTTTTGCAAGCCGCTCAACCTGATCCATATCAATAATTTGATCTTCTTGACGCACGCCATAGGAAACAACATCAAACCATTTTCCTGACATATTGACAGATGAACCATGCGTAAGGTGACCACCAGCATTTAAATCCAATCCCATAAATGTGTCACCAGGCTGGAGTAACGCCAGAAAGACAGCTTGATTCATTTGGCTACCAGAATTAGGCTGTACATTTGCAAAAGCAGCACCAAAAAGCTGTTTTGCTCTTTCAATGGCTAAATCTTCAACGACATCAACAAATTGACAGCCGCCATAGTAGCGCTTTCTTGGATAACCTTCTGCATATTTATTGGTTAAAACAGACCCTTGCGCTTCAAGAACTGCTCTTGAAACAATATTCTCTGAAGCAATCAACTCAATCTCATGTTGTTGACGCTCAAATTCCTCTCTAATGGCATTAAAGATTGCACCATCAACTGTCTGTAAATTATCATTAAAAAAGCGCTTTTGTGCGTCATTTTCTTGCTGAGTCATAAAACACGTTCCTAACATTAAAAAAATAAAGTTGCCAAACGATAACACAGCAAATCATGCAAACCAAACATTTTAAACCACTTACACTCAAAAATACCGATACAAATATTTATCTTATTCCTCGTCGTAGAAACAGCGAAACAGCAAAAAAAAACCTTCACAAGAAGAGTGAAAAATGAAGTTAAGTTTCTTCTTTTACGTTCTTATTGATACCTTTTACAAAAAATATCTATAATCTAAAGAAATTCAATAAGTTAATGATTATAATTTAAGTTGGTAATGATTTAAAATAATTTATAATGAAAAAAGCTGGATATCGTAGGAAAAGTTAAGATAAGGCGTTTAAGAATGGTAACCAAAGTTTTTATTGATGGTGAACACGGCACAACCGGACTACAAATACAAAAACGCTTAGAGAAACGTACAGATTTAAAACTACTCTCTCTTGCTCATAAGGACCGCCATAATGTTCATCTGCGGCAAGACTATCTTAATCAAACCGATATTGCTATTTTATGTCTTCCAGATGATGCAGCACGCGAAACCGTTCATTGGCTTAAAAAGAATAAAAAAATTAGAGTTATTGATAGCTCAACAGCTCACCGTGTTGCACCAAACTGGGTCTACGGTTTTCCTGAAATGACAGCAGGCCAAAAAAAACGCATTCAAGCAGCCCATTACGTATCTAATCCTGGATGTTATCCCACCGGGGCCATTAGCTTGATTCGCCCACTTCGCGAAGCAGGATTGCTAAGCGCCGACTATCCCATTTCGATTCACGCAATCTCCGGCTATACCGGTGGTGGAAAACAATTGATTATGCAAATGGAAAATCAATCTCAAAAAAATATTCAAGAAAATTATTTTATCTATGGACTCAATCTTGAGCACAAACATGTGCCAGAAATTAAACTCCATGGACAAATCAACCAAACGCCACTTTTTATACCCAGTGTTGGTCGTTTTCCTCAGGGAATGATTGTGAATCTTCCTCTGCACCGCCATTTATTCACAAAATCAGCAAACTGTTCTGATCTGCGCGAGATTCTTGCAAACCATTACGATGGACAAAACATCATTTCAATTGCATCACAAGATGAAACGGCTTCTCTTCAAAGACTGAACCCAGAATGTTTTGCTCATAAAGATGGTATGAAACTGTTCGTATTTGGAAATGATCGCGAAGGAATTTTTAATCTCTGTGCCCTATTCGACAATTTAGGAAAAGGCGCATCAGCTGCTGCTATTCAAAACCTCGATTTAATGCTTTTAGCCAATTAAACGCTATCTGGATACAAACTTTTATTCAACAACGCGGTATGCCCCTTTTGTTGCTCGCCAATGCGCAACTGCAAAACATAACACGGCTAATGCCATACTTTGATGAATGAGCCCCAAACTTATCGGAACCTCATGTAACAGTGTCAAGATACCTAAAAGTGCTTGGATAATGATCATAAAGCAGATAAGAAATGCCCGACGAGAATGGGTTGAATGCGGAACATTTTTTTGTACATAGAAAGCATGAAGAGCTGAGATAATAAATAAAAAATAAGCAAAAAACCGATGAATAAATTGAACTGTTAAGGGATTTTCGAATAAATTAAGCCAATAAGGGCGTTGCTGCAACAACCCATCCGGAATAATCTGACCATCCATAAGGGGCCATGTATTATAGACTTTTCCAGCATGAAGCCCTGCAACCAAAGCACCCAAATAAATCTCTATCAAAACGAAAATAACAATCCAAGCCGCAAAATATTGCACCTTTTGATTGGCTGGTTTTTCAGAATACTCTGTAAGTCCTCGAGATAAATAAGTAACAAAAATAATAACAAAACATGCTGTTATAAGATGAAACGCCAAACGATATTGGCTCACACTTGTTAGATTACTTTGTCCAATCCCTGAAGCAACCATCCACCAACCAATAAAGCCTTGAAAGGCGATAAGGATCGGTACAACAATAAGCAGGAGTAAAATATTTTTTTCGATACGCTTCGTCGCCCAAAACCAAATTACCCCCAATAAAGCGACAAGCCCAACAAGACGCCCGAGAACACGGTGCGCCCATTCCCACCAAAAAATGACCTTAAAAGCACTTAAAGTCATATCACGATTAAGCAACTTATACTGTGTGATCTGTTGATATTTTAAAAACTCCTCTTGCCATTGCTCCACACCGATCGGTGGAATAACGCCATGAATTGGCTTCCATTCTGTTATCGATAATCCTGATCCCGTCAAACGAGTTGCACCCCCTACCAAAACAATTGCTAAGCAAAGCAATAAAATAGAATAAAGCCACACCTGAATTTGCTTTCGATTTCTCTTTTGCACAGGTGTTAAAAGGTTATCGTTTAATCTTTTTACTACCATCTCTGATTGCCCCACGCTTCTCTCCGACTACAATGCATTTAAAATTTAAACATAAAATCTTCGTATTTTAAGTATGTACTACAACTTTAGCAAAAAACAAGCATACCGCTACAACACGGGATACATATTTCTTTTTTACGAAGTTTATAATGCAACAACGCGATAAACAGTCTTTGGAAAGTGACTGACCATCCGCATCATCCAATCCTGCTCATTAAGAACAGTATGACAAATATAATAGTCCGTTAGCTCTGCAAATTGCTCAAATCCATATTTGGGTTCACTTGCCATCTCTAAAATAATAAAATCATACTCTTTTTTAAATTCTTGTAATATATGAGAAATATTATCTGAAAAATCTTGTGCAGAAACAGCGCTTGTTAACCCTTGAGGAAGAATATCAACCCCCGTATCATAATCACGATAAATAACATCATGCAACTGAGCATTGCCCGTTAAAATATCGCTCAGCCCCCGATGTGGACCAATGACTTTCTCTATTTGTTGGCCAGAGATATCGACCAACAAAATTGTTTTGTTCTCTTTTATAAGATGAAGTGAAAGTTTTGCCGCTGTCCGTGCTGCCTCTGGTCCAATAATTGAAATAATGGTTGAGGCTCGCCATTTCAAAACATCAGATAATCCCTCTATCGTAATAAAAGCTTCAAGACTTTTCGTTTCTTGAGAGACTAAAATACTCTCATTTTTCTTGAAAGAATTTTCTTTTGATCTCAAATCCTCTTCTGAGAGTTTATCTTTTTTGCTTCTAAAGCACGGATAAAATAATACTATTCCGAGAAAAAGAGTAAGAAAGCTGGCCAATGCACTCACAAGAATATTTTTTCCATAAAGAGCGATAAACGAAATTGGCGCTAACGTTGTTGGCATAACCACGTGGATCTTTGTATTTTGCAAGAGAAGAGAATCATCATTTAATCCCCGATATGAACCAATAACTTTTTCTCTCCCTTGAGCAGACTTGCTCATCATTTTATTTTGTGCATCAATCTCTACTTTTATTTTATTTTCAAACGCGTTAAATATTTGATTCAAAGATTGGCATTGATCTTTTACAAAAAAGCTCATCCTTTTTTTGAGCTGTTTTTCCAACTCCGTTGCAATAATCTCATCTGAATGGACTTGATAAACGATCTGCAAAATTTTATTTTTTAATTGCTGAGAAACCGCCTCTAATTCCGCAGTCATTGCCTTAATTTGAGGGTGTGTCCATCCCAATTGCACAGCCATATGTGCTCTTTGTGTTTCCAAAAGATCACGTTTAGATTCCAAAGCTATAATTGCTGAATTGTCTGCAATAAACGATAAGGACAGTAAAGACTGCCCATTTTCACGCATCATGTTAATCGTTGAATTCAAACTTGTTAAATGAATACGCTTTAAAGTTGCTTGCGTTAATTGCATCGAAAGATCATGAAGCTCTGTTTGTTTTACTCCATGCTGAATAAAAGAATCAACAGAGGCACGAAATTCCTGCATGATATTAATAATCGCAGTATTATCATATTGTTTGTCTTCTAATTTCTCATTTAACAAAGACTGTTTCTGTTTTATGATGACTTGTGAAAACGCAGAAAACCAAGTTTCCACCCCCCGTTGAGCTGCTTCACGTGTTTCAGCTTCGAAAGTAAGATTGATAAGATCACCATGACGCGATAAACGGATATTTTCCTGTTTTTTTTTCTTATAAGAAGCACTTAAAGAAAAATGCGAATCATCTAAAAATATAGGCTGTAAAAACAAAAAGGCGATAATATTGTCTTGTTTTTCAATCGGTAATGACTTTCCTACAGAATCAGATAATGAAAATACTAAAGTTGCTTGGTAACCACGGGGTTGAACAAAATAATACAACCAAATCAAAGAGATACACAGCATTTGTAACAGCAAAACAATCAAAATGTTTCGCCATACTGTACGTACGAACAGTCTTTTATTACATTTAAGACTCATCTTTATTTTAACCAGCAAAATATTTTTTCATATTGTTTTATTAAGAGAAAGTAGTAACTATCCTCTTAACTTGCTGTCATATTATTTTGAGATAAGAAAAACATAAAATCTGAGCAAAAAAGTTCAACAATAGCTTAAAAAAACTTAATTCATATTTTTTTTGATGTTCTCTAGTTGTTTTTTTGCTTCAGAAGTAAGAACAGCTCTAATGGTAACAGACCCATCATCATGCCCTTCCTGCTTTATTTCCGCAGAGTTTTCATAAAACCAATCAATAAGGAACATTTCATGAGGTTTTAAAAGATATTCAATGCTTTGCACCTCTCCAAAAATTCGCTTTTCAATGGTTCTTAATAATTGATCAAGTCCATCCCCTTTAAGGGCTGATACTATGAGCGCAGGATTTAACCGTGACTTTGCGCTCGTTTGTAAAACATTCAATACTTGCTCATCTAACATATCAATCTTATTCCAAACTTCTATGATATGCTCTGTATCATCAATATCGATATCAAGACTTGAAAGCACTTCTAAGACATCTTGAGCATGGGCACGATGATCAAAATCTAACATGTCTCTTACATGAAGAATGAGATCCGCTTCAACCACTTCTTCAAGAGTTGCTCTAAACGCTGCAATCAAATTTGTTGGCAAATTAGAGATAAAGCCTACAGTATCAGACAAAAGAACAGTTTTTCCATGGGGAAGAACAACTTTGCGCAAAGTTGGATCAAGCGTTGCAAATAACATATTCTTTGCTAAAACATCAGCACCGCTTAAGCGGTTAAAAAGAGTTGATTTTCCTGTATTCGTATATCCTACCAGTGCAACAACAGGATAAGATGTTTTTTTTCTTTTTGCTCTATGAAGTGCGCGTGTTTTAATAACAGTTTCCAATTCGCGACGAATACGAATAATTTTCTCTTGCAAAAGACGCCTGTCTGCTTCAATTTGTGTTTCACCAGGCCCACCTAGAAAGCCACGCCCTCCACGTTGCCTTTCCAAGTGCGTCCAACTCCGCACAAGCCGCCCTTTTTGATAGGACAAATGCGCCAATTCTACTTGCAAAACCCCTTCTTTTGTTCGTGCACGATCACCAAAAATCTCAAGAATCAAAGCTGTTCTATCAATAACTTTACAATGCCATAATTTTTCTAAATTACGCTGCTGTACTGGCGTTAAAAAGTGATCTATAATCACAAGCTCAATGGAATATTCATCGATATAATCGGCGAGTGCATCTACTTTACCTTTTCCAAAGAGAGTCGCAGGACGAGGTGTTGCAATATTAATTGTTTCATAATTAACAACTTCTAACCTTATAGCACGCGCTAACCCCAATGCCTCTTGAACACGGGAAGATATAGAACAATCTCTCAAAGAGCTTTCACTTCTATTCTCTTGAAAAATCGGTATCAAAACAAGTGCGCGCACCTGTTTTATAATTTGCGAAAATACGCCTCTTAATCTCTCATTTTCATTTATCATAGCAATCTAAGTACTTTTAAAATGGGATAAGAGGTTTATCTTAAAATGATACGTTTACTCAGGACTTTCTCCTTCAAACATCTGTACAGGCTGTCCAGGCATAATCGTAGAAATAGCATGCTTATAAACCAATTGCGCGTGTCCATCTCGGCGCAAAAGGACGCAAAAACTATCAAATGAAGTTACAATACCCGTGAGCTTAACGCCATTAACAAGAAAAATTGTAAGGGAAATTTTTTGTTTACGCACCGTATTTAAAAACACATCTTGCAGGTGTTGTGATCGCTCTGCCATTATTCTTACACCTTCATCTCGATTGCATAAAATATTCGTGCATGCATATCGACTGAAAAATATTCAATTGTCAACGTAGAAGCTTCAAATTTTAGCAACAAACAACTGAAATTAGAGAAAAAACCGCCCTTTAAGGTAATAATTAAAGTACAACTTATGAAAAGCTATCATTAAATTCAAAATTTTTCCACGTTTACTTTTTTATGAACTTACAATTTAAGAGACAGATTTTTATACATCCTAAGCTATTATAGACGAGATGATAAGTCCCCTTCGTTTGGAATCAATAAAAGTAGCGGACAACAATATTTATCGATCATCGATATTCAAAAAACGCATTCGCACCACACTGTTTTTTTAACATTAATATATAACTGCCATTAAATTGTCCTTATCTTAAAGAAAATAGGTTGATAAAGCTTTTTATAAGCACAAGTTGTAAACAGTATTTTTGTTATTTGTCGGATCAAATAATAAATTGTTTTTACTATATTTTATAACATTTTTAAACAGAGCGTAAGATACCGCGTTAACTTTATTTTGATAAGTTTTCAAATTTTTCCCCTCAGCATATTCCTTTCTAAATAATTAACAGCTAGTATGCGGGAATTATGTAGAAGAGGACGTATCCCTTTTTTTCCGTCTGTAAGAGTACGAGGCGAGTATGGCACGCAGAACCAAATTGCAAACATTTGAAGTTGAAGTTGAAGAAGCCCTCACAAAAGCGATGAACTTTGATTTCGATGACACAGTATTGGAAACGATATCATCCAATAATTCTGAAAATATTGTTAATGTCGATGATTTGATTCAAAAAATTGCAATGGCAGAAGAAGAGTTTTTTGCTGAAAACGGTCCTTCAACTTTTGTCTCTAATATTCATGATGACGCTGTTATTGACAAATCTGTTGTTGGCCAGCTTTTTGCTCCAAAACCTTCACCTGAGATTTCAGGGGGAACGGTCCACAATACATTGTTGTCGACAAAACTTCTTCCTGCAAATGATGATATAACAACCCCTGTAAATTTTGGACTCTTAAAGCAACGTTCTTCTTCTCGAGTCTACTGGTATACAACAGCGCTTAGTGCTTTATGGGCAACGGGAGGAGCCTTTATTGCGCATAAGCTCGCTCCTAGCGGACTGAGCTCCTTATCTCATATCAGCACTTTTGTGACATCTCCGACAGGGCTCGCTGTAGCAGCCGGAACAGCAATTCCTATCCTTATATCTTGGGGCGTTGCTCAATTAACAAAACGTTCGAACGAATTGCATAATATTGCTCTTCTTATGACAAATGCTGCACAGCGCCTTAGTGAACCACAACAATTATCTGAAAAACAAGCTATTGCTATCGGGCAAACCATTCGTGAAGAAGTAGCGGCAATGAACGAAGGTATTGAGCGTACCCTCGGACGTGCTGTTGAACTTGAAGCAATCATACAAGGTGAAGTTCACAACCTAGAACAAGCCTATGCTGAGAATGAATCACGCATTCATACACTCATCAAAGAATTGAGTAATGAACGCATAGCCATTTTAAATCACGCCGATCGCGTACAATCAACAATTAAAGGAACCCAGGAACAACTAAGCGATGAATTTGGCTTGGTTACCTCTAGAATTGTAACCAATGTTGAAAAGCTTGCACAAACCCTTTCTCAAACTTTACAAAAACAAGGTGAAGACCTTGTTGCAAAACTTTCCTATGCCGGTGATGGTGTAACAAATCAGCTTGTTACAAAATTTAATGAAACAACAACACAAATTCAGCAGAAAAACACAAAATTTTTCGATGAATTAGGAAAAAACTTTGATGGTTTTGCAAAACGGTTTGATCATAATGAGAAACAAATAGAAAAAGCCTTTAATGAAACAGCAGTAAAAGCGGAAGCGCATGTTGCTAAAATTGCAACACATATGCAAGCAGTAACAGATCAAACTCTGCACACTGTCGATGAAAAGTTTAAAGCCCTGGATAAAGCTCTTATTGATCGCAATAATCAATCTCTACAGAATTTTGATGAGAAGATCTTAAAGCTCGACGACCAAGCACATAAACTCTCTTCTAAATTTGATAACGTAACCTCGCAAGCAATTGGAGCCTTTGAACAACGTTTAGCAACTGTTGATCTTTCTCTTAAAGAACACAGTAACTCCATCATTAATTCCTTTATAGAAAGCAGTCAGGCTTTAGAGGATAATGCTGAAAAACTTGGTAACTTCTTGGAAGCTCATGTCTTGAAAATAAATGAAAATCTCCAAGAAAAAACAGCAGACATTACCCATGCATTTACAAATGGACGTGAAGCTATTCTATCTGCAATTGATAAAAGTCAAGAAAATCTGAGAGAAGAAATTCAACATATCGACAATGCCATTGTTGATATCATACAAGAACGTTCACAAGATTTTAAATTGCAACTTTCTGATCAACGATCTCTCATGGCAGACATGCTCGATAACGAGAAGAATAAAATCGCTGATGCATTAAGAAATCAGATTGATGTCTTGGCCCAAAATACTTCTCATATTGAGAAAGTTTTGACTGACAATGCTCAAGTCGTTGATAAACAAGCTGAAAGCCATATTGCAAATATCATTCAATGCACTGACAAACTACAAGAAGTCATTGTACAAAGCTGCAATACAACCCAAGATGCTTTAGAAGCACAAGCGAGAAATATTGATATCCGTGCCGATGCTCTGCGTGACTCTTTAGCAATTAATAGCTTTTCTCTCAATGAAGTTCTTGCTGATCAAGCACGTACACTCGAGCAACGCATGGAAACAATCCATGATCTCATCGCAAAAAGTGATATACGTGTCGATGTTGTATTGAAACAACAAATAGATTTAGTTGAGAGTGCAATTGCCGCCAATAATAAAAACATTACTGAAACAGTTCAAGATCATATCAAAAACCTTGAAAGCCATGCCGAAATTTTAAAGAATACTCTCTCTCAATCGAGTGGTGTTTTCTTTGAAACCCTTGAAACACGTATGGAATCATTCGATACAAATCTAGAAGATCGTGCACACAAAATTCTTGAACGGACAACAACGCTAGAGGAAACATTATCTGAAAAATTTAGCCAAGTCTGTGAAGCCATTGATATGCAAACATCTGTTATTGAGGAACGTTCTGACACTTTAAAGGCGTCTCTCATGCTTAATAATGAGCAAAGTCAGATAATTCAACAAACGCTGGAAAGCAGTGTTGATAATATGCGTGTTAGCTTAGAAGATTCTGTTAATACAGTTACAGATAATCTGCATAACAAGATTATAAAAGCTTCTGATATTCTTTCTTCTACGAGTGAACAAATTCTCTCATCTGTTACGAATGTTGCCGCACAAGCTGAAAATATTCTCTCAGAGTCAGGCAATCGCATTGTATCAAACGTTAAAAAAACAGTTTATGATACCAGTGAAAAAGTTCTGTCCGTTCTGTCTGAACAAACAGCACATACTGTAGAAGCTTTCGCAACAGCCAGCCATAATGCACAAGCATTATTGAATGAAACAATTCACACATCAACAACAGCAATAGAGCAAGTCCTTAACGAACGTTGTGATGTTCTTCATGACTCTATGCAAAATCTTAAAAACAATTTAGGATATCAGCTCTCTGATGTAACAAGTCGTCTGGAAGACGCAAAGAATCAGACAGCTATACAAATTTCAGAACATGTTGGAAAAATAACAGAGCTGACAAATCACTTAAATCAAGCAGCGCAAAGTACGACAGAGTCAATAGATTCTTTAACGCAGCATATCGGTGAACAACTCTCTCTCTCCACACAAGATGCTGAACAGAGAATTTATGCACATAATGAATCTTTAGTGAATAGCTTGAACAAAGCGAACTCTGAAACACTGCAAACAGTAACGGCTATGAAGGAAGAGCTTGTTAATAATGTCTCATCCATCTTAAAACAGTTGAATCAATCAATTTACAACTTCCAGGAAAATAATAATGTTTTATTATCGGCTGTTCAAAATATTGACGGTCAGTTTAATGAGACTACGAACAATTTTTTCCGCAACACAAACCGAGTAGCAGAGCGTTTATCAGCCTCAAATCAAGCACTCAATAATAATGTTGAAATTCTGCAAGGACTCTCAAAAAATACCTTTGAACAAATTAATCATATAACGAGCAGTTTTGGTGAACATGCAAAAACACTTTCCCAAACTATTCACGTTCTTGAACAGTCTGAAAATTCACTGAGTGCAACACTTGAAGAAAAACATAATACGCTTTCTGTATTAAGCGATGCTCTTGTTTCAAAGTCTCATGAAATTAATCAAATGATTGAGCATTATGAAAAAATCTTCAACTTAGCCCTTGAACGCTCTGATAAGAATGCGCGTAACGCCACAGATTCATTCCAACAATCCCTTAATAAGCTTATTAATGAGGCGTCAACGCGTTTTTCAGGAGCAGCAGAAGATATACGTCGCTCTGCGGATGAAGTTCGTTTAGAGCTTTCAAAGATTAATAATGACATTCATGAAAATGCTAAAAAGCTTCCAGAAAAAACAAAAGAAACAACGCAAACAATTCGTACGGCTTTGAATGAACAAATTACAGCATTAAAAGATCTCGTCAGTGTTATACAAAATGATCAAAAGAGCGCAAAAGAACAGTTAATATCGGCATTTCCTACATCATCAATGCTTAATAAGAGAAATGAAAATTCCTCTGAGTCCATTAAAAAGATCATACCCCCTAAACCTGTTTTGCAACAAGATCAAAGCAAAAAAAGACCCAATAAATGGGTATCAAATCTCTTAGAAAGAGCTTCACGTGATGAAACATTTTATGATGAAACCCCAAATGATGCTGTTTTAACATCCGTGCAAACAAAACCACGTCCTGCAAACAGTTCTCTTAACTCATTAGCATCAGGTATAGTGCAAGCGATTAATCACAATGCCATTGTTGAGCTATGGGATCATTATCAACGTGGACAAAAAAATATCGTAATAGAACACCTTTATACCTCAAATGGAAAAACGATATTTGAAATGATTAAGAAAAAATACATGAGCGATTTTGAGTTTAAACGTTCAGTAAATCAATATGTTACGGATTTTGAAAAGCTCTTGCGTGATATATCGCGTAGCTCTGGTTCCTCCAACTCAGTCCGCAAATATCTGATATCAGATACAGGGAAAGTTTATACCATGCTTGCTCATGCAAGTGGCCGAATCCAATAGGCAATGAGAAAAGTGGAAAAAATATTTTTCCACTTTTTCTCCCTCCAGTTGTCTTAATTTTTTATCATAGTGTGCTTTGCAATCAACTTAAAACTTTGTACTTCAAAGACTGATGATTGGCATGTGTTCTTTTGATAGCCTAAGCGATAAGCTTAAAGAAAGCATAATAACTATCAAACAGCCTATCATTCTAAAAATGATAAAGCATATTTTCTACTGCTTTATCCTTCTCGTAATCCTTTTATTTTTCGTAGTTTCATAAAGGCACAAAACCAGTAATATTATTTTATTTGCTAACTCACAAAATTTTTTCGTACTTTTTATGTAAAAAATATCTCTATTCTTTTCTTAAAGGTTTTTTATCCACATATTACTCTCGCTTGAAATATGTAAGTAAATATTTTTTTATTATAAAGTATAAAGTAACGCGTTATATGGGATATATGAACTTCATATGTCAAATGCGCAATGACAACTTTTCCAATGACAGCTTCGTTTATTAAAACACATACTTGTCAGTATATAAAAAATACAGCTCTAAACGATTAACAATTCAATTGAACAATAAACAACACAAATTCCATTTTTAACGTTCCCATCTCCTTGTAAATAGCTGAACAAACAGTTTATAATTTTCAAATTATTGTTCTAAAATTCTTCTACCTACGTATAGAACTTTAAATAAAATATATATTTTATAAAAAGCGAATGAAATGAACAGTAAAAGCTCTTCTGTTCTTTCCTTATTTTGTAAGCATTGCAAAAAAAATAATGGCTTGGTAATGTAATCATTCTTAAGTATTTTATTTGTTTGTAGACTAATTAATTTTTACGCATTTTATTAAGGATAAGAAAAACAAATGTGCTGCTATCAATGAAATTATTCATGCGCACAAACGAAAAGAAACATCAACCTGGTTTTACGATCCAGAAGAATTTGCTCATGCTCATGCATTTTGATATTCAGAGAAATGAGGATCTATTAGTGGACAAAACCTTATTGTAGATGGAACACTCATATAAACATACACTAACTTGGATATCATAAAAATGTCTAGAGAACGAAATAATAATTTCAGTTCACCAATAGCTGAACTTGACAATGCTGCACTTTTTTATCACCAACACCCCAAACCTGGAAAATTGGAAATACAAGCAACAAAACCTCTTGATAATCAACGTGATTTAGCTCTTGCTTATTCCCCAGGCGTTGCAGCACCATGTCTTGCAATTCATGAAGATCCCAATCTTGCTGCTCAATATACATCTCGTTCTAATTTAGTCGCTGTTATATCAAATGGAACGGCTGTTCTTGGTTTAGGAAACATTGGCCCACTCGCTTCAAAGCCAGTTATGGAAGGCAAAGCCGTTTTATTTAAAAAATTTGCGAATATTGATGTTTTTGATATTGAAATTGATGCATCCGATATAGAGCAAATGGTACAAACGGTATCCACCTTAGAACCTACATTTGGTGGTATTAATCTTGAGGATATTAAAGCTCCTGAATGTTTTGAAATCGAAGAAAAGCTGCGCGCTAAGATGAATATTCCAGTTTTTCATGATGACCAACATGGAACGGCCATTATTGTTTCTGCAGCTGTCTTAAATGCCTTAAATCTTTCAGGAAAAAAAATTGAAAATGCAAAAATAGTTACTTCAGGTGCAGGTGCTGCCGCCCTAGCTTGTCTTAATCTTTTGGTCCGTCTTGGAGCAAAAGTTGAAAATATTTGGCTTAGTGACTTAGAGGGCGTTGTTTATGAAGGTCGCAAGACCCTTATGGATCGTTGGAAAGTCACTTATGCACAAAAAACTGACGCACGAACTTTATCCGATATTATTGATGATGCGGATATTTTTCTAGGCCTATCGGCAGGTGGTGTTTTAAAGCCTGAATATCTTAAAAGAATGGCTCAAAATCCATTAATTTTAGCGCTGGCTAATCCAGTACCAGAAATTATGCCTGAAGAAGCACATTCTATACGACCCGATGCAATGATCTGCACAGGGCGCTCTGATTATCCCAATCAAGTTAATAATGTCCTTTGTTTTCCCTATATCTTCCGTGGTGCGTTAGACGTAGGTGCTACTGCAATTAATGAAGCAATGAAAATGGCTGCTGTTCATGCAATTGCTGCCCTTGCGCGTGAAGAAACTTCAGATGTTGTAGCACGTGCATACTCAAAAGAACCGCCTAATTTTGGGCCAGACTATCTGATCCCCTCTCCTTTTGATCCGCGTTTAATACTGCGTATTGCTCCCGCTGTTGCTAAAGCAGCAATGGCAACGGGTGTCGCACTTCGTCCCATTGAAGATATGGAAGCCTACCATGATATCCTCAATCGATTTGTCTTTCTTTCTGGTCTAACAATGAAACCTGTTTTTGCTGCAGCAAAAACCGCAAAACGTAAACGTGTTATCTATGCCAATGGTGAAGATGAACGCGTCCTTCGTGCAGCACAAGTTGTCATTGAAGAACAAACAGCAATACCTCTCCTTATCGGCCGTCCACACGTCGTAGAAGCAAGATTAAAACGCTTTGGTTTGAAAATTCGCCCTAATATAGATTTTGAATTAACAAACCCTGAAGATGATCCACGTTTTCGTGATTATGTTAATTTATTTTTTCATTATACAGGAAGACGTGGCGTTACGCCTGAAATGGCAAAAACAATCGTTAGAACATCAACAACCGCTATTGCTGCCCTTGCTGTCATGCGTGAAGAAGCAGATGCGATGATTTGCGGCTTAGAAGGACGTTTTGAACGTCAACTTGAATTGATTGAGCAAATTATTGGACTTGATCCTCATGTTCATCGTTTTTCTGCTATGAGTTTGCTTATCTCTCAACAGCGTACTCTTTTTCTCACAGATACTTACGTCAACGAAAATCCCTCTGCCGAAGAAATCGCTGAAATGACTGTATTGGCAGCTCAAGAAGTTGAAGCATTTGGAATAACACCCAAAGCAGCCTTATTATCACACTCAAATTTTGGTTCTAAAAACACAGAAAGTGCGCGTAAAATGCGCCGTGCAACAGAAATTCTTGCCAAAGAATACCCTCATTTAGAAGCAGATGGTGAAATGCACGGTGATGCTGCCCTTTCGAAAGTTTTTCGTGATCGTGTTTTTCCCGATTCTCGTCTCAAAAGTGAAGCAAATTTGCTTATCTTTCCAACTCTTGATTCAGCCAACATCACGCTCAACACTGTTAAAAGTCTCACAAATGCACTTCATGTTGGTCCTATCTTAATTGGGGCAGCACGTCCCGCCCATATACTAACGCCTTCAGTAACTTCACGAGGCGTTGTTAATATAACAGCCCTTGCCGTTCTTGCAGCAAATAGAAAAAATGGAATCGTAAAATAAATGTGCAATAAAACTTCAAAGTTTTTTAAATATTGAGGTATAGTATTTCACGTACTGTAAAGCTCTTTTCTCTATAGAAAAGACAATTATATTCTGGATTAAGGCTTTTTTTTAAAGAGAAAAAAGGCTAGAAGGGTAATATTAAATGTATTTTGAATTTACTAACGCTATAATAAGGAATCCGTACATTGCCTTCCACGTTTGATAAAGTTGCTGATATTATTGCAGAAATCAGTGAAATTGATCGCAATACCATCACACCTGAAAGTCATACAATTGATGATTTAGGAATCGACAGTCTTGATTTTCTTGATATTGTTTTCGCTATTGATAAAGCTTTCGGAATAAAAGTTCCTCTGGAACAATGGACGCAAGAAGTCAATGAAGGTACAGTTGCTACAGAAGAATACTTTGTTCTTAAAAACCTTTGTGCAAAAATTGATGATCTCGTTGCCTTAAAACAGGCGGAGTAATTTTTTCACTATGCATGAGCAATCTGTATTCATCACCGGTATAGGCCTCATAAGCTCTCTGGGGGAAGGAACTGATCAACATTGGAATCTCTTAAATGATCCAATCTGTACACCAAACCTAGATTGTACAACTTTTTCGCCCTACACAGTTCATAAATTGCCTGAAGTTGATTGGAGTTTACAAATTCCCAAAAAAAGTGATCAACGGCAAATGGGCACATGGCAACGTCTTGGTACCTATGCAGCTGGTCTTGCTCTTGATGATGCTGGCATGAAAAATAATGAACAATTCACGTCAACAATGGACATGATCGTAGCAGCAAGTGGAGGAGAACGTGATATTATTGTTGATACACAGATTCTTTCTAAAGCGCGAGCAATCACCGATCATGCTTCTATGTTAAATGTTGCGCTTTCAACTGAACTTCGTCCAACATTATTTTTGGCTCAACTTTCAAATCTTCTGGCGGGAAACATTTCAATCGTTCATAAAGTCACTGGGTCATCCCGCACATTTATGGGAGAAGAAGGCAGTGGACTTTCTGCACTTCAAATTGCTGTAGCCCGCATTAAATCAGGACAAAGTACCCATGCTCTTGTCGGAAGTTCCTATAATGCACAAAGTTATGATATGTTGTTGGCCCATGAGCTTGGAGGACTTTTAACCCATAATGGATGGAGTTCAGTGTGGGATCGTGCAATTCACCCTGGTGGTGGTATTATCACCGGTTCTGGTGGTGTATTTTTGGTTCTTGAAAGTGGAGAACATGCAAAGAAACGTAACGCACGTGCTTATGCTGAAATTAGCCAAATTATTACAGATCAAACAGATAGAACCAAAACGCCGCTTAAGAAATCAATTGCAACAATGTTAAAAACGGCGGGTGCTAAAGCTTCCTTAGCCATTTCAGCAGCCTCTGGTGCTCACAAGGCAACAAAAGCAGAACAAGATGCTCTTGATGATGCTGATTTATCTTACCGCGGTATTACAACATTATTCGGTTATATGCGAGAAGCACAATTTCCTTTAGCACTTGCTCTTGCAGCACTTTCAATTGAAAAAAAACATTGTTTTCCAGCGTTAAGTCCTCATGAAAAACCTTTTTTAAAAGAAGTACATGAAATATTTGTCACAACGATTGGTATAAAAAGGGCTGAAGGTATCGTACGTCTTACGGCTGTTTGAAGGGGAATTTCTATCGTGAAATATCATGATCATTTTGGACGTCCACTTGTAGCGATAACTGGAGCAGGCGTTGTCACATCACTAGGACAAGGAAAACATGAAAATTGGCAAAAATTAACAAGCGGCGTAAGTGGTATCCACAAAATAACACGTTTTCCCGTTGAGGGATTAAATACATATATTGCTGGAACAATTGATTTTCTTGAAGAAAGTAGGCTTGGTGCTTCGGCTCTTTCTCAAAAGCTTGCACATCTTTCTGCTGAAGAAGCTTTAGAACAAGCTGCTCTTGATAAAACAAATTTTAATGGACCTCTCTTTCTAGCTGCGCCTCCTGTTGAACTTGAATGGCAAGCACGTTTTAGTCTTGATCAAGAGGAAGACTTCAATAATGAGCCTTCTTATGCACATCTTCTTAAAATCTGTCAGCATAAACCCCATGAGACACTTTTTGAAACCACACAATTTGGTGCAATTGCAGAAAAACTGCAAAAAACGTTTGGCACAAAAGGGCTTCCCGTTACACTTTCCACGGCTTGTGCATCTGGTGCAACAGCAATTCAATTAGGTGTTGAATCTATTCGACGAGGAGAAACAAATCGCGCTCTCACCATTGCGACAGATGGATCAGTTTCAGCAGAATCTCTCATTCGTTTTTCATTACTATCTGCTCTTTCCACTCAGAATGAACCCGCAGAAAAAGCAGCAAAACCTTTCAGCCGAGACAGAGATGGATTTGTTATGGCAGAAGGCTCCGGAGCTTTTGTTCTTGAATCTCTTCAAAGCGCATTAAACCGTAATGCTACAATTTTAGGAATTTTAGCAGGTTGTGGAGAAACAGCTGATGATTTTCACCGTACACGTTCAAAACCCGACGCATCACCAGCCATTGGATCCGTTCGCAAAGCCTTAAATGATGCACAAATCACCATCCATGAAATTGACTATATTAATGCCCACGGAACCTCCACACCTGAAAATGAGAAAATGGAATATCTTGCGTTATCGACAGTCTTTGGTGACATTCTAAAGCATATTCCAGTTTCTTCTAATAAATCAATGATTGGGCATACCTTAACTGCTGCTGGTGCCATAGAAGCCGTTTTTTCGCTTTTGACCATTCAATCGGGGATACTTCCACCTACAATAAATTACGATAATCCTGACCCTTCTATCCCTTTAGACGTTGTTCCTCATCATAGCCGTAAAGCCAATGTCAATGCGGTTTTGTCAAACTCATTTGGATTTGGTGGTCAAAATACGAGTCTTGTTATCACAGCCTATAAAGGATAATTTTTTCCATACTGACCAAAGTTAATCGTACTAAAGCAATAGCAATTATCAATTGAAGGGGAATAATAATGCGTGCGCTACAATTGCTAAATGAACGCCAGCTTGAAATTACCAATATTGCACCACCACCATCTCCACTTCCCGATGAAGTAACAGTGCGGATAAAAGCTGTTGCTCTTAATCATATTGATGTATGGGGCTGGCGTGGCATGGCCTTTGCGAAAAGAAAAATGCCCCTCATTATTGGTGCCGAAGCTTCCGGTGAGGTTATAAAAGTAGGAGATAGCGTTGAAAATCTCCAACTTGGACAGATTGTCTCACTTTATGGTGCACAAACCTGCGGAGTATGCCAAGCTTGTCATGAAGGACAAGATAATCTTTGTACGGCTGTAAAGGGAGTCTACGGTTTTCATCTTGATGGTTTTGCTTGTGAGTTTGTCAATTTGCCAGCACGTTTATTGGTTCCAGCCCCTCCCCAATGTGATGAATTCCAAGCCGCTGTTGCTCCCATTACTTTTGGTACCGTAGAACATATGCTTTTCGATAACGCAAAACTACAAGCAGGAGAAATAATCCTGATACAAGCAGGTGGTTCCGGTATTGGCTCTGCCGCCATTCAACTTGCAAAACATATGGGCTGTACTGTTATCACGACGGTAGGTTCAGATGAAAAAATTGCAAAAGCACACTCTCTTGGAGCAGATCATGTGATTAATTATCGTAAAGATCGTTTTGAAGGTGTGGTACGTAAATTAACTCAAAAAAAAGGTGTTGACGTTGTTTTTGAGCATGTTGGTGCCGATACATGGAATGGTTCTCTGTTGTGTATGAAAAAAGGAGCACGCTTAGTGACTTGCGGTTCTACCTCTGGTGTTTCAGCCTCTATAAATCTCATGCAATTATTCCAGCAACAACTTAAAATATTTGGTTCATTTGGCTGCCGTATGGAAAATATGAAAAATGCCATGCAAAAAATGGCACAAAAAGCTGTACACCCTGTCATTGATACGATTGTTGGACTTGATGAAATGGATACAGCTTTAAACCGAATGGAGAGCCGTGATGTTTTTGGTAAAATTATTCTTAAAATCAATTAAATCATAATGAAGCTTTCTCTTAAAAATCTCATCTATCGTATTAAAATTATAGCTAAAAAAATATCCTACTTGTTGTGGGCATATCTGCTCTTTAGTTCTTTATTTATTTTAAAATGCTTTCCAGCCCAAATGGGAATTTCTTTTTTTTCTTGGTTGGCAAAAAAAATTGGTCCCCTGATCCATCGTCATCAAATAACACTTGCAAATCTTAGGAGCGCATATCCAGAAAAAACAGAGCAAGAACGCTATGCGATTGCAATAGAAATGTGGGAAAATATAGGGCGCTTCCTAGCCGAATATATTTTTCTTGATAAAATTTTTGATTTTGATCCTCATGCGGACGAGCCAGGTTTTATTGAAGTTAAAGGCATTGAAATCTTTGAGCGATTAAAAAATGAAAAAAAGCCACATATTTTTTTCACAGCGCATACTGGAAATTTTGAACTTCTGCCTATTTGCGCACAAAGTTTTGATCTGAATGTTACGGTATTATTTAGACCCCCCAATAACCCTTATGTTGCCAAACGAGTCCTTAAAGCACGACAAACTTCTATGGGACATCTTGTTCCCTCCAAAGCTGGTGCAGCATGGGCATTAGCAGGCAAATTAGCAGAAGGTGAAAATGTTGGTATGCTGGTTGATCAAAAATTTCGCCGCGGTATCATGGGAACATTTTTTAACAGACCCCTTAAAACAAATCCCTTAATTATAAAGCTTGCGCGACAATATAACTGTGATATTTATCCAGCACGTTGTATTCGTCTCCCTGGAGGACGCCATCGTTTAGAATTATATGAACATGTAGAACTTCCACGTGATGAAAAAAACGATATCGATATAGCTGCTTCTGTGCAAAAATTAAATGATATTGTTGAAACTTGGGTCCGTGAATATCCTGGACAATGGATGTGGTTACATAGACGTTGGGATATCTAAACATAAGCTCTATTGCTTACGGAGGAAGTATAAATGTTAGCCTCAAAAGATATCAAAGATCTCACCGCAATTATCACGGCATTACGAAATCCTGATAGTGGTTGTCTCTGGCATAAAAAACAAACTTTTGAATCTCTCATACCCTATATACTTGAAGAAGCTTACGAAGTCATCGATGCCATTGAACGAAAAAAAACAAAAGATCTCTGTGAAGAACTTGGTGATCTCCTTTTACAGGTTGTTTATCTTGCTACCATTGCACAAGAAGAAGGCAGCTTTACTTTTGAAGATGTTGTTTATGCAATCACTGCAAAAATGATTCGCCGCCATCCTCACGTTTTTGGAAATGCTGAGCAAAAAAAACGAGGGTTTATAAAAGAAGAGTGGGAATATATAAAAAAAGAAGAACAGGCTGAACAAAAGAAATTGTGCAAAGAAAACAACAACAATTCAAGCATTCTTGCAAAAGTAAAACCAATCCAGCCAGCAAACCAAGAGGCCCTTGCTCTACAAGAAGCTGCAGCTACAGTGGGTTTTGATTGGCAAGAAAGTGATAAAGTTCTTGCAAAAATAGAAGAAGAACTTGAAGAGCTCAAAGAAGCCATCAAAAATAAAAAAAATTCAGAAATAGAAGCAGAGTTTGGAGATCTCTACTTTATTCTTCTTAATCTCGCACGCCACTTAGCGATTGATTCACAAAAAGCATTAAAAAGAACAAATATAAAATTCCGAAATCGTTTTGCCTATATTGAAGAAAAGCTATCCACTCAATCTAAAACACTCACTGAGGCATCCTTAAATGAAATGGAAGCACTTTGGAAACAAGCTAAAAATGAACGATAAAAAATATCCTTCTACCCCAAAAATAAGCCTCCTAGAATTACTCGATGATAATTTTTTTAAGCTTGGATAATTTCACGAAGCTTGATTCGTTTTATATTGATCTTGGGAAACAGGACGAAGTTCTACCGATTCGCCACACCCACATGCTGAAACTTGATTAGGATTTTTAAAAACAAAACCAGAACGAAGCGTTGTTACTTCATAATCCATCTGTGTTCCTAATAAAAATAACACCGCATCATGCGCTATAAAAACACGAGCACCATTCACTTCAACAACATCCGCGTCTATTCCCTCTTCTTTGACGAGAGTAATTGTATATTCCATTCCTGCACAACCGCCTTTTTTGATCCCAACAAGAATACCTCGTGCATCTTTCGAATCCATAATCGCTTTAACACGATTCACAGCGGCTTGTGTTAGACTTATTACCGAAAAACGACTCATCGTTTACTCATTTCTTGTTTCAATAGACACTTTAAACGTCCTTTCTCTACCATATTCTATCTGATATTTTAGAAGAAAAACAACAAGACATAAATTAAAACATCCTAACCTTTTTATTGAGATAAAAATACATCCTCATAAAATGAGGTTTTTGATTGTACAATCTAGAATTTACAATTTTTTGTTCACATAAAACGCAAAATACCTCTGCTATAAAAACTCTAAACGAAAGAAAACGTTTCAATGCCATACATTCAAATCTAACCTTTTGAAAATATTTATTTTTTAATGACCTATGAGATAAAGAAAATATACTTCCCGCACTTATTGTGCTCTCCTTCCCCCATACCCCTAAAATCACAAATCTTCCCCCTTCACAATTTGTAAAAGGAGTTAAATGATAAGATCTATTGATTATAGAGCTCAAAATTTAACGATAACAAAGAATTGTACAGATTCGTAACTTATCTTGAACGAACAACAATATATTGATTGGGTAAAAAATTTTTCACTTTCAAAAGCTGTAAGTGTAAGAGCATTTTAGATTTTGTTCTGTTTATTTTTTCTCTTGCCTTTAAAGAAACAGTCATTTAATCGTTTCACACGGACTCGGAGCGTAGCGCAGCTTGGTAGCGCACTTGACTGGGGGTCAAGGGGTCGTGGGTTCAAATCCCGCCGCTCCGACCATTTTTAAAACGTTATAAAATAAGCTTATTTAGAGTTCTTTTTATTTCAATTGCACATACATGTTTTTTTCTTCAACGTAGAATAATGTGCAATAGATATTTTATCGTTAATTTGAAAAAAAACCGTCTTTATGAGTATCATCTTCAGTCTCATAAGAGCTCATAGAAAACGCGAGACCTTTGCCTCGCGTTACTTTATTCTTTAAAAAAATTTATAATTATTTGCTTCTTATATTTTCTAAATTTTCTTTATGCTATAATGTCGCTGTTACCTTTTTTTGTAATGGATGGTGACGTCTGCACGGTTATCTTCTTTGGTTTTAATTCAGCTGGCATTTCCCTTCTAAGCTGAATATGGAGAAGCCCATCTCCAAGCTCTGCCCCAATAACCTTCACATGATCAGCCAAGTGAAAACGCCGCTCAAAAGCGCGCGAAGCAATACCTCGATAAAGAAACTCTCGTTCTTCATCATCCTTTTCAGGCTTTCTATCTCCCTTAACGACCAACTGGTTACAATGCGTTTCAATATCAATTTCATCTTGAGAAAAACCAGCAACAGCCATAGAAATTCTATAAGAATCTTCGGTTAAACGCTCGATATTGTATGGGGGATAAGAAGAAACCTCTTCTGGTTGTGTCCTAGAATCAAACCAGTTAAAAAGATGATCAAAACCTACTGTGGAACGATAAAATGGTGAAAAATCTACTTGACGCATAATACTGCCCTCCTTTAGAGCGACTACAATTTATGATTGATTCACAAAGCTCCCAAATGGCAAACTTACTTGTGAACCCGTGGCCCCATCATGGCAACCACATTGTATTATCTGGTAATCGTTTTCCCTTATTTCAACTCTTTTGTGCCTGAATTGACAAAAACTATCTAAAAAACAATATACCCCTTTCTTAATCCTTCTTCTTCATTACATAAATATCAAAGCCTTCTTATTATCTCATGGTGCGCTAAGTTGCAAAAATACACTTGTAAAGGATATCAATTGAAAACACCTCTTTATCCCATAGACTGGGGTTCCACTCCTCATAATATCCATCATGGTACCCTGAAAATAACAATAGATCGCGAAATTCGTTTTGCGATAACATATCCTGAAGCGGAAAAATCTAAGGGAACAATTATTATTCTTGAAAGCGATGCAAATGATTTAGAAACATATTTTTTACCCATAAATGAAATTTCTAAACGCGGTTTTCATACAGCAATATTTGACTGGTTTGATCAAAAAAAAATATTCCTCAAGACAAGAAAAAATGCCGACATCATTACTTTGATATAAATAATGATATTAATGATTTAGATGAATTTCTTAAAAATGTTGTTTATCCTAATTGTCCACCACCTTACTCTATGCTCGCCTATGGTATGGGTGGATTGATAGCACTTAGCGGATTAGATCTCATTAATCATCAATTTAATAGATTGCTCTGTGTTTCTCCCCTTTTTGCTCCATTCGGCAATAAAACGAATGGTTTTCAACGTAAATTAACACAATTTCTTTCTGATATAGGTCTTGGCTTTATACCAGCGAAAGATGGGAAAAAATTAAAAAAAATAAAACAAAAAAATATACAATTGGGGCATATGCATCAAGTGCCACTCTCTGGCATTAAGGCCCCAACATCTCGATGGATGGCATCGGTATTTAATGTGATTGATTCTGTGAAGAAAAATATACGCCACGGACATTTACAAATCCCAACACTCTTTATTCTCGCCAATCAAAATAATCTTGCCAACAACATTGAGGTCCGGCAATTATGTCAACACACAGGTCTGGCAGAAAGTATTACCATTACAGGCGCTGAACTTGATACAATCATGTATAACGAAGATTATAAAAAACAATTTTGGGCTGCATTTGATGCATTTATCCCCGATAATGTATCTATAAAATAATACGAAACCTTAACGTCTATTTCGTTCCACCAAAAACAAAGATTTCTATGAGCAACGCCATTCTATAAATACTCCTTATATAATGGATTCCATCTTCTAACCACTCATATGATTCGTTTTATAGACTCTACAGGTAAGCCATAAAATAAATATTCATCATATCTCCTAACAAAAATAATGAATATAAAATGAGATAATTTAATAAAATAAATATAAAAAACTATCTTAATACATCATATATGAATCTTTATAAATAAGACATCAAAATACTATTTTTGATATATTATTAAGGGATGATTTTATAGTATATCTAAAAAATAGTAGCTTTCATCCGTTTATAGAAAAAATCTGAAAATAAACACCATTTATAATATTCATTTGCAAATCGCTATAAAAACAAATAACTATAGAAATTCTATTTTCTAGGATAACCTTTTAAAAACAACAAATTAACATAATATTCTGCTAATTTCTCGATATAAGCAATCCCCACAATAATGGTTTTTATAATTTTTTTAATGGAATTCTGATAAGAATCAGAAAATTTAAAAGAAAAAATAGCAATGAATCACTTTAAAAGTTTTAGATCACCCTCTCTTTTTCAAAATCACATATGTTTCGAATTTAACCAACTCACAACGAATATGTTGTATTTTGAATAAGAATATAAGAATTAACCATTTTGCCATTCATTTCAATTATGAGTATTTTACCATCTTTTTTATAAATACTCTGTATTGTATAATTGATGCGGCAAAAATTCTGACAAACGGAGCCATTGGAACACAATCATGAAACGAATCCTGCTCGCAGAAGATGATAACGATATGCGTCGCTTTCTTGTAAAAGCCTTAGAACGTGCAGGCTACGAAGTCGCCGATTTCGATAATGGTATTAGCGCATATGAACGTTTACAAGAAGAACCATTTTCTCTTCTCTTAACTGACATTGTGATGCCGGAGATGGATGGAATCGAACTTGCACGACGCGCTACTGAGATTGACCCCGATTTACGCGTAATGTTCATTACAGGTTTTGCAGCGGTTGCACTCAATTCAAATAGTGATGCTCCTCCTGATGCAAAGGTTCTCTCTAAACCATTTCACTTACGTGAACTCGTCAATGAAGTTGAAAAGATCCTTATTGCTGCTTAAAGAGATGTTTTTCTAAGTTATTTGCATCTGTTGTAAGAGAAAATGAAATTAAGCATTGACGTTTGTCATTCTATGTGGTGTATGCAACATCGGTGAACGGGCGTGTAGCTCAGCGGGAGAGCACTACGTTGACATCGTAGGGGTCACAGGTTCAATCCCTGTCACGCCCACCATTTGCACTTTATACCATAAATAATTGTAGTAATTTGTCGTATTCTTTTCAGAGTACGAGAGGCGTAAATAAAGGTTAGGGAATAGGATTTTGCAAATTCTCCAAAGGGCATGTTCTACAGGGTATTTCTAATATTTTTTGGATTCTGATAAGACCTCTCGGAATAAGCCATCTAGAAAGCATCATAAATGCAACAACAGTTTCAGTTACGACAGATTAGAAGGTTTTATTGTAAAATTCTTTCGACAAAGATAGGATTCCTTTCTAAAAAAATTTGTTTATCTTCTGATTTATCGCCTATTTTTTTGATTCTTTCTTCTCTATTGAGGCACCGCTGTTGTCAAAATAAGTAGAGATATAACAACAATCTCTTTGGTACGTAAAACACTTGGTTTTTAGAGCGGTATTTTAAGTTTACCAATAAGAAGTTGTCTAAAATATTCAAAAGAGTAAAAAACACGACAAAAGCAAGTTTTATTCTTTCAATACATTGATTTATAAATATATTTTATTATTTGAGATGTTGAATGAGAAATCCGAATATTGTAAAGTCCTCTCATTTCAAACCTCTCCCATGTTGAATCGATCAAAACCATCTCTCTTGCATGTCATAAGAAGGATTGGCATGGAGATAAAAATTGTACAAAAAAGCACTAAAATGCCTATAACGATCTGAAAGCTGTGATCTATCGCAACATTGGTGACTAGCAAATAGGTAAAGTCCATAATGTGCCGGCTTCTTCCTTCAAAAGCGGAAAGATGGTAGTACTCAATGTTAGTCATTATACCATTCACGAGCGCCGGCGTAAAATGGGCTTTTGAGGGTTTTAAGAGCTGTCTCTTTAAAACAAGCGCATAATATACAATCCAACGGTACTCTGTTCTTTGCACTATATTCTTACTGAAACAATGATCACCTTAAATTGTATGCATTTAGAACATCAGATCTTATCGCATAACATTTTAGTGTAATCAAATACTAAAATAGCTCTCGCGCGACGTACAAACTATAAAGAAATAAGAAAAACATTTGAAAATATAAATGCGAAATCTAAAAACTTAACTATGAGATACAATTCATCTTCACTTATAATTCAAACGGGATATGTCAAGATAACCTATAAATATGCAACATAAACTCTTAAACCCATAAAATTCAGAAAACCATAAACATTGCTGAAATCTATGGCACTACCCTGAGAAACCGTGACAACCACATTAAATTAGATTGGCAATAAATGTATAATAGCATTGAAAAAACAATATCTTATCTGAGCAGCAGACACACAGCATCTTTTTATACAAAAAACTCTAAAGTCATAAAGCTTTATAAGGAACAGCTTTCAATACAAGAAGATACCCTTCATTACTTTAGGGGATGTTGTTTCTAAACTCTCATCATAAACAGATACCTTTTTTATTCTTCAATGTTCCACAAAACACTTCTAAACGGAATCTATCATGCCTTGAAAACCAATCTTACCAAAGAGTATACCGAAAAACGTAATAATATTATTCATAAAAAATTTAAGGTAGACATTTTTTGCAATTTTACCGGCATTAACTACAATGCTTAAACCTCATCTAAGAAATAGCATTGTAGCTTCTCATCGGGTTTTGCACAATTTGACAGCAGTTTTTGCATCAATTTATTTTTTTCAAAGGGTCTTCAAAGGCGGTTTTATGGGCTTTCACAGACTTTTTAAAAATCTTCAAAGGATTTTCAAAGACCTTTCAAAGCCTTTTCTCATTTTTACGCTCAAATTCCAATTTTCGCTATTTTTTGCGTTTTTTTTCCAATTTTAGGTGTCAAAATCTATTTTGACAAAACGCGCATTTAATGCTAAATTTTATACATAAAAACAACAAATTATCACGTATTCCTAACTAATCTCATCTCTTCCCACTACTGAAAAACTTACTGTCAAACTATAAGCACATTCATTTTTAGCAAAATGGAAAGAAGCTCACAAAAAAAGTTTTGGCAATCTGTTTTCTAAAGCATGGAATGCAACTGCATTAAAAGAATAAGCCAATGGATGAAAAAATTATCAACAATACGCAGCAAGCAAATGCGGGAGCTACCGTATCACAACTTAAAGAACTTTTTGGCTGGACAGAAAACAGTATGGCATTATTTTATACCCAAACAGCCAACAAAAAACTGCAATAGCATCAATTAAAAAAATATCAAAAAAGCTCAGAGTATACAGAAGAATAAACTAATAGAATCAAAAGGAAACTCGCGATTTTTTTATCTATTAATTTTCTTAAACATGGCGATCCCGACAGGATTCGAACCTGTGACCCACGGCTTAGAAGGCCGTTGCTCTATCCAGCTGAGCTACGGGACCCAACACCCAACTGATTATTTTCTCAATTCAAAATAGCATCTTTAACTCAATGTGTCCAAGATTGCTGCCGATCACTGCGAAAATTATCAGAATAAGAAACAGCACGCCGAATCGACGCATGTGTCTTTTCTACACGATAAGGAATAGCATTCTTGCGTGCAAAAGCAATTGCTTCTTCTCTCCTATTAAAACGGATTCTTACTTGACTATTCATATCAGATGTTGCCGTGTACCCCATAAGAGGCTCTAGCATTTTTGCTTTCATCGGCTCATACTGTAGAATCCAAAAGCCTGTATTCCCCTTACCCGACTGCATAGCTGTTTTAGCAGGACTATAAATACGTGCGATCATGCCTTTTCCCTTCAGATTACACAACGCTTGAATGATTGTTTTTTACCACACGTACCCAACTGGGTCATTCTTATACACCTTATCAAATATGGTCGGAGCGATAGGATTCGAACCTACGACCCCCTGATCCCAAATCAGGTGCGCTACCAGGCTGCGCTACGCTCCGCCATTTAACATTTATTTGATGCACATTTCCTAAAATTTTCACAACAGAAGTGCAAGAGAAAAACACACTTTTTTTCAATTTTGTTGCATTTCTTTACAAAAAAGAATGTTTTTAAATTTTTTTCCTACTCAATAACATATTTATTGACGAAAATAGCAAAAATATTCGTACAAAAATCTAATCGATATAAAAAATAATGAATCTCTTTATAAGGATTTCATAATCTTATCCTGCTTTAAGTAAACTCCCACTGTATCAGAACGCATTTTACAGGTAGAGTTTTAGAAAAAACGACTTATATGCTAGAAGAACTTTCCCAAAAGGAATATAATATCTCTACTGTACTCATATAAAATCCAGCTGTATTAAGCTTCTTTCTCCTCTTTTTCCATTCTCCCAAGGGCGAAAAAACTCTCGTTTCTCCTATAATCCAAGTCCATAAACGACAAACATTTCTTCAAACCATGAAAATTTTATTATAAATAAAGTGAAGAGCTCTTTTTAGAAATATGTTCAAATACAAAGATATATAGCTTGTACAAATGATAAAAAGAATACTCATCCAATAACATCTCAAAGCCATTTAAACGAAACGCATAAAAAATTAAAAAATAATTTTTTTCATTCTTAATAGATATCAAAAAAGCAGAAAATTTAAATGACTTGTCTTTCCTCATATTAAAAAAACAATAAAAGGGAAGAAGATGGAAAGCCATGATAAGGAGTGTTTACGTTTTTTTTCTATTCAAAACTTCGGCAATAACAGCACGCGTTATTTTTCTTTTTCTTTGTAACGCCAACTGATCAACAGAATCAATAACATGCTTCAATGAAAATAAAGAACGTTCACAACGGCTGATAAGATAATAAACTGTATCTGGATGCACAATAAGCTGCCTATCGGAAAAAAGCTTAAAGGCAACAGCTGTTAACAATGCATCATCAGGCTGATTAATTTCAACGAACATCACCGAATTAAGACGACTTTTTAGATCATTTAACTCTAAATTCCAAGTGGAAGGGAGTGTTCGTGCTGTCATCAACAAAGTGGCTTGTCGTGCATCAACATTTGCTTGCTTAACACTGTTAATTAAATGAAAAAGTTCTGTCTCATTAATTTCCTCTGCATCAATATCTTCTATCAGAAATGGTCTACCTAAAGAAGCCATAGCAACAGCTTGATCAATTTTATTGCGCTGTATCCTGAATGCATTAGCTTTTTGGAGCCATATACTCGAAAAGTGCGTTTTTCCAGATCCTTCTTTTCCAACCAAAACTGCAATAGGTAAGCTCCAATTGGGCCAGTGATCAATAAGCTGAAAAGCCATACGATTGCTATCCGTCACAACTAAATCATCAAATTGAAAAACTGGCTCATAAGGGAAATTTAAAGATAATTGCGTTTCTCGCCCATTCATTTTAGCGGCTCCGAATTTCCACTTCGCGAATACATCTGAGAACTAAGATAAGTATGAAGGGCAAAACGAACTAAAACGCCCACAGCCGCCGCAGCAGGAACAGCAACAAGCATACCAGTAAAACCAAAGAGTGAAGAAAAAGCAAAAAGCGAAAACATTAACCACACGGGATGTAATCCCACTGATGAACCAACAAGTTTTGGTTGAAGAATATACCCCTCAATAAATTGACCAATTAAAAAAAGAGCCATCACAATGATGATTCCCCCCCAATTATTGGGATAAAACTGGACCCATGCAATACCAACAGAAAGGACCAAGCCACTCATTGTTCCAATATAAGGAATAAAGCTAATAAGGCCAATAAACATACCAACCAAAAGACCAAAATTGAGTCCTGCAATCGTTAAACCAATAGCATAATAGCCTCCCAATATAAGACAAACGGTCCCTTGTCCACGAACAAAGCCTGCTATAGCTCTATCCATTTCATGAAAAATACTACGAACAGTTTCAAGATGATCACGCGGTATTAACGAATCAATTGCTCTCACCATACGTGGCCAATCTAATAACATATAAAATGTCACCACAGGCGCCACAACAAATAGGCTAACGATATTAACGATAGACTTTCCTGATTTCAAAAGTGAATTCAAAAGAGATGTAATAAAATCAGAACCTTCTCCCAAAAGCCCTTTAATATTACTCCGTAATTCATTTGGATCACTTCCAAAATAGTCCCTTATCCAATCAAAATCATGCTCAACGAAAAAAGTTTGAATACGATTAATATAAACAGGTAAGCCATCACTCACAAATTGCTGTATTTGCGAACTAATAATAGGAATCAGAATAACTAAAGCAGCAACAAAGATAATAACAATAAATAAGGTAATAAGGACAGTACCAAAAACACGACGAATACCAAACTTTTCAAGGAGTTGAACAATGGGATTAAGAAAATAAGCCAACACAATTCCTGCCACAAAAGGAAGCAAAATTGATCCAAAAACAAACATAAAAAGAATAAAAAAAATCAGCGTCCCCAGCCAAAAAAAGATTTGTCTTTTCATATTATTCGGCAACGGTAATTGTGTATATGCTGGCGTATAAGTCTTATAACGGTCACGGGATGTATTCTCACTCACTTTCTTTTTCATTAGTTGCCAAGAAGATTGTCCCTGATTATCTGATATCTTGCTCATAAAATATCCTAAAAAAAATTCTTCACAAAAATTATAAACATCTTCAAAATAAGGTACAAGTAAAGTTACTCATTTTCTTATCAATATATCTTGCAGAGAAAACTCTATCATGGCATTGCATAACGTCAAAACCTGATTTTCCATTAAAGGAAGGCTCCAATGAGCAATCAAAATCTTACAAATAATAAATCCAAAGTTGGTCTTACCTACGCAAAATCCGGTGTAAACATCGATATGGGTAATGCTATGGTAGAAAAAATTAAACCCTTTATACGCGCGACAAAACGAGCCGGAGCAGATGCAGAAATTGGCGGTTTTGGAGGACTTTTTGATTTAAAAGCAGCGGGCTTTACAGATCCTATCTTAGTCGCAGCTAATGATGGTGTGGGAACAAAACTAAAAATTGCCATTGAAGTAGGTCACCATAACACGGTAGGTATTGATCTGGTAGCGATGTGTGTCAACGATTTACTTGTACAAGGGGCGGAACCTCTCTTTTTTCTGGATTATTTTGCAACTGGAAAACTTGACCCTGAACAAGGTGCCGCAATCGTTTCTGGTATTGCAGAAGGCTGTAAACAAGCTGGTGCTGCTCTTATTGGGGGAGAAACTGCAGAAATGCCAGGAATGTACGCAGAAGGAGATTATGATCTAGCAGGTTTTGCTGTAGGCGCATGTGAACGCAGCATGCTGCTTCCTTCAAAAGACCTGAAAGAAGGCGATATTATCTTAGGTCTAAGCGCCTCTGGAATTCATTCTAACGGCTTTTCGCTTGTTCGACGAATCATTGAGCAAAATCATCTAAAATGGAATGACCCTGCCCCTTTTGCTCCCCAAAATAGCCTTGGTACAGCGCTCCTGACACCAACACGCATTTATGTGAAATCGCTTCTTCCTATCATGCGAAAATATGAAGGAATTAAAGCTCTTGCACATATTACGGGTGGAGGTTTTCCCGAAAATATTCCACGTGTCATTCCCTCTTCTCTCTGTGCTGAAGTTAATCTTTCGACCATCAATGTTCCCTCCGTCTTTTCATGGATTGCCAAACAAGGTAAAATAGAAGAAACGGAAATGTTACGAACATTCAATTGTGGTATTGGTATGATCATTATCGTGGGGCAGTATGCAGCTAAAACAGTTACGCAAGCTCTTGAAAAAAATGGAGAGACTGTGACTCCCCTTGGCATTTTAACAAAACGCCAAGATCAAAATAAAGGGATACTTTATAAAGGGGAACTCCATTTATGAAAAAACAAATCGTCGTTTTCATTTCTGGTAATGGGTCCAATATGGTCGCCCTTGCTCAAGCAAGCAAACAAAAGGGATATCCTGCTGAAATCGTCGCAGTTATTTGCGATAATCCATGTGCAAACGGTATTGAAAAAGCACAAAATCATAACTTACCTGTTCATATTGTTGATCGCAAAATCTACAAAACGAAAGAAGAGCATGAAGAAGATATTTTTACAATTTTAGATCAATATAAACCGGATTTTCTTTGCTTTGCGGGGTATATGCGCCTTATCTCATCACGTTTTGTAAAACTTTATGAAGGACGAATTTTAAACATTCACCCTTCTCTTTTACCTTCATTTAAAGGTTTAAACACGCATGAAAGAGCTTTACAAGCAGGCGTAAAAATCTCAGGTTGTACTGTTCATCTTGTTACAGAAGATATGGATGCTGGAAAAATTCTTGCCCAAGCAGCCGTTCCAGTCTATTCTGATGATAGCACGGAGTGCTTAGCACAAAGAGTTCTTAAAGCAGAGCATAAACTCTACCCCGAAGCCTTAAAAGCATTTATTAAAGGAAAGAGCAAAAGTGTCGATACGCAACAACAGCTCTTATCCTTTTAAGGATATCAGAAGTTTATAGTATTTTTCAATGTTTTACATACAGTTTATCTTCAGCACCTATCATTAAAAACCTCTAACGTTGACAGAGTAAAATCCATTTCTTCATAAATTTTTGCATAGAATGTGCAATTTTTTTGAATTTTATTTAAATTTCCAAATTGTTCTTGTTTATTTAGTTTCTGGACATTCCTACGAGCTCTATTGATCAAAATGCTCTCGTATTTCCCCCTAAAAAATCTTAAAATACGCAATTTTTCTATTGCATTAATTTTTGCGTTATGACGAAAGTGTTTCTTTAACTGTTTGAGCTAACTGTTTGAGTGTAAAAGGTTTAGATAAAAAACCAAAAACAGCATCTTGTGGAAGATTCTTAGCAAAAGCATCTTTTGCATATCCAGAGACGAAAAGAAATTTGATATCAGGATAGTTTTTACGGACTTCCTTCAATAAAGTAGGCCCATCCATTTCTGGCATCACCACATCGGAAACAATAATATCAACAGCCCCTTTTTTTTCTTCAAGAACAGAAAGGGCTTCCACCCCACTTGCGGCCTCTAAAACCGTATATCCTCTCATTTGAAGAGCTCTTACCCCCCCCATTCTGACCGCATCCTCATCTTCAACCAATAAAACAGTCGCAGATCCTGTTAGGTCTATATTTTTATCTTTCTCTTCATCTTTTTCAATCTTTTGAGAAATTTCTTCTTTTATATCGGGGATATAACGGGGCAGGAAAATATGAAATGTTGCCCCTTCTCCCTCTTTACTTTCACAATAAATATACCCACCACTCTGCTTAATAATTCCATAAACCATTGATAAACCAAGGCCTGTTCCTTTTCCAACTTCTTTGGTTGTAAAAAATGGCTCAAACATTTTTTCTTGTATAGCAGCAGATATCCCGATCCCTGTATCTGAAATAGTCAATTGCACATATTCACCAATTGCTAACCCCAGATGATTAAATTCAACACTTTGTTGCTTTGTAATATTGTTTGTCGCAATCGTAACAATACCTCCATCGAACATAGCATCACGCGCATTAATAACCAAATTCATAATCACACGTTGAAAAGATGCCTGATCAACTTCAACGCTCCACAAATCTCTTCCATGGATAATTTTTAACTGAATATTATTCCCCAACAGTGGTAAAACAAGATTACGAATATCGGATAAAAATTCTGTAAAATCAACCTCTTCAGGTCGAAGTGTTTGCTTTCTAGAAAAAGCGAGTAATTGCTGTACAAGAGCAGCTGCACGATTAGCATTATTTTTAATATTGATCAGATCAGCATGAGCAGGATCAGAGCTACGATGCGTATTTAAAAGAAGATCACAAGACATTAAAATTGCTGTTAAAACATTATTAAAATCATGAGCAATGCCGCCTGCCAATTGCCCAACAGCTTGCATCTTCTGACTTTGCATCATTTTATCTTCAAGTGTTTTTTGTTCTGTTGTTTCAATGACAGAGATAATAAGCAAATCTTGTAGTGTACCACCATGATAGGGTGGTACAGACATAACATGAAGACGTAAATGGCGTTCTTCATTCTTTTCTAAAACAGTTTCCAGAGAAACAAAATAATTTTTATTGGTCGCAATTTTCTGAAAGGCACGCTCTAACGGCACACAATCACGACGAGAAATAATATCATAAAAATTGATCGTTTTATCCATACATTCGGTGAGTGATGAAAAAGCGTTATTCATATGAACCAACTGCCCTTTCTGATCCACCACGGCTATTGCAAAAGGACTCGCATCAAAATATTCTTCTAATATACGAGGTAATTTTAATTGATTATTCTCTTCTTTTTGTATTTGTTGTGGAATGATCACAATACGATAAACGGCTTCCTCCTCTAAGAGAGAAGAAGCAGAGATAAAACAGTGAAATATTTTCTCACACGTGGTCTGTGAATTTAAACATAACGAAAACCTATAAGGGAAAGAGTAACCTGAGTTTTGATATCTGTTGGTTTGCAAGCAAATATCACTCCATGAGCTCTTAGCACCAACACTCTCAAATAATGGATCAAAATGATATTGACCGATCGAAAAATTTGCTAAATCAAGTGAGAACCATTCGGCAAAAACTGCATTAGCATAAAGAAGAGTCCCTTGTGCATTCACGGATAAAAAACCAACAGGCGCTTGATCCAAATGATTGATCGCCTCTTGAAGGTTAGAGAAAAAAACTTCTCGGGTTTGTTGTAAATGCGATATATCGCTAATACGCCAAAATAAAAGCTTTTTTTTCCGTTTTGTAATAGGTTGAACAGAGATATTATACCAAACAGATTTTTTTTGTGTAGAATCGATAAAAATTGGTTGCTCTACTCTTAACTCTTCTTGCGCTGAAAGATTATTACAGGCTGCAACTTTTAAGCGATAGGAAAGTGCACCAGCTCCTGGAAGATCAGCAATAACCCTATAACAAGACCATTCAGGCTTATAGGTCAGAATTTTTTGATAGTTTTGATTAGAATAATAAACAAAACCAGAAAGATCAGAGATTACAATTGCATCATCGCTCCCATTAAAGATGCTAAAATCAAAATCCTCATGCAACCACCATGGGTGGTATCTTAAAATTCCCATTCCACTTAAAACGAGTGTTGCAACACCGATAATCGCTAAAATCAAAAAAGATGCCACTACCACCTTTTGCAAATAACTTTGTGGAGAAAAAAAATCTAAAACGCCCACAATGAAAAGGAAAACTAAGATAAAAACAACACCTAAAATCACAACTCTCCGACGAACAGAAGACGAAGACGCTGATCTTTCATTATTCTCAAAACCTTTATTCATCTCTCTCTGCCTTAGATTTAGCTGTTTCTTATACCAAGAAACTTCTTTTTATATTCATTGTTATAAAATATATACTATGATATCATCTTTCTAAGAAAGCTCACTTAATGTTAAAAGGTTTATTTCTTGTCTTTAAGCGAATCTTTTAAGGGTATGTTTATAAATTTATTTCACTAAAAGATGATAGTTTCCATACCAAAATGGGAGAAAAACTATGTATATCTGGTTATCAGACCAAATAGGTGTATCTGCTGCAAACATAACGATAAGTTTTTTGTTTTTTATAATAACAATCGCAGCTATTACTATAATTATCTTGTTTTTATACCGCTTCAATAAGGGAAGATTCAATACTAATAGAAAAAAAAGTCTATCACGATTAGCACTATGTGAAGCAATTTCTATAGATCGAACACGCCGCCTTGTTTTAGTCCGTTGTGATAATAAAGAACATTTGCTCCTTATTGGCGGATTAACAGATATGGTTGTAGAATCCGATATTACCAGCACATCCAGAACACAAAAGAGCGAAATACACCCCCATCCCACTCCCCGCCTTACAGAAAGAAACGATACACCAGATAAAATCTCCTCTTCTTTTACAAATCAAGCGGTAAAAGATTCAGCAATCACGGCCGAAATTGAAGGAAGACAAGAACCATCTTTGTTTATTCCCACCCCTCCAAAATAAAATATGTGATTTTATCACTACGAACTTCGTTTATTTATCGTTCTAATGACTTTAATCATCACGATAAACTTTTTCACGTCGTTCGTGACGTTCTTGTGCTTCCAACGACAAAACGGCAATCGGCCGCGCCTCAAGACGCTTTATACTAATAGGCTCACCAGTTTCTTCACAAAAACCATATGTCCCATTATCAATTCGCTCCAAGGCAGCATCTATTTTTGAAATAAGTTTCCTTTGACGATCACGAGCACGTAATTCGATTGTACGATCAGTTTCACAAGACGCCCTATCGGTCAAATCAGGTTGACCAACATTCTCTTCCTGCAAATTTTCCAAAGTCTCACGCGCTTCTTTTAGGATATCACTCTTCCAAGAAACCAATTTAGCACGAAAATACGCCTTTTGCCGTTCATTCATAAAAGGCTCATCTTCACTAGGGCGATATTGATCATCAATCTCTTCGCTCATGCAATAAAAAACCTCCACATCTGCTCTGTGGGGTCTATATATTGTGCAATACCCATCAACACAAGAGTAAAATGTTTTTTCACAACAATCTACAAATATGTTTAAATGCGCTGTTTGATCTTGATCGCTTTTTTGATCTCAAGTTGGACTCTTGATCAAAAATCATCCCAAAAGCATTTTTCTCATTTATTGAGAAACCTCAAAAAGAAGAAAATTCAAAGTTTAGAGCCATCTCCCTCCTCCTTCTTCAGTGTACTAAAATTTAAATGGAGTACCAATAAATCATTTCACCAATACCCAAAAATAAAAATCTTTATAAAGGTAAAGTGTGATATCCACGATTCAAATACATCAAAGCATCTTTTTCTTGACTACAGTTGATTGCAACAACTTCTCCAATCAATACACAATGGGTTGCATGCTCGTGCCAACAAATCAAACGACAATCAAAAGATGCTAAAGCATCAGAAAGACTAGGAGCCCCCGTCTGCAAAACTCCCCATTGTGCAACATCAAAACGCTCATTTTGGGGAACATTGCAACGCCTTGAAAAGACGTCCGCTAATGGACGGTGTTTTCCTGCCAAGCTATTAACACAAAAAATTCCATTTTCCATAAACACATGATTCTTCAGATTATGGCGCATGAGACAAACAAGAAGCGTTGGAGGATCATCAGATAAAGAACAACACGCCGAAACTGTCACCCCGCGCTTTCCCTTAATGCCATCTGTTGTCACAATATGCACAGCGCCTGCAAAATGGCTCATAGCATCTCGATATTCTTGCGAAGAAACGGTAATATTACCTTGAAGTTCAGGCATCAAACATGTTTTATGATTCGACATATCTTTCACTTATCAAACTTTAAAATTTCAAGCGATCTCTCTATAAAAAGATCTATAATACGTATTTTTCTGTATCGTCATAACACAAAAGATATTTGTATATACACAGCGACATGATAAAAACAGCCAATCAAGGAGATTTTTATGCCCCATTCTCATCTCATTTCACCTTCACTCTTGGCTTCTGATTTTTCTAAACTTGGACAAGAAATATTAGATGTCGTTGATGCTGGTGCAGATTGGCTTCATCTTGATATCATGGATGGACACTTTGTTCCTAACATCACCTTTGGCCATGAAATCGTCAAAGCTCTGCGCCCATTAACCAAAGCAACATTTGATGTCCACCTGATGATCAAACCTGTTGATCCTTATTTGGAAGCTTTTGCAAAAGCTGGCGCAGATATTATAACCATTCATGCTGAAGCAAGTCCCCATCTTCACCGTTCACTCCAAACAATCAAAGCAATGGGTAAAAAAGCAGGAATTGCACTCAATCCAAGCACCCCTGAACATGTCCTTGAATATTTGCTTGATCAATTAGATCTCATCCTCATTATGACGGTCAATCCCGGTTTTGGTGGACAAAATTTTATTCCAGAAATAAAAGATAAAATTAAGCGCGTTAAAAGCATGATCGCAAACCGCCCTATTGATCTTGAAGTTGATGGTGGAATCACCGTTGATACAATTGGAATAACTGCAAAAGCTGGTGCAAATGTATTTGTCGCAGGCTCTGCAATTTATAAAAATGGAAACAAAGAGCTTTACAAAACACGCATGAATGCATTGCGTCAAGCCGCAATCCTCGCACAACAAGGAAAAAAATGATGATCACACGTTATTCCCGCCCTGAAATGGTAACAATTTGGTCTCCCAAAACGAAATATCGTATTTGGTTTGAAATTGAAGCCCATGCCTGTGATGCCCTTGCTCAACTGGGGATTATTCCAAAAGAAGCCGCCAAAGTCATTTGGGAAAAAGGGGCAGCCGCTGAATTTGATGTCAATCGTATTGATGAAATTGAAGCCATTACCAAACATGATGTTATTGCATTTCTAACCCATCTTGCTGAATTCATTGGACCCGAAGCACGTTTTATCCACCAAGGCATGACATCATCTGATGTTCTCGATACAACGCTGAGCATTCAATTGATGCGTGCGAGTGATATTTTGCTCAAAGATATAGACCAACTTCTTGAAGCCTTAAAAAAACGTGCTTTTGAACATAAAGAAACCATCACGATTGGGCGGAGTCACGGCATTCATGCTGAACCAACAACATTCGGAGTCAAATTCGCTCTCGCATACGCCGAATTTTCTCGTTGTCGCAAACGTCTTCTTGCTGCACGTGAAGAAATTTCTACTTGCGCGATTTCAGGAGCGGTAGGAACTTTTGCCAATATCGATCCACGCGTTGAAGAACATGTCGCAAAAGCCTTGAGGATGCGTGCTGAACCCGTTTCCACCCAAGTTATACCACGAGATCGTCATGCTATGTTTTTTGCAACGCTTGGTGTTATTGCATCCTCTATTGAAAGGTTAGCGATAGAAATACGCCATTTACAGCGAACAGAAGTTCTCGAAGCAGAGGAATACTTCTCACCAGGGCAAAAAGGTTCATCGGCAATGCCTCATAAACGCAATCCAGTTTTAACAGAAAATTTAACAGGGTTAGCCCGTATGGTCCGTGCATTTGCACTCCCTGCCATGGAAAATGTAGCACTTTGGCATGAACGTGATATTTCTCACTCATCTGTCGAGCGTTATATCGGCCCTGATGCAACGATTACACTTGATTTTGCTCTTTCTCGCCTCACATCTGTCATTGAAAATCTCATTGTCTATCCGGAAAACATGCAAAAAAATCTCAATAAATTCCGAGGTCTTGTTCATTCACAACGGGTACTTTTAGCACTCACACAAGCAGGAATTAGTCGTGAAGATTCGTATCGGATTGTACAACGAAATGCGATGAAAGTTTGGGAACAAGGAAAAGATTTTTTAGAAGAACTGCTCAACGACAAAGATGTTAGCAAAGCTTTAAGCGAAGCAGAGATTCGAGAAAAATTTGATCTTTCTTACCACACCAAACATATCAATACGATTTTTAAACGTGTTTTTGAACAACAATCAACATAGAAAGCCCAAATCTATTCCATCTATGATCAAAAACCTATTGTAACAAAGAAAACAATTCATGAAAGCAAATCAACTTGATATTCTTATTGTTCCTGGCTACAAAGGATCTGGTCCTGATCATTGGCAAACACGTTGGGAAAAAAAACTGTCGACAGCCCACCGCATAGAACAAGCCCATTGGTCAAAACCTGTTTGCGAAGAGTGGGTTAATGAAGTTAAAACCGCCATCGCACAAGCTCAAAGGCCTGTTATGATTATTGCTCATTCATTAGGCGTTCCTACCGCACTTCATGCAACTGTACAAAATGCGGAAAAAGTTTGTGGCGCTTTCTTTGTTGCGCCTCCCGATGTCTCCAATGAGAAAATACGTCCCAAACATTTAATGACGTTTGGTCCCTATCATCGTCAAAAGTTGCCTTTCCCTTCTATTGTCATAGCCAGCCGTAATGATGAATTTTGTCAATTTTCAGTCGCAGAAAAAATTGCCAATGACTGGGGGTCACTCCTTGTTGATGCTGGGTATTCTGGCCATATTAACGCAGAATCTGGGCACGGACCTTGGCCTGAAGGGCTTATGGTCCTCTCTCACTTTCTTGCAAAAATTTGATCTCAAAGAGGTGATTCTTTTCTCATCGCCTCTCTCATCTCCACCTTTGGGTCGATGTATTATGACAAAAATTATAAAAGTATCATAGCAATATCATTGAGAATTTCTATCAATTAGGATAGTATCATTTACCAATGTTATTAAAAACCTCTCAAGATCAATAGAGAATCGTAATGAATCGTCGCCACCGTATTTATGAAGGCAAGGCCAAAATTTTATATGAAGGACCTGAACCAGGAACCTATATTCAATTTTTTAAAGATGATGCCACAGCCTTTAATGCAAAAAAACATGAAATTATCGACGGAAAAGGGGTCTTAAACAACCGAATTTCGGAACACATTTTTAGCCATCTTGGGCGTTTGGGTATCCCAACACATTTTATCAAACGCATAAATATGCGCGAACAGCTTATTAAAGTGGTGGAAATCATTCCATTGGAAGTTGTTGTTCGCAATGTTGCAGCAGGCTCTCTTGCTAAGCGTTTAGGACTAGAAGAAGGAACCCCACTCCCGCAATCCATCATTGAGTTCTATTATAAAAATGATTCTCTTGATGATCCCATGGTGACAGAAGAACATATCACTGCTTTTGGATGGGCTGTCCCTCAAGAGATAGAAGATATCATGCAGCTTTCAATTCGTATTAATGATTTTCTTTCTGGGCTTTTTGCCGGTGTCAACATCCAATTAATTGATTTTAAAATGGAATTTGGTCGCCTGTGGGAAGATGAAACAATGCGCATTGTTCTTGCTGATGAAATTTCACCTGATTCTGCACGATTATGGGATATGCAAACACGAGAAAAAATGGATAAAGATCGTTTTCGTCGTGATATGGGGGGGCTTATTAATGCCTATCAAGAGGTTGCCAAACGCCTTGGTATTATGAATGAAAATGAACCGGCTCGGCCAAGTGGTCCTGTCTTGGTAAAGTAAAAAACTTCGTCAAGGTAAAATAAGGTAAAATAATTACCATCTTCTATAAATACACCTCTTCAAAGGAGAGGTTCTTTTAACAACAGGAAGCCAAAAATGAAAGCACGCATTACAGTTACTTTAAGAGAAAGCGTCCTTGATCCACAAGGAGAAGCTATTGTCGGTGCTTTAAAAAGTTTAGCTTTCGAAGGTATTCACTCCATTCGTCAAGGAAAAGTTTTTGATATTGTTCTTGATGATCAACCTTCTGAAACCGCCAAGAAAAAACTTGAGCAGATGTGTGAAGAGTTACTCGCAAATACTGTCATTGAAAATTATACTATCGAACTTCTTTAAGTGGAATACTCATGAAAACTGCCATCATTCAACTTCCTGGATTAAATCGCGACCGAGATATGGTTGTAGCATTGCATCATATAACAGGAGTTGAGCCACTCAAAATTTGGCAAACAGAGACAACAATTCCAGATGTAGATGTTATTATTATTCCTGGTGGTTTTTCTTATGGCGACTACTTAAGGTGTGGTGCTATTGGAGCGCGAACCCCCGTCTTAAAAGCTATTCGTGAAAAAGCACAAAAAGGTATTACTATAATAGGCGTTTGTAATGGATTTCAAATTTTGTTGGAAGCTGGATTGCTCCCTGGAACTTTAATGCGTAATGCTTCCTTAAAATTTGTTTGTCGTGAAGTCAAACTTGAAGTCGTTAATGCCAAGACAAAATTTTCTCGATATTATTCTAAAGGACAAATTATTCGTTGTCCTGTTGCTCATCACGATGGGAATTACTTTGTTGACAATGAAACATTAAAGCAGATGGAAGACTATGAACAAATTGTTTTTCGCTACGCAGAAAATACAAACCCTAACGGCTCAATAAAAGATATTGCTGGTATTGTTAATAAAGCTGGTAATATTCTTGGTATGATGCCCCATCCTGAAAACCTTATTGAACCGGCTCATGGAGGGATTGACGGTCGTTTACTTTTTCAAAGTGCTTTAGAATTAGCCAATGGATGATGCCACAAAAATCCTTGTCCTCTATAATTGTAAAAAAAAAAGGTCTATATCATTTTTCATGTGGTAAATTTATGAATGAAGTTCTTTACAAATAACAATGGATATTATTTTCTAAACACTTAATTATTTAAGATTGTTTTTGGTCTTGAAGTCCACCCAACCAAACGAACAAAATCTTCAGCTTACGATCTATGAATATTTTTATTATTAAATCACGTAGTTTTCCATAATCTAAGCTGCTAGATTAAAAGAATTAAAATGCTAAATTTCGATTAATTTGACGGATAAATACCCATGAATCCTTGCAATAACATCACGATTACACCAGAGCTCATTGCCCAACACGGCCTAAAAGAGGATGAATATCAACGTATCCTAACTTTAATCGGGAGAGAACCGACATTTACTGAACTGGGAATTTTTTCTGCAATGTGGAACGAACATTGTTCCTATAAATCCTCTAAAAAATGGCTCAAGACTCTTCCGACAGAAGGAAAATGTGTCATTCAAGGGCCTGGTGAAAATGCTGGTGTTGTCGATATTGGTGAAGGACAATGTGTTGTTTTCAAAATGGAAAGTCATAACCACCCTTCTTATATTGAACCTTATCAAGGGGCGGCAACAGGGGTTGGTGGTATTTTGCGTGATGTCTTTACGATGGGCGCCCGTCCTGTTGCGGCGATGAATGCATTGCGTTTTGGTGCTCCGGATCACCCCCGAACACGCCATCTTGTTGCTGGCGTTGTTTCTGGAATAGGGGGGTACAGCAATTCTTTTGGTGTTCCAACGGTTGGTGGAGAAATCAATTTTGATAAGCGTTATAATGGCAATATCCTCGTTAATGCTTTTGTCGCCGGTATTGCAAAGACAGACGCCCTTTTTTATTCTAAAGCACAAGGTATCGGACTCCCTGTTGTTTATCTTGGTGCAAAAACAGGGCGAGATGGTGTCGGTGGAGCAACAATGGCTTCTGCTGAATTTGATGATTCAATCAGTGAAAAACGCCCAACTGTTCAAGTAGGTGACCCTTTTACAGAAAAATGTCTTCTTGAAGCATGTTTAGAGCTCATGGAACTTGGAGCTGTAGTTGCTATCCAAGATATGGGGGCAGCAGGTCTCACCTCTTCTGCCGTTGAAATGGGTGCAAAAGGAAATCTAGGAATACAGCTTAATCTCGATACAGTTCCCGTTCGTGAAGAAAACATGACAGCCTATGAAATGATGCTTTCTGAAAGCCAAGAGCGTATGCTCATGGTCCTAAAACCAGAGCTAGAAAAGCAAGCAGCAGCAATTTTTCATAAGTGGGGGCTCCATTTTTCCATTATTGGAAAAACAACCGATGATCTACGTTTCCGTGTATTTCATCAAGGAGAAGAAGTTGTCAATCTTCCCATTAAAGAACTTGGTGATGAAGCACCTGTTTATGACCGTCCTTGGAGTGAACCTGCAAAAAAAGCACTTCTGAAAGCAGAAGACTTCAAAAAAGTTGAGAATCTTGGTGCTGCACTTATGACCTTATTGAATTCGGCGGATCAAAGTTCACGGCGCTGGGTTTATGAACAATATGATACTCTTATCCAAGGAAATAGCCTCATTTGTCCAGGAGGTGATGCTGGCGTTATCCGCATAAGCAATAAGAGTAAACGAGCTCTTGCTTTTTCTTCTGATGTAACACCGCGCTATTGTGAAGCAGACCCTTATGAGGGAGGAAAGCAAGCTGTCGCAGAATGCTGGCGAAATATTAGCACGACAGGTGCAACACCACTGGCTGCGACAGATAATCTCAATTTTGGCAACCCTGAAAAACCTGAAATTATGGGGCAACTGGTTTTTGCGATTAAAGGTATAGGAGAAGCTTGCAGAATCCTCGACTTTCCTATCGTTTCAGGCAATGTTTCTCTTTACAACGAAACAAATGGAGAAGCTATTCTTCCTACCCCCACAATTGCTGGTGTAGGACTTCTGAGTGATTGGTCTAAAATGGTAACAATAAGTGGTATGCAAAATGGAGATCATATTATTTTAGTGGGAGATTGCGGTTCTCATTTAGGACAATCAATTTATGCACGTGACATTTTAAATATTGATGCAGGCGCCCCTCCCCCTGTAGATTTGCAACTTGAAAAAAAGCATGGTCAATTTATTCGAGATGTCATTCATAACGGTTTTGTTCATGCCGCTCATGACATTTCTGATGGCGGACTAGCGATTGCACTTGCAGAAATGGTCATTAAAGCAGGTAAAGGAATCAAAATAAAATTAAGTAATAAATCTCCCCACCATGCAGAACTTTTTGGAGAAGACCAAGGACGTTATCTTTTAGCCGTCAAACCTGATGCTCTCAATAATCTTAAAAAGCATGCAAAAACCCATGCCATTTCTTTAACAGAAATGGGTCATGTTGAGGGAGATTCTCTTAATATAGATGGGATATTAACACTTTCAGTAGAAAGTCTTACACAGGCCTATGAGAACTGGTTTCCACAATTTATGGGTGAAGAGTAAAAATTTATCTTTCTCGTGAAACAGCTCTTACAAAAAAATGAACAATATAGGAGAATAGTGATGGCAATGAGTGCCCATGCAATTGAAACGCTTATTCGTGAAGGTATTCCCGATGCTACTGTAACAATTCGTGATCTTGCTGGAGATGGGGAGCATTATGCTGCAGAAGTTATTTCTGAAAGTTTTCGTGGTAAAACCCGTGTTCAGCAACATAAAATGGTTTATGATGCCCTTAAAGGCAATATGGGAAATGACCTTCATGCCTTAATGTTGCAAACAAATACCCCAAAATAATCTAAAATTTCTTCTTGCATTCATCCATTCAATAAGATTAAAAAATAATACGAATATAATTGCATACTTATAAAAATCTGAAATATCGAGGGATAAAAATGACCACTGTTCATGATTTTATTGACAACGAGATTAAAACAAACGACGTCATTTTATTCATGAAAGGAACACCTGAGGCTCCACAATGTGGGTTTTCAGGGCAAGTTGTTCAAATCCTTGATTATTTAGGATTGAATTATAAAGGTATTAATATTCTGACTTCTGACGAATTGCGTCAAGGGATCAAAGAATACTCAAATTGGCCAACAATTCCACAGCTTTATGTCAAAGGTGAATTTATTGGAGGCTGTGATATTGTTAAAGAAATGTTTCAAAACAATGAGTTACAGGAACTTCTAAAAGAAAAGAATATTCCTTGTAATCGATCATAGGTATCTTTCATTTATTCAGACTCGTAAAAAGAGCTGTTTTCAGACGAAATTTTTATTTCAAGGATGCCATATGTCATATTCAGTTGATGAACAGACGCATAGTGATGCGATTAAGAAAAAAATTGGCTATAAAGAATTTGTTATTCTTATTGCTTCGCTCATGGCTATTAATGCTATAGCTGTAGACATTATGTTGCCAGCTATGCCTAATATTTTGGAAGGCTTAAATGTTCTCAACGAGAATGATCAACATTATATCATTTCGAGTTATCTTATTAGCTATGGTATTGCTCAAATATTTTTCGGTCCGATAAGCGATCGCTATGGGCGACGCAAACTTATACTTATTGGGCTTGCTTTTTATTCATTTACGGCGATTGGCTGTGCCTTTGTAACGGATTTTTCTCTTCTGCTTATTTTACGTGTTTTGCAAGGTATTGGAGGCGCGTCTATGCGTATCCTTACGGTTTCTGTTGTACGTGATCTCTACAGTGGTCGAAAAATGGCAGAGGTTATGTCTATTGTTATGATGGTTTTTCTTGTTGCACCCATGGTTGGTCCCGCAACAGGACAACAAATCATTTTGCTGCTCGGACATTGGCAATTTATTTTTATTTTCATGGCAATGATTGGTTTCGGGCTAATGATTTGGATTCTATTCCGCTTGCCTGAAACACTTCATGAACAACGCCCTCTTTCCTTTTCTTCAGTCAAACACAACTTATGGATTGTTGTGACAAATCGTACAACTCTTTGCTACACACTCGCAACGTCCATCATTTTAGGCTGCATTTTTATTGCTGTTAATACATCACAACAAACCTATGAAGGAATTTATAACTTAGGCTTTTGGTTTCCGATAGCATTTGCCATCGGTGCCGCATTTCAAGCTTTTTCATCATTTATGAATTCTCAACTTGTCGGACGTCTTGGAATGCGACGTATTGCCCATACGATGCTTTTGCTCTTTTGTGCCACTTCATGTATTTGGTTTATTGGATCCATCTTAGCAGATGGCGTTATCCCTTTTCCTTTTTATATGACTCTATATTGTATATTAATGTTTACCTGCGGGGGCATTATGGCCAATTTCAATACACTCGCTCTAGAATCTTTGGGCGAAATTGCTGGTACAGCCTCTTCTGTATCGGGCTTTCTTCAAACATCTATCGGTGCAGGACTGAGCTTTTTTATTGCCCAACAATTTGATGAAACAACCATCCCAAACTCAGCAGGATTTTTCTTTCTAAGTCTCATCGCTATTCTGCTTGTCTTATGGGCTGAACGTGGTCATCTCTTTAGGCAATATCATCATAATCCTAACGAATGAACATGCTTAAGAGAAGATTAATAACATCTCTCTTGAAGAAGAGAGAGATGCCTCTCACACAAAACAAAATACCTCCAAATACGACACTCTTGAATTAAATATTCATTTTTAAAATACACTTCTCAAAACATAAAATCATTTCACGACAGTCCCCATAAATATATAATGGTAAAACAATAAAATGTATAAAAACCATTCTATCATCCTCACACTTATGAAGCATGTAAACCTATTATATTATTCTGTTTCCAATGTTAAAACAGCTCTTGGTACTTAAAATAGCTCATAAAAAATATTTTTAATTCTTTTATTTATAAACCTTCATCCATAACATCAACTCACTCGTGATGTGCAAACGGATCATTTTGATTGTTTCAACATAAACAAGATTAAAATAAGAAAATCCATGGATATTATAGCCTCTCATTTAAGATGAAATGATGTTTAATTATTCTTATAAATCAATATATTAACGTATAATAAAAACACATAAACATTTTTCTTTACGCTTTTATAGGCTTGAAATAAAAACGCTCTATTATTTAATTGATAAATTTTCCTGATTTTGGAAATCCTTTTGGAACCAGACGCCCAACACCCGCACGCGTTCCCATCCATTCAATGAGATCATCAGCTTGACGGTTAAAGATTCGTTCAGCTGTATCTTGCCAACTTAAGCCTTCTGATAAATTAAAAGTCTTGGCATCAACAATTCCCCCCTCTTTGTAACGTTGTAAACGAACCCCTTTACCACGATTCATTTCTGGTATTTGTTCAATAGAAAAAATAAGCATTTTGCGGTTTTCACCAACCACGGCAACATGATCACCATGAACCGGAACACAACGCTTTACCTTATCAGGAGATTTCACATTCATCACTTGCTTTCCTTTTCGTGTGTTGGCAATTACTTCTGCAGCAGGAACGATAAAGCCATTTCCGTAAGATGAAACCAAGAGCAATTTTTCTTCTACATGATGCACAAAAGCTGTAAGAACATCATGCTCATCATCCATATCAACTAAAAGACGAATGGGTTCACCATGTCCCCTTCCTCCAGGCAAACTATTTGCACCAAGTGTGAAAAACTTTCCACCAGTACTTATTAGCACAATCTTGTCGGTCGTAAATGCCGGAAATGCTAACTTTAAACTGTCTCCTTCTTTAAAAGAAAGCGCTTTGTAATCGTTTAAATGTCCCTTCAAAGCACGCATCCACCCCTTTTCAGAAATAACAACAGTAACCGGTTCTTTTTCAATCATCGCTTGTTGAATGTCGTCAAGATCATGTCTTGGCGCTTCTTCAAATGTCGTACGTCTTTTTCCTAAGAGCGTTTCAGAACCAAAAGTGTTGCGAACTTTTTTAATTTCTTCTGAAATTATTTTCCATTGTTTTATAGGAGAATCTAACAAATTCTGTAGTTTTTCTTTTTCAGCTTTAAGAGTTTCAAACTCCTTACGAATTTCAAATTCTTCAAGCTTCCGTAAAGAACGCAAGCGCATATTAAGAATAGCTTCAGCTTGATTTTCTGTTAATTCAAAACGATTAATCAACTTCCTTTTCGGTTCATCCTCTTCACGAATAATCTGTATGACCTCATCGAGATTCAAATAGGCAATAAGATACCCATGAAGAATTTCTAATCGGCCATCAATTTGATCAAGTCGATAATGAGAGCGTCGAATAAGCACTTCTTGACGATGTTCAAGCCATTGCTGCAAACTTTCTCGCAGCGAGAGAACATTCGGTATTTTTCCCAAAGATAGAACATTAAGATTAAGAGGAAATCTTACTTCAAAATCAGTCAATTTAAAAAGGGATTCCATAAGAAGTTCAGGATCAACCGACCGATTTTTAGGAACAAGCACAATGCGGATATCTTCTGCTGATTCATCTTGAATATCCTCAAGCATTGGTAAGCGCCGCGCAAGCAACAATTCCGCAGTTTTTTCAATAAGACGTGACTTTTGAACTTGATAGGGAATTTCAGTCACAACAATCACATAAGAACCACGGCTACCAGCTTCCTGATGCCAACGTGAGCGCAATCGAAAAAAACCTCGCCCTATACGATAAGATTCCTCAATACTCTTTTTAGGCTCAACCAAAATGCCACCGGTTGGAAAATCAGGTCCCAACACAAATTGATTTAAATCCTCATCACGCGTATCAGGGTGTGCAATCAAATGCAGCGCCGCATCACAGAGCTCAGCAACATTGTGAGGAGGAATAGATGTTGCCATACCAACAGCAATACCTGAAGAACCATTGGCTAAAAGATTAGGGAAAGCACCTGGTAGAACAACAGGCTCTTCATCTTCTTCATTGTAGGTCAAACGAAAATCAATAGCATTTTCATTAATTCCCTCAAGCAACAACGCAGCCACTTCAGTCATGCGTGCTTCCGTATAACGCATAGCCGCAGCATTATCACCATCAATATTACCAAAATTTCCTTGTCCATCAACCAACGGATAACGAACCGCAAAACTTTGAGCCAAGCGTACCAAAGCATCATAAATAGATGCATCCCCATGAGGATGAAATTTTCCCATGACATCACCGACAATCCGCGCACATTTCGCATAAGACTGTCCAGGATTCAGTTTGAGAAGACGCATCGCATGAACAATTCGCCGATGGACAGGTTTCAATCCATCACGCACATCAGGCAATGCACGATGCGTAATCGTAGAAAGTGCATAAGCCAAATAGCGTTCCTCTAAAGCAGAACGTAACTCTATTGGCTCAATATGTTCTTTATCAAAAGGTAAATTCATTTTATCAGACATAATATTAAAACAAAAATTCCCACAATAATAAAAAAATTATTGTGTAGGATTTATTTAATGCAAATTTTTATGAGTAAACTTTTTTATTAAAAGTCAACGACATAAAAATAAACGTTGTAATTAGAACATGAACAGAAAATTATATCAATTTGAAAAATTTATACATGTTCTCCCCCCTTGTCCTAAACAATATATGAAAACATTTAATATATTATCGAAAAATTCTTTCAATATCCTCTTTAAGAGGTAAAAAACAAAATAAACCAAAAGAAATAGAAAATATTTTCATTGTTAAGGAAAACGACAAACATTTTTATAAATAAATAAAAATCTATAAAACAATGCTATTATTAATTGCGAACTGGAGTCATGACATAACTTTTCAAAACGATGTGAAATAAATTTTTATAATCTTTCCGACAATAACAATTTCCTTGAAAATATATTTTGAATGCAAATTATTCTAAACAAAAACCTTATTGAAAACTTCTTCAAATCCGACGATATAATTTAACGGCTCACAAGGAGCTATTTCATCCTTTTGGGAATGATAAAAGCACCTTTCAAACATCATCTTTTATTACAGATATAAATTGTAATAACAACGCCATCCAGTTTTTCGTAGAAAAACTTAAAAAATATTCAAAGCTTATTAGTTTATGATAAATCAATCATTCCCATTTCCCTACTTATATAAAGGGAAGAGCGACTATCCAAGCAAGGAATAAAATAGTGAGACTATTTGCATACAAAAATTGTCAGCAACACTAAACCCTAAAAAGTAGAATGACAGCTTCTCCTTTATTCAATACAGATTGTGCTGTATAATATGCCCTTTATACCACTCATGAGGCTTTTAAATTATATCCTTCACAGAGCGAGTATCCTAAAACAAGCTCGAGAGCATTGAGAGATATTTCTTTAGAAATAATGCCGCTTGAAGGATTAACACAATAGCATTTTTTTGCTTCTCTAAATCCACAAACAACACATATGCCCTTGGAAAGGCATCAAAACCTTCAAGCTACGGAGAAAGATGACAACAATCTATAAATCAACTTTATGAACTATTTTTGTGAGAAGGAGCCATGCGGATTCCTAAATCCCGTAATTGTGTAGAAGAAACATCAGATGGAGCACTCATCAAAAGATCAAGAGCCTGTTGATTCATAGGAAATAAAGCAACTTCACGTAAATTTTTAACACCTTGCAACAGCATAATGATACGGTCAATTCCCGCAGCCATACCCCCATGGGGTGGAGCCCCATAATGGAATGCACGATAAAGACCACCAAAACGATCTTTCACAACTTCCTTAGAAAGCCCTACGCGTTCAAAAACTTTAAGCATCATTTCTGGTAAGTGATTACGAATTCCACCGGATGCAATCTCATAACCATTACAAACAAGATCATATTGAAAAGCCTTAAGCGTAAGAGGATCTTGACACTCAAGAGCATTTTCTCCCCCTTGAGGCATGGAAAAAGGATTATGTGCAAAATCAATCTTTTTCTCATCTTCATTCCATTCAAAAAATGGAAAATCAACAATCCACGCTAAAGAGAAACGCTCTCTATCGACAAGGTCTAATTCTTCTCCTACCCGTGTACGGGCTGCTCCAGCAAAAGATGCGAATTTTTTTGGATCTCCAGCCACAAAAAAACAAGCATCACCACTTTCAAGTCCAAGTTGTATACGAAGCGCTTCAGTGCGCTGCTCACCAATATTTTTGGCGATAGGCCCTGCTCCTTCAAATTTTCCTTCTTCTTTGCGCCAGAAAATATAACCAAGCCCCGGTTGCCCCTCGCCTTGTGCCCATACATTCATACGATCACAAAAAGCACGACTTCCACCCGTTTTAGCCGGAATAGCCCATACTTGTGCATTCTCATCATTCGCTAAGATCTGAGCAAAAACTTTGAAACCAGAATTATAAAAATGCTGAGACACATCTTTCATAATGATTGGATTCCGTAGATCAGGCTTATCAGAACCATATTTCCGCATTGCCTCATCATAAGAAATGCGAGGAAAATTTTGTGTCACAGTTTTTCCATCTGCAAATTCTTCAAAAATAGAACGCATAATGGGTTCCATAGTTGCTAAAACATCTTCCTGTTCAACAAAACTCATTTCAATATCTAATTGATAAAATTCACCAGGAAGACGGTCGGCCCGCGGATCTTCATCTCTAAAACATGGTGCAATTTGAAAATAACGATCAAAACCAGACATCATCAACAACTGTTTATATTGCTGTGGTGCTTGTGGTAAGGCATAAAATTTTCCCTGATGAACACGACTTGGAACTAAAAAATCACGTGCACCTTCCGGCGAAGAGGCTGTCAAAAGCGGTGTTGTAAATTCCGTAAAACCATTATTTTGCATAGCCCGTCTCATAGCCGCAATAATTTCAGTGCGACGCATGATATTCTTGTGCATAGTCTCCCGACGCAAATCAAGAAAACGATATTTTAATCGGATATCTTCTGGATAATCAGGCTCACCAAAAACCGGTAAAGGAAGCTCTTCAGATTTTGAAAGAACTTCTACCTCTTGTGCAAAAATTTCAATCTCACCTGTTGGAAGTGTTGCATTAATAACCTCATCAGAACGAGCACATACCTCCCCATCCACACGAATAACCCATTCAGCACGCACTTTTTCAATAATTTTAAAAGCGGGCGACGCAGGGTCCGCAACAATTTGTGTGATTCCAAAATGATCACGCAAGTCCACAAAAAGAATTCCTCCATGATCACGAACACGATGAACCCATCCCGAAAGACGAACTTTTGTTCCTACATCACATTTACGAAGAGCCGCACAATGATGACTGCGATAACGGTGCATGTTTTTTGCCTTTGATTATAATATTCACATGCGTTACAAACGCTTTTTAAGTACCATTTGTCAAGATATGAGAATAAAAACGCGAAAATAAAGTCAATAAAAGACAAATTTAATATATCGAATTATAATAGAATGATGAATCTTATTACACAAACAACAGATCTTGAAATTGCACTGAACGCTCTACGTAACTCTGATTTTGTAACAGTCGATACTGAGTTTATCCGCGAAACAACTTTTTGGCCTCAACTGTGTTTAATCCAACTCGCATCACCAGACGTTACAGTTCTGATTGATCCCATAGCACCAGATATTGATTTACAACCATTTTTTGATCTTATGATCGATAAAAAAATTGTCAAAGTCTTTCACTCTGCCCGTCAAGATATTGAAACGATTTATTATCTTGGAGGCGTTATTCCTTCCCCTCTTTTCGACACACAAATAGCAGGGTCAATTTGCGGATTTGGTGATTCGATCTCTTATGATCAAATTGTACAACGCTGCACAGGGCATCATCTTGATAAATCCTCTCGCTTTACAGATTGGAGTTGTCGCCCGCTGTCTGAAAAACAACTGCTCTACGCCCTTGCCGATGTAACCTACTTAAGAGATGTTTACCTCCTCTTGAAAAAAAGGTTAGAAAAAAGTCAACGGACTCACTGGATGGATGATGAAATCACAATCCTCTTAAATCCTAAAACCTATGATATGCCGGAAGATGAAGCATGGAAAAAAGTGAAAGGAAAAGTTAAAAAACCGCGTGAACTTGCGGTATTACAAAAGATAGCTGCTTGGCGTGAACGTGAAGCACGAAAATGCAATATGCCACGTCGCCATCTCATGAAAGATGAATGTCTTATAGAAATAGCCACCCAACAACCAAAAGACGAGTCTGCGTTAAAACGGTTGCGCAGTCTTAATAAGAATTGGGATAAACGCTCAATTGCCTCATCATTAATCAAAGCTGTCCACGAAGGCTTAGAGGTCGATCTTTCTACTTTGCCCCCTATTCCTAAACATAACCCACTCAACGATACGACAACCGCTGCTATCGATCTACTTAAAGTATTATTAAAACTTGTTGCAAACGAAAACAGCATTGCTCCTAAAATTATTGCAACATCTAATGATTTAGAAAAAATCGCTAATGGAGGAATAAAGAAAAATATCCCCGCTATGAATGGCTGGCGCTATGAAATATTTGGTCAAAAAGCTGAACAACTGCTAAAGGGACAGATAGGGTTTTACTTTAACGATGGGAAAATAAGCACAAAACAGCTTTAATTTACATTTCCCCCACATTCTGAGATTTCCATAAGATCTTCTAAAGAGGGGGGCATTTTATGTCAAAATGAGTAGAAAATTAAAAGAGAAAAATTTTGCAACTGCATCTTATTAAATCGATTTTAATTGAAAGATGTAAAAGAATCTCCGAGTAAATTTAAAACATTCTCATTTTTAAAAATCCATTACACTACTTATCTATATCAATGGGCATGTGCTACAGGACAAGGAAAATAGGATAAATAAAGTCTGCTGCTGACAAATTTAAAAACCTAAATAGTGAATGCGTATTAAAAAGAATAGCTAAATTTTTTGTCAGGCCAACCAAATAACAATCTCGTTTAAGAAAAATTAAAAAACAGCAGCTTCTTATAAAAGTTTTAAAAAGAAAAAATTCTTATAATAAAAGCGCGTTTCATTACAAAAATAGTCGCTTAGCATAATAGAAAAGCATGAAAAGATATTACCTTACGTCATTTTATTATATAAAAAAATCCTTATCGAAATTACAATCCAATCATTAAAAATGAACGAGCATAGAAACTAAAATACCTAACCTTTTAAGATATGAAACGCGAATAAATGAGAAGGAAAAATCAAGAAATTTCAAAAGCAAGAGGTTGTTTTATTAATCTTGATAACTTCTTTAATCGTCCAAGAGGACGTTCTCCCAATAATCCAGCGTAATTTTGGGGGATCTGCAAAACAATATGATCTGCTTTTTTATGCCAAAATAAATGAGGTAAAATTCCTGCAACAGAAGCGCTAAACAGATGAGCAATACGCATTGTTTCACCAAGAATACGTGCTTTTTCAATGATATTTTGTGTTGCTAATTGAAAGATGGGAAGAGATTCTTTATCAACCAGTAAACTGGTATTGCGAAAAAAAACAGCAAGCGCTGCATAAAGGCGCCCCTCATGAGAAATTCCTGGATAAGATCCTAATGCTATCTGATTGGCTGCTTCATTGCCTCGATAATCTGGATGTATACGCCAACCAATATCGGTAAGAAGACAAGCCGCTTGACGATAACGGCATTCATTTTCAGTTTCTGAAATTCCAAAAACTTCAAAGGCATTCGTCGTAAAATCAATAAGTTCTTCTGCTTGTTTTGGTGAACGTGCCCGTAAAATAGCCATTTCTGTGCACGCAGCAATGAGAGGGTCTGAAAGTCGAATCGCCTGCGGCAAGCGTGAATAAAGAAAACCTTCACGAACGCCAGCACCAGAAAAGATTATCTTTTCAAACCCCATACACTGAATGAGTTCAATAAGGACAATAGCCCCATACGATAAAAGTTTACGACGATTCTGTGAAACCGCCGCAATCCCTCTCATATTATCAATATTACCGCTTGCTACAAGACGTAAAAAACTCTCCATTTCCATGGCATCAACTTCATAGCCATGCATAACAGGGAGCCGATAGTGCTTCATTGCCATATGGAGTTTTGCCAAGTTACGCCATGTTCCTCCTACAGCATAAAAATAACGTGCCATACCTTTACGCGTACGTGCAACAGAAGATTTATAAAATTGTTCATGTACAATTTTTGCAGCAACCGCACTATCATTATTTGACATATACTGTAGCCGCAATCCCCCTAATGGAAGCGTTATCCCTTCACCGACATCAGAATGATCAATATCAATGAGTTCTAGACTTCCACCACCAAGATCCCCAGAAAGTCCCTTTGGTTGATAAAAAGTAGAAATAACCCCATAGGCGGAATACATCGCTTCTTCACTTCCTGAAAGCAGATATATTTTATTTTGTAAAATATCTTCAGCACTTTGAATAAATGCGACGCCATTTTTTGCATCTCGTGCTGCTGCCGTTGCTAAAGTATAGACCTCATCTGCCCCAATCTGTCGACAAAGCGTACGAAATCGTTTGAGCATTTGCAACGCCATTTCCATCGATTTTTCTTCTAAAAATCCCGTTTTTGCCACACCATGACCGAGACCACAAAGAATCTTTTCATTAAACAAAACCGTTGGTGAGCGAACAAGCCCTTCATAAATCACCAACCGAACAGAATTTGATCCAATGTCAATAACAGCAACAGGCTTACGTCCTTTTAGCCTACCTTGAGCATCTCTATACGTCATTGGATTTCAGTCTTTATGCATTTCAGCTTGTTGCCGATGCAACGCAACCAAGCGTGAAATGGAAGATTCAAAAGACTCATTTTTCCCCGCAAAACCTGTATTGGCCATAAAATACTCCTGCGCATTAAACGGACTTTCACCTTTCTGCGGTGTGATACGTCTTGATGTTCCGTCTTTAAGTATATCAAAGCTTTGTTGATTATCAATGAGATTAGCTAGCATAATTTGTAAAAGAATCTGCCGCCGCACCATTTTATTAAAAATTGGAACCAATATTTCAATACGGTAGTCTAGATTACGAGGCATCATATCAGCAGAGCCTAAGTAAACAAGTGCATTTTCGTTAGGCAAATCTTGCCCATTCCCAAAACAAAAAATACGGCTATGTTCAAGAAAACGCCCGACAATTGATTTTACACGAATATTATCCGAAATTCCTGGAATACAAGGACGTAAACAACATATCCCTCGCACAACCAGATCAATCTGTACCCCTGCTTGACTAGCACGATATAAAGCATCAATAATTTCAGGATCAACCAATGCATTCACTTTTATCCAAATAGCAGCAAACTTTCCTCGTTGTGCATGAGCAATTTCTCCTTCAATATGCTCTAAAATACGACCACGCAATGTCAAAGGCGAAAAAGCGATCTTCATTGTTTCACGTGGACGCTCATATTGCGCAATATAATTGAACAATAACGCAACATCATGAGCGATATCATCATCCGTGGAAAAAAAAGAAAGATCCGTATAAGTTTTAGCGTTCACGGGGTGATAATTTCCTGTTCCAAGATGAACATAAGAACAAAGACGTTTTCCTTCACGTCTCACAACCAGAGACATCTTGGCATGTGTTTTTAAGGTAATAAAACCAAAGATAACTTGAACTCCAGCACATTCAAGATCCTTTGCCCAACGAATATTTGCTTCCTCATCAAAACGTGCTTTAAGTTCTACCAAAGCAGTCACAGACTTTCCCCCTTTAGCGGCTTCAATCAAAGCGCTAACAATTGGGCTATCATTTGATGTACGATAAAGTGTTTGTTTGATTTTCACAACATCAGGATCGCCAGCAGCTTGACGTAAAAATTGGACAACAACATCAAATGTCTCATAGGGGTGATGAATCACGAGATCATTTTCACGAATAGCTGTAAAACAATCCCCATTATGTTTACGAATAGATTCTGGAACACGAGGAATATAAGGAATAAATTTGAGATCATCACGGGGAATAGAAACAATCTCTGAGACCATATTAAGTGCCAAAAATCCATCAAGAACATTAATACAGTTATCAGGAACAGCAAGACAATTCACTATAAATTGGCGCAAATTCTCTGGCATTTTTGCATCAAATTCAACGCGAATAACCTGCCCACGCCGCCGCCTTTTAAGAGCCTTTTCAAAAAAATGAACAAGATCCTCAGCTTCTTCTTCTACTTCAATATCGCTATCCCGAATCACTCTAAATGTACCCATTCCATTAACCTCATCGTGAGGAAATAGATATTTGATAAAAAGATAAATAACATCTTCAGATGCAATAAAACGAAAATGATTACCCTCTTGAGGAAGAAGAATAAAACGCCTCAGAAGCATTGAAATGGACAACAACACTGTACGTGCATGTTGGTCTGTTCCTTCAGACAATTGAAGTGCTAAAGAAAGCCCTAAATTAGGGATAAAGGGAAAGGGATGCGTAGAATCAACCGGCAAAGGTTTTAGAACAGGAAAAATTTTATCAAGAAAATATTTTTCAAGCCATGATTTTTCGGCTTCTGAAAGATCATCAGAACAAATAATTTCAATATCATTCTTTTTTAATTCATCACGTAAAACATTCAATTCCTGGAGTTGATGAGCCTGCAATTTGGAAATCTCAGCGAGCACAATATCAAGTTGTTCCTGTGGGGTATACCCATCTGCACTGCACGTTGTAACATGAACACGAATTTGAGCTGCAAGACCAGCAACACGAACCATAAAAAACTCATCAAGATTTGTTGCTGAAATCGAAAGAAATTGTAGCCGCTCTAATAAAGGATGTTTCGAATTAGCCGCTTCCATCAAAACACGATTATTAAATTGTAGCCATGAAAACTCTCGATTAATAAACCGTGCCGGATTTTCCATCGTTATATCCGATATAGAAATTTTATCTGCCACCCTCTGTTCCATATATTCTCATTAATATTCTTTTATACTTTCTAAAATCCTTGAAGAAACACCTCACATAATATTCTATAATATGTTATCATACTTATAATACATCAATGTCTAATTTTTATTATCATGTTTCCATTGAATATTTAAAAATACTTAGAAACAAGTTCCATCTGCAAAGTACTAAAAACATGACGATTATTCCATATAGCATAAAAGAAGAGCACTTTGTCTTAAAAAGCATCTTGCATTATGATAAGCATTGTTACAAACTCACGCTTATAAAATAGAAGAGCCTCATCACAGCTGATGATGATAATTTATTCTGGAGTTTTTACACCATGGCTGATCATAATATTCCCCATTTTCAAAATGATCTTGGATATAAAACAATCGAAATTGGTGTGAAAGAATTTATGTGCGTAGGCGCTACGCAACCATTTGATCATCCTCATATCTTTATAGACATGGGAGCAGCCGATGAGAAAATCTGCCCTTATTGCTCAACCCTTTATCGTTATGTTCCCTCACTATTGTGCGATCAAACAAATCCAACAGGCTGTTTATATCATCCAGATGAGCCACTATAATGCGTTCTGGGACCCTCTACCACTCTTTTAGTTCTGCTTATTTAATATGAAATCATTTGTGGAACAATCGCCCATCATCGTTGGAGGAGGAATTGCTGGTTTAAGTACCGCTTTAGCACTCGCTCATAAAGGAATTGCAAGCACCGTTATCGAAAAGTGTAAGCAACTTGAAACGATAGGCGCGGGTATTCAATTGACTCCAAATGCAACATCTATTCTTGCTCGCTTTGATCTTCTTAACAAACTCACTGAAGTTGCAACAATCCCACATTTTCTTGAGTTAAAAGATGGAATATCTTTAAAAACACGTCTACGTGCTCATCTTATCAATCTAACAGAAAAATATTGGAAAGCCCCTTATATGACAATTCATCGTGCGGCTTTACAAAAAATTTTATATAATGCAGTGATCGAAAATCCTCTGATTCAATACAAAGCAGGCGAAACAATTGTATCTTCTACCCACTCTGCAACCAACATTAAAATAACAACAATAAAAACAGATGCAACAACAGAACAGCTTTATTCAACGCCCCTCCTGATCGGATGTGATGGCGTTTGGTCAACATTACGACAACAAGCTCCTTTTCATGAAAAAGCAAATTTTAGTGGCTTTATTGCTTGGCGTGCAACAACAGCATTGGATAATCTTCCTCAAAACTTTCGTTCTTCGTTGCACAATATGAAGACAATCACAGCTTGGATGGGCCCCAACAATCATCTTGTTGTCTATCCCATTCAATCGTCAGAAAAAAATTTTAATTTTGTTGCCATCACAAATGGGGAAAGTTCGAAAGAAGGATGGGCCCATAAAGGAGATAAAGAAAAACTCAAATCTCTTTTTAAGGGGTGGAATTCAAAAATTTTACAAATCTTTGACCATATTGATGAATGGCGATATTGGCCACTCTTTCACATGAAACAAGATCGTTTTTTAGGCCTAGAGAGACAAGTGTTTGTTGGCGATTGTGCACATGCAGCTTTACCTTTTGCAGCACAAGGTGCCGCTATGGCAATCGAAGACGCTGCCACATTAGCGGAAGCACTTTCATTGAAAGATCTTTCATTAACGAAAGCACTTTCGCTTTACGAAAAAACACGCATTCCCCGTATTGCAGCCGTAAAAAAACGTGGGAGTTTCAACAGATTAGCTTATCATGCAACCGGGCCTATAGCAATAGCCCGTAATCTCATGATGAAAATTCGTACACCAGAGAGCATTATGTCAAGCCTCCATTGGCTTTATATGTATGATGCGATAAGTTCCATAAAAAATTGTGATAAAAACTTATAAAACTCTTCCAATACTTTGAATATTACCAAGGAAAGAGATTTTTTGACTTTATGACACTAAAAGTCCATTATAATTTACTCAAATAAAAGCCAGATCTTTCGAAATCACCTATCTGGTTTTCAAAGCTCAACTTTTAACTTTTCCCAAAGTAAAAATCTCCCCAAATAGCCCCTATTTTTAATCTTGTTTTAACTCAATTCTACATCAACAACACCCTGAATTAATTTCATAGCATTTGCGACATGTGAATTGACCTTATATCGCTTTGGAAGTGCAATTTCGACTTCTCGCAATCCATCTTCTTGAATTAAAATAAGCCCAACCTCTCCATGTCCCCCCAGATTTAAATTTTGTTCAATTTGTGGAAGCATATCAACTGTTTTGATAAAAAGACGCATCATTTTATGCTGCTGTAATGCTTCCTTTTCCAAAGACTGAATTGTCTCAATTCGCAAACTAACCCCTTCAGAGCGATTTTCTGCGCTCACCGTAATAATAAAAGATTTTCCAGGTTCTAGCATCTCCTCATAATCCGAAAGTGCTTCAGAAAAGAGGATAGCCTCATACTGTCCACTTGTATCAGAAAAATGAATAATTCCCATTTTTTTACCAGATTTTGTTTTGCGCACATTTTTTGCCACAACGGTTCCAGCAAGCCGCGCAGCCGTTGCTCCCCCTTTAACAGCATTGGCAAAATTACTCCAAGTCTGAACACGTTTTTTAGCAAGAATAGCTTGATACTCATCCAATGGATGAGCAGAAAAGTAAAAGCCTATTGCTTGAAATTCTCGATAAAGTTTTTCAGCCAACAACCAAGGAGTCGTTTGGGATAAAATCAATGGCTCTTTTAATCCGCCTGCCATTCCAAAGATATCAACCTGCCCACTAGAATTGTCATCGAGAATACGAAGCGCCCGTGCATGAAGCGTTCCAAGATTGGCTAATAAAACTTCACGTGCAATATTAAAACAATCAAAAGCGCCAGCACAAACTAAACTTTCCATCGCACGCTTATTGACAATACGAGGATCAACACGCGCACAAAAATCTTCCAGATCCTTAAAAATCTTATTCCCACGACAAGCAACAATATGATCGACAACCGTTTCTCCCACCCCTTTAATGGCAGAAAGGGAATAATAAATACAGTTATCACCAACCTCAAAAACGCGATGAGATGTTTGTATAGAAGGTGCAATAACTTCAATACCCAGCCTTAATGCCTCACGCCGAAAATCATTGAGTTTATCCGTATTCGTCATATCATACGTCATTGAAGCAGCTAAAAACTCAACGGGATAATTAGCCTTCATATAAGCGGTTTGATAAGAAACAATTGCATAAGCAGCAGCGTGTGATTTATTAAATCCGTAATCGGCAAATTTTGCTAAAAGATCGAAGATAATATCAGCTTGCTCTTTATCAACACCACCAGCAACGGCTCCATCGACAAAACGCGTGCGCTGTTTTTGCATTTCTGCATGAATTTTTTTCCCCATAGCACGACGTAATAAATCAGCTTCCCCAAGTGAATAACCAGCCAACACCTGAGCAATCTGCATCACCTGTTCTTGATAGACGATAACACCTTGTGTTTCTTTAATCAGATGATCTATTTTAGGATGAATAGAAGCTATTTCCTCTTCCCCGTGTTTGCGTGCATTATAGGTTGGAATATTCTCCATTGGACCAGGACGGTAAAGCGCAACCAGCGCAATAATATCTTCAATACGGTCTGGCTTCATTCCAATCAGCGCCTTGCGCATACCAGAACTTTCCACCTGAAACACGCCAACCGTTTCACCACGTGCCATCATAGCGTAGGTTGCTTCATCATTCAGAGGAATATTTGACAAATCTATTTTGTCCCCTTGTCTAGCAACAAAATCAACGGCCATTTTCAAAACAGTAAGCGTTTTTAATCCAAGAAAATCAAATTTTACCAATCCTGCCTGTTCAACATATTTCATGTTAAATTGTGTAACAGGCATATCAGAACGAGGATCACGATACATCGGGACAAGCTCCCAAAGCGGACGATCTCCGATAACAATCCCAGCGGCATGAGTCGAAGCGTGACGATAAAGTCCCTCCAACTGAAGTGCTATATCTAATGCGCGTCCAACGACGGGATCTTTTTGCTTTTCCTCTTCAAATTTAGGTTCATCCTTAATAGCATCCGCTAATTCCACCTGACTTCCTGGTGTAGCAGGAACTAATTTCGTAAGATAATCCACCTGTCGATAAGGAACTTCTAAAACACGCCCCACATCACGCAAAACTGCACGTGCCTGTAACTTACCAAAGGTAATAATTTGAGCAACTTGATCACGTCCATATTTTTTTTGAACATATTGAATAACTTCTTCACGCCGCTCTTGACAAAAATCGATATCAAAATCTGGCATCGAAACACGATCTGGATTGAGAAAACGTTCAAAGAGAAGAGAAAAACGCAATGGATCAACATCGGTGATCGTCAATGCATAAGCAACAAGTGAACCAGCACCAGAACCCCTCCCTGGACCAACAGGGATATCATGAACCTTTGCCCATTTTATGAAATCTGAAACGATAAGAAAATATCCAGAAAATTGCATACGCGTAATAACTGAAACCTCATAATCAAGCCGCTGCTCATAATCTGCAATCGTATACCCTTCAGCCAATCCAATTGTTTCAATCCGCATCTTTAAACCAGCTTTAGCTTGATTTAACAACTCACTATCTTCTGCTTCTAAAGTATTTTCTGAATGAGCAGATTGTTCTATAAAACGAGGCAATATCGGTTTTCGAAGAGGTGTGGCAATATGACAACGCAATGCAATTTCAACACTATTTTCTAAAGCTTCTGGAAGATCAGAAAACAGTGCAACCATTTCATCTTGTGACTTCAAGTAATGATCTGGCGTCACCCTTTTTCGATCTGGATTAGAGACGATTTGTCCTTCTGAAACAGCCATTAACGCATCGTGCGCTTCATACCCTTCTCTCTTCAGAAAAAAGGCTTCATTCGTTGCAACAAGAGGAATTTCATGTGCATAAGCCAATTCAATAAGATCTGCTTCTACTCTTCGATCATAAGAGCCATGCCGTTGTAATTCCACATAAAGACGATCAGCAAAAGTTTTTTTCAAATAAATTAGGCGCTCAACGGCGCGTTCTTTTTTTTCTTCTGCCAAAGCAAGATTAATAGGTCCTTCCTTGCCGCCTGTCAAAGCGATTATGCCTTCACTGTGTTCTGATAACCAATCAGCTTTAATATGAGGAGGATCAGTATCACATTTATCAAGATAAGCACGGCTCACAAGACGAACTAAATGAGCATAACCGGTTTCGCTAGCAGCGAACAGAACGAAAGAGCAGAAATCAGAAGCATGACGTCCTTTAACCAAACGTGAATGATCATTTTCAACACAAAAATCAACAGCAAGCTGACAACCAATAATAGGTTGAACCCCATGAGAAAGACAATACTGCGAAAATTCCAAAGCCCCAAATAAATTATTGGTATCGGTAATAGCAACCGCGGGTGCCTGATCTGCAATCGCCTGTTGAATAATTTGAGGAATTTTTAAAGCCCCTTCGAGCAAAGAATAAGCTGAATGCACTCTCAAATGAATAAAGCGAGGAAGAGAATTTTTATACTCTTGCAGTTTATTTTTATCTTTGGCCACTCTCACAATTTCCTATTAAAAACTAGATGCCAAACAGCACCCCTTAAAGAAAAAAAATTCTACGCTAGCATAACTTTAAAGCTATAAATTTGTCATATCCCACATGAGAAAAATATCTCAATTTTATTGATCTTTATAAGAGAGTTCTATCAAGAAAATGCTTCTATTCACAGCAAATAAACGCCTAAAATAAAAAGAAGAAAAATATACTTCATATGAGCACTTTAATTTTAGCATTCTCTAGATTGTATTTCTCTTTAAGTATTCATTTGTCTTCCTAAAACGCAATGTGTTAATAAAACAATTCCCCCTTTATGGCTTTATCCCCAAAAAGCTCTTCTAAAGGTCTAGAAAAAACAAAAAGAGCAGGTTAAATTTCCTCATGCCTCCAAGTCTACTTACCCCTCTTTTTAATTCTATTCGAACCCTTTCTGGTATTACCCCTAAAGTCTATGGCTTACTGACAAAACTTTTAAATGTTAATCCTGCACAACATGAAGCAACCCTTATTGATCTTCTTCAATTAATGCCCCATTCTGTTATAGACCGCAGAATGCGTCCCAGCATTGCTTATGCAAAAGAAGGAGAGACGGTTACGCTCGAAATTATCATCGATCAACATCACCCCCCACCCCGTGGTCATAACAAAATCCCCTATCGTGTTATCGCCCATGATCAAACAGGAAAAATACATTTAGTTTTTTTTCATGCTCAACCTCTTTGGCTCAAAAAACAACTCCCTGAAGGAAAAAAGGTCATTGTATCAGGAAAAGTTGAATGGTTTAATGGGCAACTTTCAATGGCGCATCCCGACCATATTGCCTCAAGCGAACAATCAAATCAGATTCCTCTCATCGAACCTGTTTATCCCTCTACTGCCGGACTAGCAGCAAAGACATTAAGACGCGCCATACAAAACGCTCTTGATTTTATTCCTCTCCTCCCAGAATGGATAGATGAAAATGTTAAAAAGCAGCAAAATTTTTCTTCTTTTTCTGTTGCTTTACGCCGTATCCATGCTCCCATTAATCCTGATGATCTATCCTTAGAAAGTACAGCACGCAAACGTCTTGCCTATGATGAACTGCTCGCTTGTCAATTAGCGTTAGGCCTTGTGCGTTTGAAAACCAAATCTCTTGTTGGGACTTCTCGACCATCAACAGGAATTTATATGAAAAAACTGCTCAATGTTCTCCCCTTTCAACTCACAACGGGACAAATAAAAGCGGTAGAAGATATCGCCAATGATCTTGCTTCACCAGAACCGATGCTAAGACTGCTCCAAGGTGATGTAGGCGCAGGAAAAACCGTCGTTGCACTGATGGCAATGGCACAAATTGCTGAAAATTCAGGTCAATCAGCTTTAATGGCCCCCACAGAAGTACTTGCTCGTCAACATTTTGCCACTATTACCCCTCTTGCCGAAAAGATAGGCTTAAAAACAACGCTTTTAACAGGACGAGAAAAAGGCAAGTTGCGGACAAATATCTTGAATGATATTTTATCAGGTCAAGTTTCTATTGTCATCGGGACCCATGCTCTTATACAAGACAGCGTTACTTATAACAATCTTGCCTTAACCATTATCGATGAACAACACCGTTTTGGTGTGCACCAACGTATCGCTCTTACAGAAAAAGGCAATAAGCCTGATATGCTAGTCATGACCGCCACACCCATTCCTCGCACTCTTGTTTTAACAGCTTTTGGGGATATGGATGTCTCTAAAATTACAGAAAAACCAATGGGACGACACCCCATTACAACAGCAACGCTTTCTTTGAAACGTATGCATGAGCTTATAGAACGAATCGCCATTGCATTAGAAAAAGGAGAAAAACTCTATTGGATTTGTCCTTTAGTAGAGGAATCAAAAGCTCTTGATCTCACTTCAATTGAAAACCGCTTTGCGTTTCTCTATGAGCGCTTTGGAGCTCACGTTGGAATGATCCATGGCAAAATGTCTACAGCAGAAAAAGAAGCCGCTATGGCATCTTTTAAATGCGGAAATACACGTATTTTAGTTGCAACCACCGTCATTGAAGTAGGCGTGGATATTCCAGACGCTTCGATTATTATCATCGAACACGCAGAACATTTTGGTCTTTCACAATTGCACCAATTGCGTGGACGTGTAGGACGAGGCGATAAAAAATCTTCCTGCATTTTGCTCTATAAAGAGCCACTAACCAAAACAGCAGCAACACGTCTGAATATTATCCGTCATACAGAAGACGGTTTTGAAATTGCTGAAGAAGATTGGCGCTTGCGAGGTGAAGGAGAACTTTTAGGCACAAAACAATCTGGAGTTCCTGAATTTCATATAGCAAACCTTGCTGTTCACAGTGATCTTTTATCCATAGCAAGAAAAGATGCACGCCTATTTTTACAACGCGATCCTCATCTTTCCTCTGAACAAGGACAAGCCTTACGGTTGCTTCTTTATCTTTTCGGACACGATGACGCCGCACGCCTCTTACGAGCAGGATAATAATAGAAAAGAACCTCTGATAAAAAATAAAAATACTCCCCCTATGCAAATAGGCTCTTCTTTCTTGATATCACTCATAAATGATCTAACATAATCCCTACACCATTATGCTTCATGAAAGAATAGCAAACCAACAGCCCCATCTTCTCTCCCAATCTGGATTACGCTTACATTAAAGGAGGAGAAGCATATTATTGCGTCTTTTTACTTTTATATTCATACATCTGATCCATTTTTTGATCGCTAAGGAAACATTTTTTATTCTGTCATCAAGAATTTGAAACGAAAAGTCCTGTCTTCGATATTCTCATGCAACTGAGAAAAATAGAAAACTAAACCATCACTATAAATCAATTTGTTACATTTGATTATTTTCGACAAATTCAGAATTACACAATCTATTTTTATTCAACTGTGACTGATTTTGCTAAATTACGCGGTTGATCAACATCTGTTCCTAATAAAACAGCCGTATGATAAGCAATTAACTGAATGGGGAGAGCATAAATAATAGGAGCAATAAATTCTGGAACAACGGGCAAAGTAATCGTTGATAAAGTCTTAAGAGAAGCTACTTCTTCTCCTTTTTTATCGGTTATCAAAATAATACGACCATTGCGCGCTACCACTTCTTGCATATTAGAAAAAGTTTTTTCAAACCACCGATCATAAGGAGCCACAACAATAACGGGGATTGTCTCATCGACCAGCGCAATTGGTCCATGCTTCAACTCCCCCGCTGCATAACCTTCAGCATGAATATAAGAAAGCTCTTTCAGTTTAAGGGCTCCCTCCAAAGCAATCGGATAAGAAGTTCCACGTCCCAGATAAAGAACACTTTTTGCATTCACCAAATCACGACAAATAGATTCAATTTTACCTTCTAATTTTAAAACCTCATTTAAAATACGGGGAACTTCTGCCAACTGTTGAACCAATTGCTGTTCCATTTGAACTGAGAGGTAGTCACGTTGTTTCGCAGCACTAAGGGCAAGTGAAGCAAGCGTTGCCAATTGACAGGTAAAAGCTTTTGTTGAAGCAACACCAATTTCCGGTCCGGCAAGTGTTGGAAGAATAAAATCAGCCTCCCTTGCCATTGTTGATTGCTCAACATTCACAATTGTTGCTGTTTTTACACCCCGCTCACGACAATAACGCAAAGAAGCCAATGTATCAGCTGTTTCACCAGATTGAGAAACAAACAGCGATAACACATCAGATGTTATAGGAGGTTCACGATAACGAAATTCCGAAGCAACATCATTATCAACACTTAAAGCGGCAAATTTCTCAAACCAATAGCGCGCAACTAAGGTTGAATAATAAGCCGTTCCACAACTCGCAAAAAGGAGACGATGAATATTTTTCCAATCAATCAAATTCTCAAAAGCGCGAACGGTATAATTTCCAAGATCAAGATAATGCGCCAAATTATGAGAAATCACTTCAGGTTGTTCAAACATTTCCTTGTGCATAAAATGACGATGATTCCCCTTAGAAATCAACAATGCTTCTTCAAGTAATGTTGTCACAGAACGTTTTACCGGTTGATTGTTTCCATCGTAAATTGTGACGCCTTCCCGTGTAAGAACAGCCCAATCCCCATCTTCCAAATAGCTAATATGATCAACGAATGGTGCCAAAGCAATAGCATCTGATCCCACAAAAAATTCATCTTTTCCATAACCAATTGCCAACGGTGGACCAGAACGCGCCGCAATCATAAGATTATCTTCACCTTCGAAAATAAGAGCAAGTGCAAAAGCCCCCTGTAACCTTTTCCAGCTGGTCCGCATGGCTTCTTGCGGAGAAAGACCACTTTTTAATGCACGCGTTATTAAATGCGCAATAACTTCCGTATCTGTCTCTGTTTCAAAGATATAACCATCCTCGATGAGTTCCTTTTGCAATTCTACAAAATTTTCAATAATACCATTATGAACAACCGCAAGCTTTTCAGTCACATGGGGATGTGCATTGCGTTCAACTGCAACGCCATGCGTCGCCCAACGGGTATGACCAATCCCTAAACTTCCCTCTAGAGGTGTTTTTTTTAATTTTTCTTCTAAATGAACAAGCTTCCCCTCAGCACGTACACGATAAAGATGTCCATTATAGACTGTTGCCACCCCAGATGAATCATACCCTCTATATTCAAGACGTTTTAACCCCTCAACCAAAGAAGACGTAACACACCTCTTTCCAAGAATTCCAATAATTCCACACATTAAAAAGCTCCAACCCACATCTTAAGATTTAAATCTTATAAAACAATCCAACAGCTTTTATTTAAAACGATAAATAATAAATAATTCAAACATGGAATATGGCAATCTTTAAGAATAAACCTCCTATCCATCGTTAAATCGACACAAAACAAATGAATAGACTGAAAATGATCATTTTTTTTGTTTATTTTCTGTCGAGTTATTCTCTAACAAGCGCGCCCGAAATTTTGTTGCATAGCCCTCTTTTATAACCTGTCGTGCACGCCCAAAAGCCATACTGTTCATAGGAATATTTTCAGTAATAACACTTCCTGAAGCAACATAAGAGCCATCCCCTATCACCAATGGGGAAACAAGTGCCGTATTAGACCCAACAAAAGCATGATCACCAATCATGGTTTTATATTTGTTAAATCCATCATAATTGCACGTAATTGTACCGGCTCCAATATTGGTATGAGCACCAATTTCGGCATCACCAATATAACTTAAATGATTGATTTTAGAAGATTCTCCTACCTTAGCTTGTTTGACTTCACAAAAATTTCCAACCTTTACGGATTTAGCCAACTCTGTTCCAGGACGCAAACGTGCATAGGGACCAATCTGTGCATCTTGACCCACCACAGCACCTTCGAGATAACTAAAAGCACGAATAACAGCACCAGATTGTACTTTCACACCTAATCCAAAATAAACATTTGGTTCTATCACCACACCTGGTTCAATTTCTGTGTCATAAGAAAAATAGACTGTTTCTGGTTTTAAGAGTGTAACACCCGATAACATTAAATCGCGCGCTTTACGCTTTTGCCACAAAGAATCAGCCCTCGATAGCTCAAAACAGTTATTAATTCCTACAATATTTTCAAAAGGGATTTCAACAACACGCACATCTAATCCTTCACGCGAAGCAAGAGAAGCAATATCTGTTAAGTAATATTCTTTTTTTATATTGTTATTATCAACCTTCTCTAAAAGAGAAAGTGCATGTTTTCCACGCATAGCGAGTATTCCCCCATTACAAAAGGAAATCTTTTTTTCTTCCTTGCTCGCGTCTTTTTCTTCTACAATTGCAATCAATTGACTATTTTTCTCAAGAAGGCGCCCATAACCTGTTGGATCTTGGGTATGAAAGCCTGCAAAAACAACATCAGCCCCATCAGCAAGCTGTGCACGCATTTGGTGCAGTGAATCCTGCTGAATGAGAGGCGTATCCCCAAAAACAATGAGAACATCATCCTCTCCCTTTTGCAAAGCTAAACGAGCAGATAAAACAGCGTGTGCCGTTCCTAAACGCTCTTTTTGTTCAAAAATCATCACATCTTTGACAAATGACTGAACAACATGCGCAACCTCTTGAGCACCAAATCCCACGACGACGGCTAATTGTGAAGAGCCTGCCAATTCTATTTGTTTTAGAACGTGGCATATAAGAGGCAATCCAGCAATTTTATGAAGCACCTTAGGCAGAGACGATTTCATACGCGTCCCCTCACCTGCAGCAAGAATAATAGAAAGACAACTTCTAACCATAAAAACACACAAGACTAACGAGAAAATCCAAAAAAGTTCATAATATTGTGCCAACGAATATCTTCAACATAACTCAATGAAGGATAATGTTCTAAAAGCCAAAATGAAAGATCCTGCATAGAGCCTGTTAAAAATAAAATCCCTGTAAGAATAAGAAAAACACCAATAATTTTTTCAACTTTTCCTAAATGAATACGAAAAGCTGCTAAAAACCGCATAAAACAACTGGAAAATAAAGCTGCCAACACAAAAGGAATAGCAAGACCTAACGCATAAACTGCTAATAGAATAGCCCCCTCGCCCACAGTTTCCTTTGTTCCAGCAAGCGTTATAATAGGCCCTAAAATGGGACCAATACATGGTGTCCAACCAAAGGCAAAAGCTAAACCAATAACATAGGCCCCTAAAGGACCAGCAGGTGTTTTATCCGTCTGAAAACGCGCCTCACGAAATAAAAAAGAGAGCTTGAAAAAACCTAAAAAATTTAAACCAAAAATAATAATGATAATTCCAGCAGCAAGTGCAAACCAATCACGATAATAACCGATGAACTTACCAATTGTACTTGCACTCGCACCTAAAGCAACAAAAACAGTGGTAAACCCTAGAACAAAAGCAATAACAGAAGACAATAAAGCCCACCGTATAAAGACTTTCTCATCACGTTTTTCTGAACGAAAGTCATCAATACCAATCCCTGCCATATAGCATAAATAAGGGGGAACTAATGGCAAAACACATGGCGACAAAAAAGAGAGCGCCCCAGCAAAAAACACACCAACTGTTGAAATTTCAATCAAAACGCACACCCCGTCTCTCATCATGGTTTAGATCCACGAACAACGATCAATCCATATCTTCATCAATTCGTTGCAGATTTTGTTCATTCGCCACCACACTTATATCTTCATCATGACCAGAAACGACAGAAAAAACCTTTTGATAAATTCTATCTTTATTTTTAGCAATTGCAATATACTCTCCCTCTGCTAACACGAGTGAAACATAAGCACCAACAGTTTCATAAACGATATCACCAGAATCATTGGCAAGAGACCAACTTGTATCTGCAAGCGCTTCCCCTCCTTCTTGTCGTACCAGCTTTAAAACAATCTGAGCTGCCTGATGTTCAAGGGTAACTTCCGTTATTTTACCAGCCTCCACTTGAATATCCGAACGTGCCGTCGCATTAATGGAACCATAATGGGAAGCAACATGGTAGCGGCCCGCCTTTAAACGCACAACTGATTGAGGTTTAACATTTGATAAAATCACCCCCGTATCATCATTTTCTTTTTCATCCTCATAGATCGTGAAACGGAGTTCCTTTTCATTGATGATACCATTGAGCAGCGTCGCATTTAAAATAAGACCACCAGCCTCAAGGTAAAAGTTTTTCACAAGACTTTGCCCATTTTCCAGACGAATATGACGCACAACACTCATATGACCAAATGAGACATGAACAAGATAACTTCCTGGCTCTAAATCAAAATGTGCACTTCCCCCCTTATAGGTTGCCACTAATGGTAATTTATTATCAATCCCTAAAATAGGGGCATAAACCCGCCAGACAAGCCCCTTATCAATATCTTGACGGCTATTTGTTAATCGAGCATTCAAAATAAGTTGTGCCTGAGATGCTAAGTTCTCTTTTTCCTGCTCTTTTGACTTTATAATAAAACTCCGTGATTGTCCTTGCTGCTGATCTACTCCTTCTTCACAAAAAGCACAGTGGCTCCAGATCAATAAAGTGAGCACCACGCATAACCGCACACATCGACGCATTATTTTTATAAGACTATCCATTTTTACATTGTTGACCAACATGATATTTTTTTCAAGAAACAATATCACAATGCCCCCACTCTCAAATTGAAAAACTTACACCACAACCACACGATGAAACAGCATTGGGATTATGGATTTGAAAAGACTGCTCCATAAGATCATCAACAAAATCAATCTCAGCTCCTTCCATGAAAGGAAGTGAGAGTGAATCAATAAGTACAGTTGCCCCATCTTTTTTGAGAACGAGGTCATCTTTACACATTTCAGAAACCAAATCATATTTATAAGAAAAACCAGAACATCCACCGCCTTCGACAGAAATACGTAATGCGATTTTATCGGGTTCACACAAAAGTATCTGTACAATTTGCTTAGCAGCAGCATCTGAAATTTTCACTTTCATTTTATATATCCTTGCATTAAGCCATCAAGAAAGAGTATCCCATTATTATAAAGAGAAGTTTATTCATCATAAACCACCCTCAATTTTAAGATGATAATGGACAGCTTGCAATGGATATAGGCACGATCAACTTCAATTACCAATCTCGAGCCGTCTACAGTGCTCATCCGCAAACAAGCCGTGGTCGATTATTCCATGAAACGATGGGCTCTACACGCTCACCCTTTCAACGAGATAGAGATCGTATTATCCACTCTAATGCATTTCGACGTCTTAAACATAAAACGCAAGTGTTTATTGCTGATGAAAGCGACCATTATCGTACCCGCCTCACCCATTCCATAGAGGTTTCTCAAATTGCACGAACATTAGCCCGTGCCCTATGTGTTGATGAAGATCTTGCCGAAGCCATTGCCCTTGTTCACGACTTTGGACACACGCCTTTTGGTCATGCAGGAGAAGAGGCTCTCAATGAAGCCATGGCTCATTATGGTGGCTTCGACCATAATGCACAAGCCTTGCGCATTGTTACAAAACTAGAACAGCGCTATGCAAATTTTGATGGACTGAACCTTACATGGGAAACTCTCGAAGGACTTGTCAAGCATAATGGTCCCCTTTTAGGTTCTTATGCTAAAAATAAAGAGGTTCCTAGCGATATTTTACAATACAATGCAAAGCATGATCTTGCACTCGATTGTTTTGCAGGACTAGAAGCGCAATGTGCCGCAATTGCAGATGATATCGCATACAATGCCCATGATATTGATGATGGTTTACGGTCACAATTTTTAACACTTGATCAATTTGAAAACGTTTCACTAACAGCAGCAATATTAAAAGATATAACAGATGAGCATCCCCACCTCGACCAAGCACGATGCGGTTACACACTTGTACGAAGACAAATAACAACCATGGTTGAAGATGTTATCAAACAATCACAAGAAAACTTAGCACATATCAAACCAACCAGCATAAACGATATTCACCAAGCAAAACAAACCATTGTTACCTTTTCACCGTCAATGACCGTTTACGAAAAAGAACTAAAAAACTTTTTATTTAAAAATCTTTATTACCATGAACAAGTTCTTAGTCGTCGCAATGCAGCAAAATGCATTGTACAAAAATTATTCAATTGTTATTATGAAAATCCAGATACAATGCCTGAAAGTTGGTGCAAAAAAGCAGTGCACTTAAAAAATCAAGAGTTAGCACGTCTGATTGCTGACTTTCTTTCAGGCATGACTGATCACTATGCTCTACGTGAATATCACCGTTTATTTGACCATACAGATCATTTCGTTTAATGGCTTTTGGAATCATCATGGAAGCTCAATATGAATATCTTTAAAAACTTCGAAAAAAAAATTAAAAGATCAATTGAATTATCTGATATAAAAGGAAAAAATGGAGAAGATCTAGATTTATCAAAAATCACCGTTGATCCCCCACGTGATTCCTCTCATGGTCATTTATCAACCAATGCAGCTATGGTGCTTGCAAAATCGATTGGGCTCAGCCCCCGTGCACTTGCCGATAAAATCATAGAACTGCTTACAAATGATTCCTCCATTGAAAATATTGATGTTGCCGGTCCCGGTTTTATTAACATCCAGCTTACAAAATTATTTTGGCAAGATGCTATAAAATCCATGCTTGAATTAGGCCTTTCTTATGGTCGTATCCCAATGGGACAAGGAAAACGCGTCAATGTTGAATATGTCTCAGCAAATCCGACAGGCCCCATGCATGTAGGACACTGTCGCGGAGCCGTTGTTGGAGATGTTCTTTCCAATTTACTGCAATTTACGGGCTATAACATTACGAAAGAATATTACATCAATGATGCTGGTCAACAAATCGAAGTCCTCGCTCACTCCGTATTGTTGCGCTATCGTGAAGCGCTTGGACAAAAAATTAATGAAATTCCAGAGGGACTCTATCCTGGAGAATACTTGATACCATTGGGTCAATCGCTGACTCAAGAGTTTGGTGACCAACTCCTCAACATGGATAAAGATGAAGCCTTATCTATCGTGAAAGAGCGCGCAATTCATGCAATGATGTCCATGATTCGCGAGGATTTGGCGGCTCTTAATATTTATCATGATATCTTTTTCTCTGAGCGAATGCTTTATGCGGATAATGCACGCGCTATTCGTAACACCATTAACGACCTCACTTTAAATGGTTATATCTACAAAGGAAAACTCCCCCCTCCCAAAGGACAAAATATAGAAGATTGGGAACCAAGCGAGCAAACTTTGTTTCGTTCAACAAATGTTGGTGATGACCAAGACCGTGTTTTGATCAAATCTGATGGTTCTTACACTTATTTTGCTGCTGATGTTGCTTATTTTCGGGATAAATTTAATCGTCAGTTTGATGAGATGATTTATATTCTAGGAGCAGACCATGCAGGATATGTAAAGCGGCTAGAAGCCATGGCAAAAGCAATTTCTGGGGATAAAGCCAAATTAAGTGTTTTCTTATGTCAATTGGTAAAACTCTTTCGCAATGGTCAACCTGTACGCATGTCAAAAAGAGCAGGGTCATTTGTCACTCTAAGAGATGTTGTCGAGGAAGTTGGTCGTGATCCAGTGCGTTTTATGATGCTATACCGCAAATGTGAAGCGCCTCTTGATTTTGATTTTGCAAGAGTAACAGAACAATCAAAAGATAACCCCATCTTTTACGTACAATATGCAAATGCACGTTGTCACTCAGTCTTTCGTCAAGCACAAGAAGTGCTTCATATTGAAAGTTTTTCAAATGACATATTGATCAGCCATCTTCATCGACTAATAGATGACAATGAAATATTATTAATACGCAAACTTTCTGAGTATCCGCGTATCATTGAACAAGCCGTCTTTCATAAAGAACCCCATCGATTAGCGTTTTATCTTTATGACCTTGCCTCCTGCTTTCATACCCATTGGAATAAAGGAAGTGAAAATCTCAATTTACGCTTTATTCAGCCTAATGATAAAGAGTTATCCTTTGCAAGATTGGGATTGATACAAGCCGTTATCAATATTTTATCATCAGGACTTAGTATCATAGGAGTCGAAGCCCCAATAGAAATGCGTTGAAAAAGTTCTATAAATACATACAATAGGTAATAGGTACTTTATTGGTAAACTTTTTCATGTATCCTTGCATGAGAGGGGGAAAATTTATAATTTTAATATAACAAATCAAAATCAACCATTGATTGCACGCAAGTGCAAATCATTATGTGAGAAAAGCTATGAGCGATAATGATCGCAAAAATCCGCACGAAACAAGACAAGATCATGAACACCATGATCCTTTAGAAAGACTTACGCGCATTTTTAATCCGACCAAACAAAGCGGAAACCAAAATGAGCACTCTTTAGAGACAGATCGTTCAACATCTCATTCCAAAACATCATCCCATGATGAGGGTTTTGATTTGTCTTTTCTAGAAGAACAACTTGAAAATAATTTAACACACGACTTACCGTTTGATGATCAAAAAAATCAATGGAACTTGCATGCAACCAGCAACGCAACAGCCTCAGATATTGCGCAAACTGATTCTTTCAACCATTCAAAACAAAATAATTTATATGAAGAGAGATATTCTTCACCAACCAGTCATGATGAAGAACAAATTTTAGACGCGCTTTCTCCATTACCAATCCAAAAGAATCAATTACCTCAACAGAAAAAGACAGCAACCAATGCTAATCCTTTTTTTGAAAAAAGTAATTTTACCTCACAATCAGAATCAGAGAATTTCTTTTTTGATGAATCTGAAAGACGCGAGAATAAGAGAGACGAAACAGAAACTGTTGAACGAACTAATCATTTTTCACAAACAATCTCACCACAGCCTAAGACTGCGAATATACAAAAAACTTATGATGACAATCAAAATTTCTATGATACTTCCATAAACCATCCCTATAAAATTTCAGCGGATCAAGAAAATTGGATCCCAAAAGATCATACGGATATCTCATCTTCTCTGGAAGAAAATGAGTTTTTCTCATCTTCTAACCTTGTGTCAGAAAGACAAAACACGACAAGAAATCAAACAACGAGTGATTTCTCTTCTCCTTTGGATTCTCCACACGTTGACAGACAATCTTATTTAAAGGAATCTTTACAAGAACATCATACAACCAATTATCCCTATTTTTTTGAAGAAAATCCCTCACAACAAGAAACGTATAGCGAAAAAGTTCCAACATATAATGAAGCTCACCCCCCATACATCAATAAGGCTGAAAATCTCTCTAACCCAAACAGAGAAATTTCATATAACCAAAATAATTTAGATGCGTTTCTTTCCTCATCAGAACCTCTTAATACAAAACAAACAGAGAGCTTTTTTGCCCATAACTATACACACAGAGATACTCCCCCTCCTAATGTTGATACTTATAAGTTTTCCGAAGAAATCGTAGAAAAAACTGGTCCTATTATGGTTCCAGAAGTCCCATATGAAGCCCCAGAATACGATGTACCAACAGGTGTCCTGGAAGAAGAATTTGCGGATGTACTCAATGTAGGCAATGTTCCAAAAGATGATTTTTCTCAAAAACAGCCGAAAAATGAATCTTTCAATGAAATTTTTCATCAAACTATGCAAAGTTCAAAAGAAGGGGGGTATATAAACTCTAAAGAACAAAATGCTGACTATTTTTCTGCTGCCAATATGGAATATAATTCTCCCTCTTTTAGTGAGAATTCACCCTACACAAGCTCAGATGAAATCCTCGCGCATCCCTCAGCGCCTCCTCCCTTAAAAAGTCCTATTTTGGGTAAAATTTTCATCAAAGGTATTTTTCTTCTTATTTTAATAGCCGTGGGGTTTGCTGGTTATTCTCATTTTTTTATGCCATCACAGAAAGATAAAGAAGCGGTCATTATCCACGCTGATAATACACCTTTTAAATTCAAACCAGAAACAACTGAAACAAAAAACGATGTTGCTCATAATTTAGATGTCTATAAACAAACAACTGGACAAAATGAGAAACAAGAAAATACACAACAATTTCTTATTGATAACTCTGAACAACCTGAAAATTTAGAGGAATTAAACTCAGAAGAATCTCCAAACTTTTCATCATCTTCTTCAACTGAATCTGATGTTGAAGATGCCGTCACACAAGCCATCAATCATACTATTCCAACGCGAGAAGTACAAACCGTTATTGTCAATCAAGATGGTACAGTGACACTCGCTCCCGCGCATCAAACAGAGAGCAAACCTGCTGCTCAATCTGCAGAAACCATTGATCAAATTCCTGACGAGTTTCAAGGAGCATCCGTTGTTTCTTCGCATGATTCCGAGAGAAACGACCAAGAAAGTGATCATGATCTCAAAAATAATATTGATAAAATAATCGCTGAAAATACTGCTAACGCGAGTATTGAAGAGAAATTTATTCCAATTCCTTCTCATGCAGAGAGAAATGCAGAAATCGAAACGCACGCCGCGTCTCGTCCCACATCACCAAACAGAGTTGCACCCCAAAACTCAGAGGGTTATTACGTGCAACTTGCCTCTCAACCAACGCATGAGTTAGCAAGAGATTCTTTGAAAAAGATGAAATCCAAATTTGGATTCCTTATCGGCACCCGACCTTTAAATATTCAACCGGCTTTTATACCAGGAAAAGGAACCTATTACCGTGTTCGTATTCAAACGCAGGACCGTAATGAAGCCATAGTCCTTTGTGAAACCATTAAAAGTTCTGGTGGAAGTTGCTTCATCACACGCTAAACCAATCATGCAACGGTTGTTAAAACCGTTGCATGTTTTATTTCAAGACCATTTATTCCAAGAGCATTTAATGATTTATCGAAAACTTCAGAAATTAAAATCGTCTCAATCTTTTTCGCTTATGTATTGACGCTGACTTTATTCTTTAATCTGCGTCTTTCGCCTTATTTAAAAGCTTATGTTTACGAAAAAATCACTGCGTACTCTTATAGGTATAAGGTACAGGAGGGGATGAATTTAAATCTTTTTGTGGCGTTGTTATCGTCTGACTTGTTTCTGGAATATTATAACGTGCACTATGTTCAGGAGACTTTGCAAAAAAAGATCCTAAAAAACCAAAAATAAACCAGATAATAAACAGCCCAAGAAGAATAGCAAAAATACCCTTAGCGATTGAAACACGCTGTTCACGATCTTTTCTTTCTGTAGCCATACGTTCTTCATATGTGTGATAATTTTTATCAATCATAGTGGATTCCTTTTCTCAATTCCCTTACCTTTAAATTTCTAGAAAATATGCATATATGAAATTATTCAGATACTTATTTTGAGAAAACGATAAAGAAAGATAAAGGTTCCAAATAGCTTCATAAAGTTGGGAAAAAGAGCCGAGAATAGAATTAAAATATCTACCATATCCTTTGAATACTATAATAAAATCCTTCGAGTTCTGCAATAAAACATTGACACAAAGGATTTGCTAATAATAGAGTTGCGATTAAAATATCTCATTATTTTTATTAATAAAAAATAAAACATTCTCAAAAGGTTTTTCTTATGAAATCTCCCATATCGTCACTTTCCTTTAAAATAGAAAAACACCCATCACCCCTATCAGAAGAAAAACGTGAAGAAATTCTAAAAAGTCCCGGTTTTGGTCAATTTTTTACAGACCATATGTGTACTATTCAATGGACTGAAGACAAAGGATGGCATAACGCCGTTATTTCTCAATACAAAGCTTTAGAAATTAACCCTGCAAGTACCGTTTTGCATTATGGGCAGGAAATTTTTGAAGGCTTAAAAGCGTATCGTGCAAAAGATGGACGCATATTGCTCTTCCGTCCTGATGCCAATGCACAACGGTTTATAGAGTCAGCAAAACGGTTAGCCATGCCAGAATTACCAAAAGATATTTTTCTGGATGCCGTTCATCAATTAGTAAAAATTGATCAGAAATGGGTTTCTGATCTTCCCAACGCTAGCCTCTATATTCGTCCATTTATGTTCGGCAATGAAAACTTTTTGGGTGTTCGCCCCTCTCAAGAATATCTTTTTTGTATCATAGCCTCTCCAGTTGAATCCTATTTCAAAGGAGAAGAAAAATCTGTCAGCGTATGGATTGAAACAGAGTATAGTCGTGCTGGTCCAGGAGGGACAGGTGCAGCCAAATGTGGTGGCAACTATGCAGCAAGCTTACTTGCACAAAAAAGTGCAACTGAAAACAATTGTAGCCAAGTACTCTTCCTTGATATGGTTGAACGTAAATGGATTGAAGAACTTGGCGGTATGAATGTCTGCTTTATTATGGACAATAATACACTCCTAACCCCTCCCCTTAATGGAACGATCCTTCCAGGAATAACACGTCATTCAATTTTACAGTTGGCAAAACAAATGGGGTTAACGATAGAAGAGCGTCCTTATTCTTTTGCAACGCTTCAAGAAGATGCAAAGAGTGGACATCTTAAAGAAGTCTTTGCTTGTGGTACAGCTGCCGTTGTCACATCAATCGGCCGTTTTAGATATAAAGGGGGAGAATTTATTATCGGAAATGAAACAGTTGGAGAAGTCACAAAGCAACTTCGGACAGAATTAGTTGGTCTTCAAAAAGGGAATATAGAAGATAAAAATGGCTGGGTTCATTCTGTCCAGCTCTCATAATAAGACGATATTCTCATATCTATAAACGCTTCCATGAATATATATAGAACTTCATGGAAGCGCACGTACTACAGTAATTTCTCTATTTTTTAGGGATGACAAAAAAGAAAACATTAATCAAATTTTGAATGATCTCTATGATGTGCTTTAATATTACGAACTGTACCCGTATGGGAACGCATTACAAGAGTTTCCGTTTGAATGTAGCGAGACGTGAATTTAACACCAGAAAGCATATTACCATCTGTCACCCCTGTTGCTGAGAACAAAACATCACCCTTTGCCATTTCTTCCATTGTATAAACCTTATTGGGATCACTAATCCCCATTTTGGCTGCACGAGCAATTTTCTCTTCTGCATCAAGCAACAAACGACCTTGCATCTGTCCTCCAATGCAGCGCAAAGCAGCAGACGCTAAAACGCCCTCTGGGGCTCCACCAATCCCCATATAGAGATCAATACCTGTTTCTTCTGGATCAGTTGTATCAATAACAGCAGCAACATCTCCATCACCAATCAAGCGAATTGCTGCCCCTGTCGCTCGCACTTGATCAATCAATTTTTCATGACGAGGTCTATCCATAATACAAACAGTAATCTGATTAACAGCCACTCCTTTAGCCTTTGCAAGAGCATGAATATTATCGGTAGGGCAAGCATCTATATCCACCACTCCCTTTGGATAACCAGGGCCAATAGCAATTTTGTTCATATAAACATCAGGAGCATAAAGGAGGTTACCCTTTTCAGCAATTGCAACCACCGCCAAAGAATTAGCAAGATTTTTAGCACAAAGTGTTGTTCCTTCCAATGGATCAAGCGCAATATCGATCGCCAGTCCATTTTGAAAGCCTACTTTTTCTCCAATATAGAGCATAGGCGCTTCATCCCGCTCACCTTCACCAATCACCACAGTACCCTCAATCGGCAATCGATTAAGTTCCCGTCGCATTGCATCCACAGCAGCTTGATCCGCAGCCTTTTCATCGCCACGTCCGCGCCAGCGTGCAGCAGCAACAGCAGCACGTTCAGTGACACGTACCAATTCAAGTGTCAAAATACGATCAAGTCCATTTAAAATCTTCTGAGTTGTGGGCATATGAAAAAATCCTACCGAATGAATACCAGACAAAATATGAGTCCTTATTAAGCTCTAAGAATAAGCTTTTGGCAAAGATGAAAACTTTCCACAAGAGATAAAAGTATTCAAGCTTGTCTTATCAAGATAAGTTATCAATTCCCTGCCATACGTTCAATACGAATGAATTGAGATTTTGCAACAAGATGTCCATCTTTTTCAATTTCTGCAAGTGCCTGCCGTACATTCACTTCTGTTGTTTCATGCGTGATTAAAATAATCGTTTTTTCAATCTGATTTTCTACAAAAGGTCTTTGAACAATCGACTCTAATGAAATGTGATTATCAGCCATGTGCCTTGCAACCGCGGCAAAAACACCAGCACGATCATGAACATTTAAACGAATAAAATAACCACCTGCATGATGTGAAATGCGTGCTTTTTTATGAGGAGCAAGTTCTAATGCTGGACGTCTTAAAACAGGAGCATAATGAAAACCAGAACGTGCTTTTGCTATATCAGCCAAATCACCAATAACGGCTGATGCTGTTGCCATTCCTCCGGCGCCAGGGCCAGAAAACAGTAATTCACCTAATAAATCACTTTGAATAGAAAGAGCATTGGTTACACCATTGATCTGTGCAATCATTGAGGATGTTGGGACCATTGTTGGATGAACGCGTTGCTCTATTCCAGAATCCGTTTTTAATGCAACCCCTAAAAGCTTAATTCGATACCCCAATTCATCAGCCGCTCGGATATCAATTTGCGAAATATTATGAATTCCTTCAACATAAACATCATCTAATGAAACAGCTGTTCCAAAAGCCAAACTTGTCAACAAAGCTAATTTATGAGCCGTATCATTTCCCTCAATATCAAAAGTTGGATCTGCTTCAGCATAACCAAGTCTCTGTGCATCTGCTAAACAATCTTTAAATGAAAGACCTTCCGTAAACATGCGTGTTAATATATAGTTACAGGTTCCATTGAGAATACCATAAATCCGCGATATGTGATTACTAACAAGTGATTCTCTCATCGCTTTAATAACAGGCACTCCCCCTGCGACAGCTGCTTCAAAATGAAGAAAAACACCCTTTTGCTCTGCAATTATAGCCAGCTCTACTCCATGTCGAGCAAGAAGAGCTTTATTGGCTGTTACAACATGATGTCCTGCCTCAAGCGCCCTTTTAACCGCGGTATACACAATATCCAATTCACCACCAATTAACTCCACAAAAACATCAATCTCATCAGAAGCTGCCATCTCCATAGGTGAATCAAACCACCTTATATTACTGAGATCAATTCCACGATTACGGCCTTTATTGCGCGCACTAACAGCAACGACTTTGATGGATCGTCCACATTGACAAGCTAAACTATTCGCTTTTTCACATAGAGCTTGAACAACTGAAGTACCAACCGTACCAAGACCCGCAACGCCAACTTTTAAAGCTTCTGCCATTATCTAACCACTGATCCTTAATCTTTATTGAAAAATCGTTTAAATGATGTGCCACTCAACACAAAGAACACTGATATCCATCAGGACAAAAGAAATCCCCTGCTCTCTCTCACTCCCTTTTTTTAATAGAATTATCCCCGCTTATTCAAGCAAAATTCCTAAAAATACAAATATTTATTTTCTTCAAAGATTTCATAACCTTTTTCAGAATGAAAATCTGCAAAACGAATAAATGCAAGTCACCATAAAAAATTGCCTTGTTTTTAAAAAGCAAAAACCTTTTCATAAAAACTAAACTCTATCAACAAAGGATAGAAAAAATCTCTCAAAAAAACAATCGATAACACGCGAAGGAGTATTGACAACTTGGTAAGAAAAAACACACACGTATCTTCTAAATCAACAAATATTAAACAAAAAACACTCTCTCATATGATACGTAAAGAGAATGGAAAAAATAAAGTAGATTAATAAATAATACCACATTCCTTCCTACCATTATATAGCTTAAACTATCGTTCTTTAATAAAAAATTCTTAATGCTCTCCTGTATCAAAAAAAAATCTTACATTAAAATAAAAAACAAAAACTCATGTATGTACAGCATAATTCCGAGACATCATAAAGTTATAAATATTGAGAATAAATTTGCAAAATTCGAATATTTTACCTCAACTTATTGCCCCTTTGAAAAACGAACGAATTAAAATAACAAGAATCTAAATAAACGCTTTATCTGCGCTAATTTATTTTCAAAGAAAGAACTTTCTAAAGATGCAAGAGAACAAATAAAAAGCGTTTTAATTTCTTACAATCATGTAAAAGTAAAATTGATAAAAAACAATTTTTAAGATATTTTATAAAAACTTCCACAATATTTTTTAGTTTTATCATACAGGCTTTCTTTTTGTGAAATTGAAAGGAATCTATGGCTTATGCTTCAAAAGAAAACTTTTATGTGATTCGTACTATTAACTTACTCATGAATATTGTCTTCCTACTTCATAAATTATACGGTTTTGCTTTATGATAAGCTTAAATAAGCAACCTTCTTGTATAAAAGCTCTGCAAGTTAAAGAATATTCACATGTGCAAGCATGAGACAAAAATGAATAAAATATGCAAAAAATAAACATCTTTAAAATGCTATTGTGATCATTGTTACCTATGCCTCAAACTGAAAATAAACAAAAAGTATCATTCGCTAAATATGATGTTCGCACCAAAACTTTCTATCAATCATGATAACTCTATATTTTTTCTACAAAAAATCTTAGAAAATAGAACGATCCAAACAAGAAACACTCAAAAATCATTCAATAAAGCACACTTTTTTCAAAAAAAATGCCCCAGAGGGCTTGCGAAGTAAAAAGATCCTCTCTATAAGCCTCATCATTGGTTTGCGCCCATCGTCTAGCGGTTAGGACATCGCCCTTTCACGGCGGAAACAGGGGTTCGATTCCCCTTGGGCGTACCATCCTTCTTTTTCTTCTATATAATATATTCATTTTACTCATATTTTTAAAAATTAAGCGACTCCTAAATAAAAGTGAGAGAATAGAATTTTAAAGGAACCTCTTCGTAAAAAGGGTGCAAGAATCATCTTGTGATTAATTTATTTGTTCTATTTCAAGGATAGTTTTTTTTACTGTGTACAATTAATAACAATAAAATAAATTAGAAAGCTCTAGCTTTCTATAAAGTGAATTCATAAGCTATATCTTTATCCACCTTTTTCAACCTTCAAAACTGAAATTGGCCCTAAAAACGGCATTTTAGATGAATTATTCCTCATTGCAGAGCCTTTGTATCATATTAAATTTCTCTATAAACAAACAAGGCCGTAATTTTAGAAACAAATGGCGATAGAAAAACAGATGCTTCCTCACGCAAGAAAATAACTCAAGAAACCATAATTTAGAATATAATCAAATTATCAAAGAGTTAAATGGAAACTTTGATAATAAAAACGCCCCTCTGTTCCCTAGTGAGCTACTTACTTTATCGATTAAACAGATTTTCTATCAGTTATACAATGATTATAGGTTTGCAAACACATCACTTCTTTCAAAAATTAAACTCTTCAATAAAACTTTATGCTCTATTGATCATATATTCTAACACCCATATTTACTCGCCCTTTTTCCCTTGTTTTTACTTTTCATTATAAACCTGAAAGTGCTATAAAGTAATATCACTTAAAAGAAAAAGGACTTCTAATGGCAAAGATCAAAGTAGAAAACCCCGTTGTTGAACTCGATGGGGATGAAATGACCCGTATCATCTGGAAATATATCAAAGATAAACTAATCCATCCCTATCTCGACATTGATCTTAAATATTATGATCTTTCCGTCGAAAATCGTGATGCAACCAATGATCAGGTAACGATCGATTCTGCCAATGCTATCAAAAAATATGGGGTTGGTATAAAATGTGCCACCATCACACCTGATGAAGCACGCGTTAAAGAATTTAACCTAAAAAAAATGTGGAAATCACCCAATGGTACTATCCGCAATATTTTAGGTGGAGTCATTTTTCGCGAACCCATTATCTGTAAAAATGTCCCCCGCCTTGTTCCTAACTGGACAAAGCCAATTATTATCGGACGTCACGCTTTTGGTGATCAGTATAAGGCAACAGATTTTAAATTTCCAAGCAAAGGGAAATTAACTATTAAATTTGTCGGTGATGATAATCAAGTTATTGAGCATGATATTTTTGATGCTCCAAGCGCAGGGGTTGCCATGGCAATGTATAATCTTGATGAGTCAATTCGTGATTTTGCCCGCGCATCTTTTAATTATGGACTACAGCGAAATGTTCCGGTTTATCTTTCAACAAAAAATACCATTCTAAAAACTTACGATGGTCGTTTTAAAGATATCTTTCAAGAAATATTCGATACAGAATTTAAAGATGAATTTGAAAACCGTCAATTATCTTACGAACACCGTCTCATTGATGATATGGTTGCTTCTGCATTAAAGTGGTCCGGTGGATACGTATGGGCATGTAAAAACTATGATGGTGATGTCCAATCTGATATTGTTGCTCAAGGCTTTGGTTCTCTTGGTCTTATGACTTCCGTTCTCATGACACCTGACGGTAAAATTGTTGAAGCAGAAGCAGCCCACGGTACAGTAACACGCCATTACCGTCAGCATCAAAAAGGTGAAGAAACTTCAACAAATTCTATTGCCTCTATTTTTGCATGGACACGTGGACTAGCGCACCGTGCCAAACTAGATAACAATGAGAAATTAAAAAACTTTGCCTCAACATTGGAAGAAGTATGTATTAAAACTGTCGAAGAAGGTTTTATGACCAAAGACCTTGCACTTTTAATCGGACCTAAACAAAAATGGCTCTCTACAACAGGTTTCCTCGATAAAATTGATGAAAATCTCAAAAAAACAATGGGTAATTAAGAAATAATTTAATTAAAATTCAAAGCTCTATTTAGAGCTTTGAATTTTTCTTGGAAAATTTAAAGAACTACCTTATAAGTAAAAAGAGAGTAAATTTTTATTAAATAGCAAAAACAGTGAAAAAACAAAGCTGGTCTACGCTTTTATTGGGTAAAAATGGTCTTTGCTTTTTAACGTTGACAGGTGGGGTTGTGTTGCATGCCACCAACGTTTATATTGTTGTTACTATTTTACCCTCTCTTATGAATCATATTGGCAGTGAAATATATTATTCTTGGGTGGCGACTGTCTTCATTACAGCTTCACTCGTGGGGACTTCGCTTGCAACAAAAATATTAGGGAAATTAGGTCCTCGCAACACTTATGTTATCTCTGGACTTATCTTTACCCTAGGGGCTTTCCTATGCAGCATTTCTTCATCTATGCCATTATTTTTAATAGGACGCTTTATTCAAGGATTTGGAAGTGGCTCTTTGTTATCCCTATCTTATTCCATGGTGCGTATTGTTTTCAGCCCATCTTTATGGTCACACGCATTAAGTATTATTTCTGGAATGTGGGGAATATCAACCTTGTTAGGACCAGCGATCGGGGGGCTTTCTGTATATTATGGACTATGGCGAGCATCCTTTTGGACCATTGGTGTATTAGCTATATTCTTCTCACTTATCGCCTTTAAATTTTTACCCAAAAAGAATGAAAACGATGTTCCAACATCCCCTCTTCCTTTTCTCCAGCTTCTCACACTGATCTTATTAATTTTTATCATTTCTGTTGGAGGGGCTATGGAGTCAACAATGGCAAAAGTGTGGGGATTAATTATTGGACTTAGTCTTCTCTTTATTCTAGCAAAAATCGAATCATCGTCCCTTCATCCTATGTTACCGCGCAAATCCTTTTCTTTTTCTTCTGAAATTTTTCCTGTTTACGCATTGATCTTCGTTATGACAACAGTCGTATACAGTATAGAACTTTATTTTCCACTTTTTCTTCAAGAGCTTCATGGGCAAGCTCCACTTATTGCTGGTTATATAGCAGCACTTATGAGCCTAGGGTGGACATGTGGAGCCCTCACAAGTGCTGGTGTCTCCGCAAAAAAAATTCGCAACCTCATTGTATACTCCCCCTTATTAAAACTGTTAGGCATCACTATTCTTTTATGGTTTATTCCAACAGAAGTTTCCACACTTGAATATATTTTTATTATTTGCTTAGCACTATTTTCTATTGGGATCAGTGCGGGCATAGCGTGGCCACATTTGCTCACAAGGATCTTACAATGTGCAAATGATGAAGATGCTCTCCGCGCCAGTGAATCCCTTACTTCTGTACAACTATTTTCAGCAGCATTAAGTGCAACTCTAGCGGGAGTCATCACCAATCTTGCTGGCCTCTTTAATCCTGGAGGAACAATAGGAATGATCTTAGCAGCAAAAACTCTTCTTATAGTGCTCATGGGGCTTTTATTTTGTCTTGCTATTCCATTAGCGCTGCGCATTTCTTACTGCATATTAAAAAATCCAACAGGACATTCCAATAACTAAAAATAAATATAAAAATTCCTTCTTCACTCAAAAAAGAAAAATATTAAGCATGCTTCTCCATAGACCATGAGACGCAAAAAATCATTAATCCACACAAAGTTAGCACACTCCCTAAAACAGCTGTATATTCATAACTATAGCCCAATTTTAAAACCAATGCTCCAGCTTCTGCACCAAGAGCGTTGGCAATATTAAAAGCAGATTGCATTAATGCTCCTGCCAAAATCTGTCCCTGTAGTGCAACATCCATAATTTTTGTTTGTATAGAAGGCATAGCAGCAAAAGAAGTCCCAACAAAAAAGCATCCTATTGCTGCTGTTAAGGGAGCATAGGATAAAAAGAAAAAAACAAAAAAAACAAATACGCTCCAAAGCATAGAAAAAAATATCATCGGCGAAATGCCTATTTTAACAGCCAATTTAGGCCCCAAGAGATTTCCTACCACCATCCCCAATCCAACTAAGGGCATGATAAATGGCACCCACTCAAGCGAAACACCAGAAATATGCATTAATGTTGACTTAATATACGTGAAAACAGAAAATAATCCTGACGCTCCCACCGAAACCATTGCCAAAAGAAGCCATACCTGCTTTTGCTTTAATGCCCCCATTTCGCGTAAAGGGCTCGTTCTTGGGGGCATTGAATCGCAAGGCAAAAAATTCCAAATAAGTAAACAACACAATAAAGCAATCATACCCACAAGGATAAAAGCAATCTGCCAACCAATAAGTTGACCAATCCAAGTAGCTCCTGGTGCTCCTAAAACGGTTGCAATGGTTAAGCCAAGCATCACAGACCCAACAGCTTTAGAACGTTCCTTCATTTCCACCATTGAAGAGGCAACCATAGCCGCAAGTCCGAAATAGATTCCATGGGGAAGACCACTGAGAAAGCGTAATGCGACTAATATGCTAAAATCAGAAAAAAAAGCACTCGCAATATTTGCTAAGGCATAAAAAAACATTAACCCTATCAAAACAATTTTGCGTGATACCTGAGCTGTCGCAACAGCTAAAAGAGGCGCTCCAACCACAACCCCTAATGCATAAGCAGAAATATATTGACCCGCAGTAGGAATATCAACATATGAACTTTGTGCCATCTCTGGCAAGAGCCCCATTGCAACAAACTCTGCAGTCCCAATAGCAAAACTCCCTACGGCAAGAGCTAAAATTGCTAAACGCCGTATTCTCGAATCAATCCCCACTGCAAGAATGTTTTGTTTATGAGAATCCTTCATATCATTACTTCTGGATAAGAGTTTTAGCTGTAAATATCTGTAATACGTAAAAATAAAAATTCAAAACATTGTTACACGCATGCCAAATCGTCCCCAATAAAGTTTTAGAAACAGTTTGATATATAAGCATGTTATGGAGTTTTAAGTAAGATTCTTGAATGGAGGATCTGTTAAAAACCTAACGGTTATAGAAATATTCAACTATTTTTATAAGCCCTACCAGATAATAAACTCTGTCTCCTTTTTTCAGCAACTTCAATTTTACCCTAAAATCTTTATTTGAGACGATGTACCATACACTATAAACAACTCTAAAATTTATCGAAGAATGCATTCCAAACAGGTGAACGGTATCTCATCATTATCTTGATATAAGTATAAAACTTCTCTCCACTTTATTGTTTTTTTGTTAATGCACACCCTCAAAGTCGATAAGCGATAATTTCAAAACGTACCTTATCTTTATGCGTTATTGCAGAGTTTTTTTTAATTCTCATGATAATAATGTTTAATTTCTCCATTGATTAAATAATCCTATTCTAGAGATATTCCCCTCTATCTCATAGAGAAATAGCATAAGACAGTTTTTATCTAACGCACTCCTTGAAAATTTGAAATATTCACGCAATTTATTAAATTTTTTCATTTAAATTATATAAATAATAATATAAGTATTTTTTGATTAAAAAATTTAATCAATATTTTATATGAGTGAAGTTATTATTGTAAATAATAAATACATAAAATTATACATTTTAAAGAGTATATAATTTCATTCTTCTTTTCATTTTATAAAAATTTATCTGTTCTGCTTCATGTAATACATTTTTTACCTTAATCGATAAAAAACACAAAGAAACGCATAAAAATACAATTTTCATACTTCTTTAAGAGTTCGCTAACGCCTCATTAACATTGTTGCTTTAAACAGTCATCAGAAACAGAAATAAACTGTTTTTCTCCGGATCAGGTAGCGCGTACCGGAGTAACAGTTTCTGTTTTGTGTAATCATTATGAAAAGAACAAGTGCCCCATAAAACAGCACCTTTACATTTTAAGATAATGCAATTTTATATTTTTTTTGGAAAGTATTTATAATTTCATTTTTTTAGTAAAATTTGTAAGTAAAAAAATAAAGCACACTATTAGATGAGTAATGTTTTAGCGTCCTTGTGCCCATAGAGCACGCGTTTCAGTGCAAAAATCAGCATAACAGCCTTCTTCAATGGCATCACGGATTCCCTGCATCAGTTGTTGGTAATAAAAGAGATTATTCCAAGTCAATAACATACCACCCAGAGACTCACCAGATTTGATCAAATGATGCAAATAAGCACAACTATAATCATTTGCCGCCGGACAAAGTGACTGTGGATCAAGAGGATGGGGATCTTCTGCATAACGCGCATTACGTAAATTAATTCTACCAAAGCGCGTAAAAGCTAAGCCATGACGCCCTGCACGCGTCGGCATAACACAATCAAACATATCAACACCCCGCGCAACACTTTGTAAAATATCATCAGGTGTCCCCACTCCCATAAGGTAGCGCGGTTTATCCTCTGGCAAGATTGGACAAGTCGTATCCAACACTGCTGTCATAACACTCTGTGGCTCACCAACAGCAAGCCCTCCAATCGCATAACCTTTTAAATCCATTTCTTTTAATGCTTGAGCAGAACGTTCACGCAGTTTCATATTATCACCCCCTTGAACAATCCCAAACAACGCTTTATCTGGCTGATCCCCAAAAGCTGTTTTACAACGTTGTGCCCACCGCAATGAAAGTTCCATAGCTTCTTCCATCTCTTTTTCAGTAGCCGGTAATGCAATACATTGATCCAACTGCATCTGGATATCCGCATCAAGAAGTCCTTGAATTTCGATAGAACGCTCTGGACTCATTTCATAGTAGGCTCCATTAATGTAAGAGCGAAAAGTCACACCTTGTTCGGTAATTTTTCGGATTCCTGCCAATGACATAACCTGAAAACCACCAGAATCCGTTAAAATAGGTCCATTCCAGCGTGAAAATTCATGTAATCCCCCCAAACGTGCAACACGTTCAGCCCCTGGACGTAACATTAAATGATAAGTATTCCCCAAAATGATATCTGCTCCAAGATCACGTATTTGGTCCATATACATAGCCTTAACGGTTCCTGCTGTCCCAACAGGCATAAAAGCAGGTGTACGAACACAACCCCGTCCAGTAATAATTTCACCTCGACGTGCATACCCATCTTGAGCAATTTTTCTATAATGAAATGTCTTTATCATCACTTTCGTCTTTTTGATTCCATCAATGCATATCTCTATAGAAAGAAAAAAGAGATCTCCCTTACGCGCATTGTCATAAGCTTTATGAATTAATTGTTGATTCGCTCGATATTGTAACCGGCATAAAAAATTAAACGAGATAAAAGAACATTTGTTGTTAAGAAATCACCACAATAAAGAAATAATCTGAGTTCAGAAAATAGCAAAAATGTCATACCTTAGAATATCGATGCTTAACGCACCAAATCCTTAATAGAACTGTGAAATTATTATCTCAATAATCTCATCTTTACGTACTTTCATAAGCAATAAGTTTGTACGAATAGAAGAAAATTTTGAACACATTCGCTTCCGATATTATCCACTTTGAAAAATAAATTTTTTATCTATTGGGCAAAAGATTAGTTTATAAAGATAATTCACTTTTTGTATATTGAGTGAGAGACCGAATAGCGTAAAATTCTCTTATTTCAAATCTGTGTGCGTTTAATCAACAAAAATCATTTTTTTTGCACATTATAAAAGAGATTAACATGTAAATAAAACACTTAAAAAAGGAATAAAAATGCTTTTTATGACGCGTCTCAAATACCAAAGGCTCTATTAATATTGGAAGCTGGCAAATTGTATGATGGCGCGTCCCTTGCTCCTTCACAAGCTTAAAGATAGTGTTTCATAATAGATCTATACTATTTACGACTTTAAATTATACACATCATGAATGCCATCGTGAAATGAATATTGATGTGTACTCAGAGATGTTTCTTAATAAGCGCGTAAATATGCAATTCTGTTCGCGGCGTTTTATTCCACGTGATGGATGTTCTTCCATAAAAAACGAGAAAAACAAGATTCGTCAAGCCATGCATAATCGTTGTTATTTAAAAGATATTACTTTAATGGTTTTGAAAAAAGTAAAGCTGAATTAAAAAGGAAATAACAAGACTAACTTTTTGTTTTTACCTTTACACCTTTATACTCTTTCCAAATTATGCAGTCTTCCTGTTGTAGAGATTACGCCAATAAGGATATACACAATACGCTCGCACTTCCACCTTGCATATGAACACTGGAGCAGCTAGGCTCTTATCTGTCTCAATATGTATTTCAAACATGCTGCTGCATTAAGATTGGATGTTGATATACAAGCAGCAACAAAGGCACGTGCTTTTTTCAGGAAAGTAACATCATAAAAACCATTAAGAGACCAGCAATGGATCGAAGAGAAGTATCGGCTTTTTTATAAAACACTTCGCCCCCTCTAACACAACTGGCTTTGCGTTTTCTTATCCTGCAACTGTATGCACAAATCCTTAGCACCATATTCGTGAAGATCAGACTGAAAAGAATAATGGAGAATTCTTGGCGCGAGAATATGACAGATAAGTGTGATACTACAAAAGAGTTTCCTATGCCTTTATTGATCAGAAAAGAAGTTTTCCTTTTAGCAATTTACAATTGAAACGCGTACGATTTATACTATTCTGCATCCGCAGCAATAACGGCTTTGGTAATTGCATCAGGATCGATAACAGGTTCACCGCGCTTAATTTTATCAACATTTTCCATCCCCTCAACAACCTGCCCCCATATGGAATATTGACGATCAAGCCACGGAGCATCTGCAAAACAAATAAAAAACTGCGAATTAGCAGAATTTGGATTCTGACTCCGTGCCATAGAAACCGTACCACGCTTATGAGAAAGATTTGAAAACTCTGCTGTTAAATTTGGTTTTTCTGAACCACCCATCCCCGCACGTGATAAATTAAATTTTTCACCATCCTTCTTTCCAAATTGCACATCACCAGTCTGTGCCATAAAACCATCAATAACGCGATGGAAAATAACATTATCATAAGCACCTTCACGGACCAGTTCTTTAATACGTGCAACATGACAAGGCGCTAAATCAGAAAAAAGCTCAATAACAACTCTGCCCTTCGTTGTTTCAAGGATCAAAGTATTCTCTAGATTTTTATTCTCAGCCATAGGGAAACTCCTTTGATTTATCTCTCAGTTTGTAAAGTGGCGGCATAAATGACATCAGGATTTGTTACAGATCCATTATTACTTGCGGTGCCTTTTTTAATTTTATCAACGACATCCATTCCCTTTATAACCTCTCCAACAACCGTATACTGACCATTTAAAAAAGGAGCATCATCAAAACAAATGAAGAATTGAGAATTAGCCGAATTTGGATCTTGTGAACGTGCCATCCCAACAGTACCGCGTTTAAATGGCTGCTTTGAAAACTCAGCCGGGATATTGGGATAATTTGAACCTCCCATACCAACGCTTTTCAGATCAAAATCTCTACTGCCTTTTTTTCCAAACTTTACATCACCAGTTTGTGCCATAAAGCCAGGAATAACGCGATGAAACACAACATTATTATAAGCCCCCTCCTCTGTTAGCTTTTTGATTTGCGCAACATGTTTTGGCGCTAAATCAGGACGCAGACGAATAATAACATCACCATCTTTGAGAGATAAAACAAGCAGGCCTGCATCAGTTGCTGAGTTAGAATTATCAGCAACAGCGGACAATGAAAAAAAGCAAAAAACACATATCAAAACAGCAAAAAATCTACGAGACACAATTATTCTTCCCTAAAAGACTGAAATTTCAAACGCAAAGCTTGTGCAATATTGGGCGGCACAAATGGTGTCACATCCCCTCCCATAGAGGCAATTTGACGGACCAATGTAGACGTTATCGCACGTCCAGAAACGCTTGCTGGCAAAAAAACAGTTTGCAATTCAGGAGCCATAATGCCATTCATCCCTGCCATTTGCATTTCATAATCAAGATCAGTCCCATCACGCAACCCACGAATGAGAAATGAAGCACCAACTTCACGTGCCTTCTCAATGAGAAGGTTATTAAATGAAAGAACCTGCAAACGATTAAAATCTGCACCAAGCACGTCTTTCCCTACCTGCGTAATGAAACCAACACGCTCTTCAAAGCTAAAGAGTGTCTTTTTATTAGCGTGTATACCTATAGCGATGACCACTTTATCAGCTAACACAAAACACCCTTTCAAAACATCAAGATGACCATTTGTGAGAGGATCAAAGGAACCTGCATAAAGAGCAATTTTCATGATTTGATTCTACCCTCTTCAAAATTATTTTTCTTCGCTCATATCAACTGTATCAGAATGCTTTTCACCTTCATCCTCTAATGAACGCGTATCATCTTCAGGTTCAGAAATACGCTCAACCGATACGACTTTTTCACCTTCGGCTGTATTAAAAATTGTCACCCCCTTAGTTGAGCGCCCAGCAGTACGAATTCCCTCAACAGGGACGCGAATAAGCTGCCCCCCATCTGATACCAACATAATTTGATCTTGCGCCTTCACAGGAAAAGCCGCCACTAATTTACCAATTTCAGCTGTTTTAGATGGATCTGTTGCACGAATCCCTTTTCCACCCCGCCCCGAAATACGAAACTCATAGGAAGAAGTGCGTTTACCATAACCAAATTCACTCACTGTCAAAAGCATTTGTTCACGTGCATGGAGTTCTGCATAACGTTCATCTGTTAACTCTGTTTCAGCGCTCCCATCTTCCTCATCAAGAGTGAGAATATCTTCAACATCAGCATCTGCACCAGCAGCACGCCGTTCATTCATCACACGTTTAATATAAGCAGAACGCTCAATAGACGTCGCCTCAACATGCTCTAAGATTGTCATCGAAATGACTTTATCGCCTTTAGCCAAATTGATACCACGAACCCCCACAGAATTACGCCCTGCAAAGACACGAACATCCACAACTGGAAAACGAATACATTGTCCATTGGCTGTTGTGAGAACGACATCATCATATTCTGTACAGGTTTCAACCGAAAGAATTTCATCTTCTTCATCAAGTTTCATGGCAATTTTACCATTACGATTAACCTGAACGAAATCTGATAACTTATTACGACGCACTGTTCCACGTGTTGTCGCAAACATGATATCCAATGCACTCCAGCTTGCTTCATCTTCAGGCAAAGGCATAATCGTTGTAATGCGTTCGCCCTGTTGTAAGGGAAGCATATTGATCAAAGCCCGCCCACGCGATTGCGGTGTCCCCAGCGGTAGTCGCCAAACTTTTTCCTTATAAACAATTCCACGTGATGAAAAGAAAAGAACCGGAGTATGCGTATTGGCGACAAACAAACGCGTTACAAAATCCTCATCCTTCGTGGACATACCAGAACGCCCCTTCCCGCCACGGCGCTGTGCACGGTAGGTATTAAGAGGGACCCGCTTAATATAGCCACTATGGCTCACCGTTACGACCATATCCTCTGGCGCGATCAGATCTTCACTCTCCATCTCAGCGCTACCAAAACCAAAGACGGTACGTCGCGGCGTTGCAAATTCCTCACGAAGAGCACCCAGCTCATCCTTAACAATACACATAATGCGTACACGCGATGCCAAGATATCAAGATAATCAGCAATATCCACGCCAATTTTATTCAATTCATCAGCGATTTCATCACGCCCAAGAGCTGTCAACCGTTGCAAACGCAATTCTAAAATAGCACGCGCCTGTTCTTCAGAGAGATTATAAGTACCATCCTCATGAATAATATGACGGGGATCATCAATAAGTTTAATCAAAGGTGCGACATCCATCGCTGGCCAGCGACGCTCCATTAATTGGGTACGTGCTGTCTGCGGATCAGGAGCTTTGCGAATAAGTGCTATAATTTCATCAATATTAGCAACTGCAAGGGCAAGACCAACCAAAACATGGGCCCGCTCACGCGCTTTACGTAAAAGATATTTTGTTCGCCGACTAACAACCTCTTCACGGAAAGAAACAAATGCACGAAGCATATCAAGCAACGTCATTTGTTCAGGTTTTCCCCCGTTCAACGCAACCATATTACAACCAAAAGAAGTTTGCAGCGGCGTATAACGATATAATTGGTTTAAAACAACTTCCGCAACAACATCTTTCTTCAATTCAATAACGACACGATATCCATCACGATCAGATTCGTCACGCAAATCAGAGATTCCTTCAATGCGCTTATCACGCACCAATTCGGCCATTTTCTCAATCATCGTTGCCTTATTAACCTGATAAGGAATTTCACTGACAATAATTGCCTGTCGACCACTGCGAATTTCTTCAATATCAACTTTAGCACGCATAATGACTGAGCCACGCCCTGTTTCATAAGCTGAACGAACACCAGAATGACCGAGGATAATCCCTCCTGTAGGGAAATCTGGACCAGGAATAATTTCAATTATTTGATCGAGGGTGATATTGGGATTATCAATTAGAGCGATACAACCATCAACAACTTCACCAAGATTATGAGGCGGAATATTGGTTGCCATTCCCACAGCAATGCCCCCCGATCCGTTAACCAAAAGATTGGGAAAACGCGCTGGTAAGACAACCGGTTCACGTTCACGCCCATCATAATTATCCTGAAAATCAACAGTATCTTTATCAATATCAGCTAAAAGCTCTTCTGAAACTTTTTCTAAACGACACTCTGTATAGCGCATTGCCGCAGGAGGATCACCATCAACGGAACCAAAATTTCCTTGTCCATCAATCAATGGATTTCTCAAAGAAAAATCCTGCGCCATACGCACCAAAGCATCATAAATCGAAGCATCACCATGGGGATGGAATTTTCCCATAACCTCCCCAACAACACCAGCAGATTTACGATACGGCTTATTAAAAACGAGCCCCATCTCATTCATAGCATGAAGGATACGTCGATGAACAGGTTTAAGACCATCACGGACATCAGGGAGTGCACGTGAAACAATTACACTCATCGCATAATCGAGATAAGAGCGTTGCATTTCATCAATAATACTGATTGGTTCAATACCGGTCAGCACATCACGTTCTGGTTGTGGAGTAAGATCGGTCACAATTTCAAAACTTTCAAAAAAGAATCATTTTACTTTGTTTATATCGAAAAATACACCAAAAGGCTAATTTCTCTCCCATAACAAAAAAGAAATTTAACAATATTTTTCAAGATGTTATTAATTTATATTAAAAATTACCAATAATAATAAACAGTTTCCACTCCGCTAAACTTCAAAAATCTGAAACAAACAAACCATAAAGAAATCGTAATACTGTAAATTTAAAGACTCTTAGAAAGGTACGTCATCATCTAATTTGTGAGAAAAACTTTCTCCCACTTGGCTATTATTTTGACCAAAAGTACTTCTCTGATTTGAGCTACTATCCGCAAAGCCACCACTGTAACTGCCCCCTTGACCTGCTCCGTGCTCCCCACTAGCTCCCCCACGCCCATCAAGCATTTGTAATTCACCACGGTATTTTTGCAAAACAACCTCTGTTGTATAACGATCATTTCCATTTTGATCTTGCCATTTCCGTGTCTGTAACTGCCCCTCAATATAAATTTTGCTCCCCTTTTTTAAATATTGCTCTGCAACTTTGACAAGGTTCTCATTGAAAATAACAATATTATGCCACTCGGTGCGCTCTTTTCGCTCATTTGTATTCCGATCACGCCAACTTTCCGAAGTAGCAATACGCAAATTTGCTACTTGATCTCCAGAATTCAAACGGCGGATTTCAGGATCTGACCCGAGATTACCAATCAAAATAACTTTATTAAGGCTACCAGCCATCGCATAAACTCCAAAATTTTAATTCGTAAAATAGTCTGTTATATAACAGTTATAACCATCTTGACCTTCAATTTACACATCTGTAATTGATCTTCAATATGGATATTGTTATCCTTTCCCAATATTGGATCTGCGTAATTATAACAAAATATGATAACAACGCATAGTTTATTCCATCAGTAGAGAATAAAAAGCTACTCATTTGTATTTTTCTTTCCACAAAACTTATACCTTCTTTCTGCGTTAAAGTAGTTAAGCACATTGTAATTCTAAAAAAACAGTTTTATTCCATTTTATAGGTTCAATTTTTGTCACATATGCCAAGGATAAAATATGACTCATCAAAAATATATCTCCATTCGCGGTGCACGTGAGCATAACCTTAAAAATATTGATCTCGATCTACCTCGTGATAAACTCATTGTTATCACAGGACTTTCTGGATCAGGGAAATCATCTTTAGCTTTTGATACAATTTACGCTGAAGGACAACGCCGCTATGTCGAAAGCCTCTCGGCTTATGCACGCCAATTTCTCGAAGTCATGCAAAAACCCGATGTAGACCGTATCGATGGCCTTTCCCCAGCCATCTCCATTGAACAAAAAACAACCAGCCGCAATCCTCGTTCAACGGTCGGCACTGTCACTGAAATCCACGACTATATGCGTCTCCTTTTTGCACGTATTGGTATTCCTCATTCCCCTGCTACAGGCCTCCCTATCGAAAGCCAAACGGTAAGCCAAATGGTGGATCAAATTATGTCCTTACAAGAAGGTACACGAATTTTTATTATGGCACCTCTTGTGCGAGGACGAAAGGGTGAATATAAAAGAGAGCTAACCGAGCTTTTAAAAAAAGGTTTTCAACGCGCTAAAGTTGATGGGAAATTCTATGAGATCCCTGATATTCCACCTCTTGATAAAAAGTATAAACACGACATCGATGTTGTGGTAGACCGCATTGTTGTACAAAAGGATATCTCCTCTCGCTTGGCTGATAGTATAGAAACCTGTTTACAGCTGGCAAATGGACTTGCCATTGTTGAAATGGCAGACCAACCCTTGGCACAAAAAGAAACAACAAAAGAATCTGCTCATAAGTCAAAAAATGACACACACAAACGGCTTCTTTTTTCAGAAAAGTTTTCCTGCCCTGTCTCGGGTTTCTCTATCCCTGAAATTGAACCACGCCTTTTTTCGTTCAATAATCCTTTTGGAGCCTGTCCTCTTTGCGATGGGCTGGGCATCAAAAAGGCAATGGATCCACTGAAAATTGTGCCCAATAAAAATCTTACCTTAAAAGAGGGAGCTATTGCACCTTGGGCTAAATCAGATTCACTTTATTATAGCCAAACCTTAGAAGCATTAGGAAAAGCTTACGGTTTCAAACTCACAAACCAGTGGTGTGAACTCTCTGATGAAGCACAACAAGCTATTCTCTACGGTACAAAAAAAAATGAAATCTCCTTTATCTACACAAATGATTCTCGTTCACATAAAATGACTCAACCTTTTGAAGGAATCATCCCCAATATGGAGAGGCGCTGGAAAGAAACAGATTCTGCTTGGTCCCGTGAAGAAATTGAGCGTTATATGTCTTCTTCACCTTGCTCAGCCTGTCAAGGTTATCGTTTAAAACCAGAGGCACTTGCTGTAAAAATCCATGAGATGCATATTGGGCAAATATCAGACCTTTCTATTCTAAAAGCAGATGATTGGTTTGCCAATATCCATCAATATCTCACAGAAAAACAACGTAATATCGCAGTACGTATTTTAAAAGAAATTCGCGAACGCCTCGCTTTTTTAAATCATGTAGGATTGGAATATCTTACCTTATCTCGAAATTCAGGGACCCTTTCAGGGGGAGAAAGCCAACGCATTCGATTAGCCTCCCAGATTGGTTCTGGTCTTACAGGCGTCCTTTATATTTTAGATGAACCATCCATCGGTTTACATCAACGTGATAATGAACGTCTTTTGGAAATGCTACGCCATTTGCGCGATCTTGGCAATACAGTCATTGTCGTTGAACATGATGAAGACGCTATTCTCACGGCAGACCATGTTGTCGATATGGGCCCTGCTGCAGGTGTTCATGGTGGTAAAATCATAGCGCAAGGAACACCGCAAGAAATTATAGAAAATCCAGCCTCTCTCACAGGACAATATCTTTCAGGAAAAATGGCTGTTAGAATACCGACTGAGCGACGCAAAATATCAAAATCGAAAACTCTTAAGGTCATCGGTGCCAAAGGCAATAACCTTAAAAATATCAGTGCGAATATTCCTCTTGGAACCTTCACATGTATAACCGGTGTTTCCGGAGGAGGAAAATCAACATTTCTTATTGAAACGCTTTTCAAAGCAGCATCACATCAGATCATGGGCAGTCATCACAGCCCTGCCAGCTATGATAAAATCGAAGGATTAGAATTTCTTGATAAAGTCATCGATATCAACCAGTCCCCCATTGGACGCACCCCACGCTCTAATCCCGCAACCTATACGGGCACGTTTACACCAATTCGTGACTGGTTTGCCGAACTTCCAGAATCAAAAGCCCGTGGTTATAAAGCAGGGCGTTTTTCATTTAATGTTAAAGGAGGGCGCTGCGAAGCCTGTCAAGGTGATGGAGTCATCAAAATTGAAATGCACTTTTTACCGGATGTCTATGTGACTTGTGATGTCTGTAAAGGAAAACGCTATAATCGAGAAACACTAGAAATAAAATTCAAAGAGCAGTCTATCGCCGATATTTTGGATATGACAATCGAAAAAGCAGAGGAATTTTTCCACGCTGTTCCCGCTATTCGTAATAAAATGGAGACCCTCATTAAAGTGGGATTGGGATACATAAAAGTAGGACAGCAAGCAACCACGCTTTCTGGTGGTGAAGCGCAACGTGTAAAACTTGCAAAAGAACTTTCACGTAAAACAACGGGACGTACACTTTATATTTTGGATGAACCGACAACAGGTTTACATTTTCATGACATTTCCAAACTTCTTGAAGTGCTCCATGAACTGGTCGAGCAAGGCAACACCGTTATCGTCATTGAACATAACCTTGACGTCATCAAGACAGCCGACTGGATTATTGATTTAGGTCCAGAAGGTGGAGATCGCGGTGGTGAAATCGTTGCAATTGGACGCCCTGAAGATATTATTAAAGTTCCCGCGTCCTATACGGGAAAATTTCTAAAAGATGTTTTACTGCGCCAATCTCTCTACAATTCTAACTCTTAAAAAGACGAACCCTTGTAAAATACAGCAATACGAACAAAGCCTGTACTTTTATTGTTGTCTGTAAATTAACCTCTCATTCCAGTGCAGCAGCACGTTTGAGACAAGACTGAAACGATTTCGCACTTTAATAAGCTGTTTCAGTTTTCGTATTGCCAAATAGGAACGCACGCATAATTGTATATCTCTTCTCTGTTTGACTTATATCTGAAACGATCAGACAGTTTAATTTGGGAAGAATACAAAGTTTTAAAGGTATAAAAAATTCCATCTTTACCAGCTCCTTTTAATTCTTATCTTGATGACTTTCAAAAGCATCCGCAATAAGATCTTATAATAAAGCGCAATAAGATCTTATAATAAAGATTGCGCATTGCTTCACGCTTTTGTTTATAGCGTTCTTTGAATAAGATTACCTCCTCTCATGAAGGGACAGAACGTCCCAAACGGAATATATTTGCGTTGCTAATTCCAGACGCTTGTTTTATTTCTCAATGCTTCCAAGCCCATTTCATGACATCCCCCGTGAATGGTATATCCATTATTGTACACCAGCATCTCTATACTTAGTGATGGAGAAAATCCCACTATCATGATATTGGCCAATATTTGCCAGTCCCCATTGCTACCCCAAAGCCCTTGCCTTTGAAAAGCCATCTATTATAGGCATTTTTTATATCTCTCTTCACCATTTTTATCCACACATTCGTACGATTAGGATATACAAAGGTATCGTTTTGATTGATTGACGATAAAAAAATCTAAAATGAGAAAATCTCACGCTATTAGAGTTTCTTATTCAATATGATAAAAGTATAATTATCCTTATAAATCAACATATTATTCAAAAAAAAGAAACAAAACTCTCTTATTATATTATTTTTATTCTGTACAAAAGTGTAAGATTTTTTTCCAAAACAACAGCATTGCACTTTATTCTACAAAAAACTCTCGTCCAAGAGTATAGAATATTATTGTTTTCGACTTTTTGTGCACAAAGTATCTGTTGGACATCTTACAGTTGTCAATATAATGTGATGCAGTCTAAAAAGACAAAATAACGTTGGAGATAATTTCAGCATGAAAAAAATTGAAGCCATTATAAAACCTTTCAAACTTGATGAAGTAAAAGAAGCGCTTCAAAAAATTGGACTACATGGTATTACAGTAACAGAAGCAAAAGGTTTTGGTCGTCAAAGGGAACATACAGAACTTTATCGTGGTACGAAATATGTTGTTGACTTTCTACCTAAAGTGAAAATTGAAATTGTTGTATCCGATGAAAAACTGGAACAAACTGTTGATGCAATACGTAAAGCAGCGCAAACAAAACATATAGGAGATGGAAAGATATTTGTCTTTTCCATTGATGATGCCATTCGTATAGGCACTGACGAAACTGGGATCGATGCTCTTTGAATAAACAACGAAAAATTCACCTTTTATCACCCTCAACGCCATATTAAGGAAATTGAATATGACAACCGCATCAGATATTATCAAACAGATTGCAGACAACGAAATCCGTTTTGTTGATTTACGTTTTACTGATCCACGAGGAAAATTGCATCACATTACAATGGATATTGCGGAGATCAGCGAGGATACCTTTAGTGATGGTGTTATGTTTGATGGTTCTTCAATTGCTGGTTGGAAAACAATTAATGAATCTGACATGGTTTTAATGCCTGATCCCCAAACAGCGCATATTGATCCTTTTTTTGCTCAGTCTACTTTGGTCATATTTTGTGATATCCTTGATCCTGTCTCTGGTGAATTTTATCGTAGGGATCCTCGTTCTATCGCCAAAAGAGCTGAGGTTTATATGAAATCTTTAGGCATTGGCGATACAATCAATATAGGTCCAGAAGCAGAATTTTTTATCTTTGATGATGTGCGCTATAAAACGGACCCTTACAACACCGGGTTTAAACTCGATTCAAGTGAACTTCCCTCCAATGATGATACGGAATATGAAACAGGTAATCTCGGACATCGCCCACGAATAAAGGGAGGCTATCTTCCCGTCCCGCCGATTGATTCCTGCCAAGATATGCGTTCTGAAATGCTCACAGCACTCAAAGATATGGGCGTACAAGTGGAAAAACACCATCACGAAGTGGCAGCGGGTCAACATGAATTAGGTATTCGTTTTGATACGCTCGTTCGTGAAGCTGATAAGATGCAAATTTTTAAATATGTTGTGCATCAAATAGCAAATAGCTATGGAAAAACAGCAACTTTCATGCCAAAACCGGTTTTTGGGGACAATGGCTCAGGTATGCATGTTCACATGTCTATTTGGAAAGATGGCAAACCAATTTTTGCGGGAAATGAATATGCCGGACTCTCAGAAACCTGTTTATTTTTTATCGGTGGTGTCATTAAGCACGCAAAAGCAATTAACGCCTTTACCAATCCATCCACAAACTCCTATAAGCGTTTGGTTCCTGGTTATGAAGCGCCTGTTCTTCTTGCTTATTCGGCACGTAATCGTTCTGCATCTTGCCGTATTCCAATGAGTTCTTCGCCAAATTCAAAACGCGTAGAAGTTCGTTTTCCAGACCCAACAGCAAATCCCTATTTGGCATTTGCAGCCCTCTTAATGGCTGGTCTTGATGGAATCAAAAACAAAATTCACCCTGGACATGCTATGGATAAAGATCTTTATGATCTTCCCTTAAAAGAACTCAAAGAAATCCCTACCGTTTCAGGAAATCTACGTGAAGCACTTGAAGCACTCGACAAAGATCGTGGCTTTCTTAAAGCTGGCGATGTTTTTGATGATGATCAGATTAATTCCTTCATTCAAGTAAAGATGCAAGAAGTCTTGCGTTACGAAACAACGCCCCATCCTGTTGAATTTGATATGTACTATTCTGTTTAAACAATCATATGCATTTTTTTGATTTTTAAAATGGAGGTAAAAGCCTCCATTTTTGTGGATATTCTTCTCATGCAAGAGTGCAAGAGGCTTTTTGCTTATCTACTTTTCCTTTATAATCATTTTGAATCTCTTCAAATGAATTAACAAGGTTTCTAATGCTGCGAATTTGTTTTCTCGTTTCCATTTTTTTACGCATTGCCCTTATCACATCAACAACGCAAGCACATACAATTACAAACCCCAAACTCATTGCCCTTGAGAAAGCAACATCTGCTTATAGTGAAGCACTTAAAAATGCTGATGCAAATGCCATCTTAAATGCTATCCCTCCCGAAATCATCAACAGCTTAACCGCCCAAAAAAATCTTAGTCAATCACAATTTCGGCAAATCATGAAAAGCCAAATCGAACAGTTGGCAGAAAATTATAAGATTGAAAGTATCCACATTGACCAAAAACAGAAACGTGAAGGTACACTTGGTAATGGCATTCCTTATTTTGTTATACCCGTAGAGCTTGTAACCACAACAAATGCTGGAAAAAAATGCTCTATTCAAACTGAAATTATTGCTCTTCTTCATAATAACCAATGGTATTTTATCCAAGCTAATGACGAAGCAATCTTAAATATAATCGATGAAGTATTTCCTGGACTTGAAAAAGTGAAAATTAATCCTCAAAAAATTACGAAAATACTGTAGGGGAAAAAGAAAACTTATAAACAGGTTGTAACAATTGTAGCAGCAGCCTTAAACTCAACTTTTTTGTGAGCACGGCGTGCTATTGTCTCTTTATCCGTTCCCCATTGTTCCATCATCCAATCTTCATCTAAATGGGCAATAGACCAAGCATGATCCGCATCAATTTTTCCCGCAGCAACAGCAAGAGCAATAAGAGCAGATCCCGTTAAGGTTGTCATCATATGAAGTGCAGCAAGCATATAAGGAGACTCAACGCTACGCAAATAATGACTCACAGCTTGAAGTGCTTCTGGTGATTGTTCCACATGCATCAGCCCTTCTGTCAAATAAAACCTTGCACCCAGTTTTTCTTCTGCCCAATCTAATAAAGGATCCCATTTTTCAGATTGTTTTTGCACCAACTCTTTAGGAGTTTGTGCGCGATAAAAGATCATATCACAGGCAACGAAACGCAATAAATCTTCAAAAACAACCTGCATATCATCAGCGATACCATCAATAACAGTATTCACCAGACGCGTCATTGGCATTTTTGTTGGATCAACAACGTGCTTTTGGCTCTCAAACTCGTGAGCAATGAATTCAGCAAATACTTCCGTTGGCACCAGAAAATGGCGCTTTGCAGGCGTTTTAACAGGACGTTCATCCAATAAAATCGTAAAGCCACCCTCCTCACAAGAAATTTTCACTTCCCTATAAAACCGTTTGGGGTGTGGTTGGCGTAAAAGATTTTGAGTCTTCTGAACAGAACTATTTTCATTTAAGGGTCTATCAAAACGATTCAAAATTTCACGCATATTGTTTCACCTCTGATATTTCAAAAAATGACGGCTTTTCAAAGCTCTATATATCTGATTAAGGTTAAATCGACTTCTTTCCCTATCCTAAAGAAAGAAAAAAAGCTTACAAATCCAAATTTGATTTTAAAATATATCCTTTATTGAACAAACAAAACAACGATTTTGTCTATATATTCTAAAAACAGTTGTTAGAATAATTTTTTTAAAGAATTTGTTTTTCTCATATCTTGCTTCTTGAAATATTGATACGTAACAAAACATTAATTGAAAGAGATCAAGGTTATATTCAATTTGACTTAGAGCCTCTTAAGCAAGTAATATCACTGGCAATTACAGATATAGAAGCACTTGAAACATTAGATGATGACGCTTATTTGGCAGGAGCTAAAGATTATATCCAAAATAATCTTGGAAAGCCGCAAACTTCACAGTCAAGATTTAATTTTTCAACTTCATCTTATGCACAGCGAGTTATTGGGGGATTAAATCATTGAGTTTCTTAAAAGGACGGTTATTCCTATTTACTTTTGCCATTCTAGCATTGTTTTCCATAAGTTGGTTATTATCTAAAAATTTGGTTAGCAATATACCAGTCATGCATGCGGTTGGACTTAGGTTGTTTGCCACCGCTGCCACCTTGTGGCTGATTGCAGTATTTCGTGAGAAAGCTGTTTTCAGATCCCTACCATTGCTTTCCATGATACCTTCTTTTTTAATTCTTTCAGTGTTAGGATTCTCGCTGTATTTTGTATGCAGTTTTGGTGCATTAAAATCACTCAAAGCCAGTGATTTAACTATGGTGCTCGCTACTATTCCAGGTATTACCTACATATTGGGTGCACTGACGAATAGCCTTACGTTCTCATGGTTAAAACTTATCGGTATGATCATTGTCAGTGTAGCGGCTATAGCATTTAATATAAACAGTGCAGAGGGTGGATATTACAGCCTAATAGGAATAGCTCTTGCTTTAACAGCAGCGCTTTCTTACTCTGCTTATGGTTTATTGTCTAAACGTTATCTTAAAAATTTACCTTTGCTCACCTCACTGGCTTGGATCACGACAATTTCTGCAGCATCATTTATACCATTATTTATTTTTGATCCTGCCCCACTCTTCTATCTTAAGTTAGAAGATATATTTAAAATATTGATTTTAGGAACTGTTTGCTCGGCACCAGTTTACGTATTATATCAAAAAGTTTTAGCCGAAGGAGGCGTATTATACGCCAATACTATCGGCGTATTATCCCCTTTTGCAGTAGTTGCATGTGAATGGATAATTGGCTTTAACCCTTCTCTTAATATTATCAAAATAATTGCTATGATTATAGTTGTTATAGGGATGACACTACTATTTATAGATGCATCAAAGGTATCTACATGGCAACAGAAACGCCATTCTCAAAATTCCAAATTTAATGAGGAACCAAAATGAAAAAACTCGCGTTAGTTTGCCAGCGCAATGCAAAATTACCATTTATATTTGAAGCAGCACAAGCAGCTAATATTGAATTAGTCATGATCTATGATACCGCTGAAAGCGTTCCCTCTCAACACCCCGAAGCAGTAACTTCAACTTGGCAACTTCCTGTTTTTGATAATCCAGAGGCGGCTTTAGATACTTTTTCAGCAGGTGTAAAAGAACGCAATATTCGTGGGGTTATGACCCTTCGCGAAGAAGCCATTCTGTGGACAGCTTTGGCTGCAAAAAAAATCAATACTCCAAGTATTGAACCAGAAGTAGCAGCATTAACCAGAAACAAATATCTCATGCGTCAAGCTTTTGCTAAAGCAGGGCTTAGAACGCCAAGATTTTTTTATATAGATAATCCAGAAGACCTATCACAAGTACATGCCTTGGATTATCCGCTCGTTATTAAACCCGTCTCTGGATGGGCGAGTACAGGTGTAATGTTAGCTAAAAATTCCACCGAACTTCCTGATCTCGTCAAAGCGGTATGGAATGTTCAGCATAAAGACATGGCACGTTTTAACAATACAAATAAACCTTTAGGTTTAGTCGTAGAACAGTATTTGCCAGGAAAAGAATTTGTCGTAGAATGCTTTATAGATACAGCAGGTGTGCATGTTTTAGCCGTTGGCGACAAAGGACAACCTGAAGGACCATGGTTTGAGGAAACAATTTATCGTCAACGCTGTGATAGAGATGATCCTTTAATTATTGCTTTATGTGAGGTTGCATGCTCGGGCGTTAAAGCTCTTGGTATAAATATGGGTGCAGCCCATGTAGAGCTACGTCTAGATGCTAATAATTTACCTTATATAATTGAGATCGGTGCTCGTATAGGTGGATCAGGTGTCTCCCATTTTATTGTTGAGCAAGGTACAGGGGTTCCATTTGCAAAACTCTGTATGAAAGCTGCTTTAGCTGAACAAAACCCTACCCTTCCCGATATACTCCCAGCTAAAAAAGTGGCTGCAAATTACATTATTCCTCTTCGTGGTCATGGACGGTTTTCTGGATTTTTAGGTCTAGATAAGGTTGCACAGCATCCTCAAACCACCAAAACTATAATTTTCTTTGAACCTAATCATATTTCACCACCTCCACCAGCATTTGGTGGATATCCTGGTTTTATTTTCTCTGTTCATAACTCAAACGAAGAAGCACGCAATTACCATAAATGGCTCGATGACACCTTAAGCATCCTATGGAAACACTATGTTTATCAATAGTCCGATAAAGATATTTCTACCGCCCCTCAACTTTGATATAAATTCCATCGATACAGACGAAATCACAAGGCGATTTTCTAAAATTTCGCAAACACTTTTTTATTAAAGATGCATATTTCAGAATCTAAAGGATTGGAAAAACTATAACCTATTTTTACAGCGCATTTTAATAGAAACTCTTTAATATTTCTATATTAGAAACAATGACGACCTATAATCGGCTTTTTCGACATGATCATCCTCTTCTCTCCACGCTTCAACAGAAAAAAAAGACCCTCCCCCCCCTGATTTAAGAATTATATTTCTATCTATTTAACAAACAAAACAATGATCTTGTTCATATATTCAACAACAGCTTCTAGTTTTTGAAAGAATTTATTTCGATTTAAAAACTGAAGATATTGAATTTGATAGCGATAATTCACCCACAACCCTGCACACTTTCCATCTAAAAAGAGAAACATATACTCTCACATATTTTTAAGATATTCCTCACAGAATATAATGCAAAGCAGAAAAGTGCACTTCACAAAAAATACGAAATGGTGCATTTTACGCATCATCCACCTTTGCTTAACAGCAAAAGCTCTCAATTAAAAATCAATATCTTGGTAGCCAAAACAACACAAACAAATTTAGAGTTTCATTGACACATTCTTTTCGAAGCATTCGAGCCCCTTATCAATGAGACAAAAAATTCAAAACAACGTGATCCTTTTATATTTATCAAAACACATGGATTATTTTTAATAAAAAATTATTAAAAATGATAACGTAATCCACCAGAAAAACGCACGCCAGAAAAACCTGCCTTGGTTAGCTTATGCTGATAGCTAAGATCACTGTAAAGTGTAACTTTAGAGGGAAATTGCGCATTAATACCCAAACCTGTTTCTAAAGAAGAACCAAAAGCACCTAACTGGAAAACATCTTTTAGGTGAGCAAATTGTTTTTCACCAAAACGATGTGCAAAATGAATATTGCCCTTAAAAGAAATGATACGATCCTTTTCAGATGCTGTAAATGTTTTACTTAAATATCCTCCAATACGCATCAACCACTGATCCCCTTTTTTCATCTCAACATCAAATCCATCAATATCACGAAACTTATCAAATTGAAGGTGTTGATAAATAATCTGAATCTGCGGATCAAAAATAAGATCCTCATGTCCTGTCATAAACACTTTACCAGCAGATAACGAAACATTCAGAGGATTTGCTTTTAATGTCGCCGTCTTACCCCTAGCATACGTAAGAACATCCCCTTTAAAAAAACCATAAGATAAAAGACCGTCTACATAAAAACCAGTATTGTGTTCCACACTACCGTATGTCGTAAATGACCATTTATTAAACGAACTTTTTTGACTTTGTTCTACATCACAAGGTTGTAAGGAAAGCTTTCCATAGGTTCCCATAATCCCAAAAGATGTCGTACTATGTGCCCTCTCTATTGTTTTGAGTAAAATATCTGTTTCTATAGCGTTATAATCAACACTACCATCATACCCATATTCAAAGGCAGAAAGATCTGAGACATAACGATAACTCCCACCATAACCACGAACAGATAAAGCAAAATTCCCTTCAGCTTCTAATAACTTACGAGAAATAGAATGCTTCGCTTGCAACTGCTTTTGTTGATTACTGATATTGATGATCCCCACATGAAACAAAGCATTTTGTAACAGAAGATAGGTCGGGACTTGTGGAACAACTTCCCTAATCTTTAACTCAGAATGAGGAATAACAGACGTCCCTAAAGCAGGCTGAATATATTTACTTTCAAGGCGGAAATCCCAAAAATCTCCCTCTCCTTCAACCAATCTTTGAGAAGTTTTTGCTTGTCCAAGAGAAGAAGTTGGACCATAGCCATTAAGATAATACTGGTAAGGCGAGCCCTCTAATGCAATATAAGCATGATTTAACTGAAAAGAATCTTCTGCTGCTTTTCCAGAAACCTGAATAAGTGAAATACTATGAGCATTTTCACCCGTTGCTATTTCCCCCTGATTTTCTACAACAAATTGCACATAAACTGTCGTTTTCCCAGAAACATCACCCTGTATCAAAAGCCGATCGGTCTTTGTATGATCAAGCAAACCATCACTCCTGAGATGTGTATTGAGATAAATATCCGCCCTATCTTGTGCACTATAAACTTCTTTTTCCCCCTTCCCAATATAAAGCGTCTGATACTCGTGCAATATTGGCGTTTCAAAAGCAATAAAACTATCAGAAAGTTTTATAAATGAAATAAACGAACTTGTACGATTTGCAACGTGCGAATCTATCTCTCTTCCTCTTGTCAAAAACCACTTTGATCCTCTTGTCAAATAAAGCTCAGCAATAGAATCATCATCAACACGAGTCCCTCCTATCAATGAAGAAGAATCAGCCAAAACTGCCACACTCCCCCCTTTTTCAGCTGTTAATAATAAATCACCAGAAATTTTTGTGCCTTCTGTTACTCCAATATAACTCCGACTGTTATGACTATGAATAGCTGTTCCAGCTGGAACCTCAAAAACCGTCCTTTTCAAAAAAACAAGTCCCTGTCCATACGTATTATTCTCCCCTCCCATTTCAAAATTCATACCATGTTTGTTCCCTTTTGCTTTAATTGTTGAATCTTCAATATTAACCCGCGAAATTAAAACATTTCCTTCCCAAACGTCCCCAGATTGTGTGTTAAAATCTTGTCCAACCGTTAAAACATCAACATCCGTAGAAACAATATTCGTATTTTTTAAATAAACAGAACCCTGCTGTTTTACATTGAAAACTGTATATGCAGTTTTTTCATTTGTATTTTCTCTATCTTTTGTTTTTTGACGTTTTGAAGTAATGGTAACATTATCTAAAGTTGCACGCCCCCCTCTCCCCACATAAAGCGCAGCGGCATCATTCACATCAATAAATCCTCCTTTCATCTGAATATCCGCATCAGCATTAACAAAAAGAGCGCTCTCTTGACCAATACCCTGACCCTCCACTTTAATTTTTGTATTCGTTAACGTAACAGATGTCCCTACCTTCTCTGCATAAGCAGCAACCTGAGTAGCTTCAATTTTTCCACGATTGACCTCAATTATTCCACCATCAGCTTTAAGACCTATTGACACATTTTTTAAAGCGGAATCGCTCAAGATAATTTTTCCCCCTTTTGATACAACAGCACCATAAAGATCTTCTATACCTGCAGTACCTTCAACCTCTATACGTATTGCCTGAATAACTGTATTGGGCTCCTGTACACCTATAGCAGCAGACAAATTGATAGAACTCTCCTCCTCATTATTTGATTTAACAGGTGCCGTGAATTTATATATTTTATCGCTAATTGTATGCTTTGCACCATCACTGCATTCATAGGGTAATTTGTTTTCATCACATGACAGTGATACAAATGAGCGAGAATGTGCCTCAATATTTATGTTTAACGAAAAAGAAAAAATAGCTGCTGTAAAAACACACGAATAAAAGCGATTATTAGATACTTTGATTATCATTGCTTTTCAAAACTTTCTTTTTCCAACAAAAACAAAAAATGCTAGCAAAACAATAAACTGAAAATTAAATACAATAAGAATAAAATAAACAAAGTTATTTTATTATTTTTCTGATAAATGAAAGCATTTAATAATAGGTTTTGTATTTTATGTAAAGAAAGAACAAACAATTTAAAAATATCATTGAGGATGACGATCTCTTTAAAGATTCATCCACAAAAATGTGAAACATAAAGCACCAGAAAATTTAGGCTCAAAAAAAACGCAAAGAAATGTAAATTTTGGAGAGATATAATATTTAATTTATCTCATTTCTCAAAAATAAAAATACAACAAAATGAGAATAATTTTTAAGATTCAAACGACCAAAATATGTTAATAAAAATATCACACAATGAAATACAGTAAAATCTATAACCGCATCATTTCTGCACCCACAACAAACCCCTGAAGAAAAACTTACTGAAATATAAGCTAAATGTAAAAAAAAATCCTACATTAAAGGTGCCAGCTATCTAGCAAAAAAATTAAATAAACAAACAAAATTTCTCTTAAGCCCTATCATCAATGGGTTTAAATGAATCAATGAAATACTTTAGAAGATATCATCTCAAAAAAGATTATAAAATGAAAAGCTATTTACATCAAAGTCACCTGTATAACATTTTTAATCTTCAGATAAAAACTAAAATACAGTGAAACACTCACTATCCTGAAATTGAAAAGCACAAAAATCAAATTTCATCAAAATCAGTTCTATGAAAGTAATCTGCTTATTGTCATTAAATTAGATATTTTAACAAAGCTATTTTCTGCCACTTTTTATATTGAATAAATTTATAAACATTCCCCGATATTATCATCTGACAATAACATTATTGCATTCTTAGAGCCGATGAATACCAGTCTATCAGGAGGAAAAAGAGCTGTATTTCTCTCCCATTCCTCCATAATATTTTTCATTCAATTATTGCTTTAAAAATGAATATTTCACTTTTTCAAAGCTTTTTTTATTCTCTGGCGTTTTTTATCATTCTCAAGACGCAACATCAAATCTCGCTCTTGTTTTGTCGAATTGGTTACACCAAAAGTATCATTGTCCATAACCTGCTGATACCCTGCTACCATTAAATTGACTAAAAATGAATCACTTCGCGGCGCTGCTGAAAAATAGATTCCCTTTGAATCTTGCAATTTGTATCGATAACCTGCTTTAGTCATACACTCATAAACTGCTGCAAACTCACTTGCACGCGAATCCATATTTTCAGAAGAAGCGTAGATTGGTTTCCAGCCACATTTCGACAGTGCTTGTTGAACCACAGACTTATTGACACCGGGCTTTTCCCATAATGCCAAAGTCGATGGGGGAGGTTTACTAATACATCCAGCAGAGCTTAATAAAATTATAGCACTCAATAATTTCAATATTTTCTTCATTTCCCCCTCCTTCAATATTTACAATAGAAAAACTGATAAGCCTGCTAATATTGGCTCACATGCAAGAAAGCCCTCGGCTAGCATATAGACGTTGAAAAAACAATTCCCCCATCAAAAACAAGAATGTAAGGATTTTTGATTACAGCAACCTCAACACTTAAGGCTGACATTCCGGTTGTTCTTTGTGCTCTTCACAATGAGGACTATTCAAACGCCTCTCTACACTTCGCTGAGGAATAATAGCATCAGGCTGACAAATTGGAAGATTTTCATATTTCTCACACCACTTCACCCTTCCCAGTTTGTCCTGAAAACCTGCTCGTATCATGCATGCATTCACAGACTCCTCTGCATTGAATCTCTCATCTGTACTTTTTTCTGTATCAAGACGACCATCAAGATGTTGCATTCCGCATTCCAACAGAGCTTTTTTGACCTCAAGTTGATCCGCACCGGACTTTTCCCATGTATCTACAGCTGCTCGAGAAGGCTGCTCTGGGTAACATCCAGCAATAACAAATAGAGCTATGCCGCTTAATAATTTTAAAATCTGCTTCATTTTCCTATCCTTGAATAATTTTGATATTACGAAACAATCTATAAATTATTTTCATGCTGTTTTTCATTTCCAAAACAATAATGGACATTATCAATCTTTATATCATTTACCTTTTCCCGATGATTATGCCATTCGGCAGTGTATAAAAAATACAGCAAAATTACTACTAAAATCATATATTATCAATGTTATGCTTATAATTATTCTCAATATTTTGATTACAATTGAAATAGATATTTTTATAAATTGTTGCGCCTACATTTGTAGGCAACATATTGATTTATAATGATAATCTAGCGTTATTCATATTGAATGAGAGTCTCGAATAACGTAAGATTCTCTCATTTCAAACCTGCTTATCTTGAATCAATCAAAACCACTCATTTGCACATAACAAGTGAGATGAGTGTGTGGATCAAATTTGTATAAGAAAGGATTAAAAATGGCTCTTATGAACCGTCTTAATGCAAGATCTGTCGCAACATTGGGGGCTGGCAAATATAATGATGGTGCCGGCTTGTTACTTCA
>NZ_JAQITG010000040.1:0-8216 GCF_028618615.1 Bartonella sp. AU15XJBT
TCTTTTGAAAATTCACTTAATATGTTTTAAAATAACTTTTTACTCTTATTATTTTTTTAAGTACCAACCTTTAATCTATAAATACGTCTTGATAGCATTTCTTATGAGTTACAAACTATCTTTTGAAAGGCTTTAAAGGATCACATGTTTTTTTAAGACGTGTTTTAATCACTCACTAAAATCATAAGGTTATCTATTTAAATAAACTGATAAAAATTCATACAAGGGATTTTAATAACGTAATCAGTTTTTACTTTCATACGCTTTTCATAAAGCACATTTTAATCAATTCACATCATTGGTTATCTTTAAAGATTGTACAATTGATATGAATTATGTTTTAAAGACATTAACCTATTAAAATATAATGTTTTTAATTTTTACTCATTTTAAAAAAATAATATAGGCTTTAAAAAGAACTGACAAGACTGACACGGTCTATTAAAAGCTATTTTGCTGATCTCTATAATTATCAGTTTCTATTGAGATGTTTTCATAACGGTTTATAAATCACAATTATCTTATTTATCATTTCTCTTATGAAACTGAAAAATAATGCCATGGCTATAAAGCAAATAACAGCTATAGAGAATACATAAAAACAGTAAACTTGAATATTCATATGCAAATGAAAGGATTGGTTATAAAAACAGTCCCTATAAAAAGCTGTTAAGTTGCAAATGTGTTATTAAAAGAAATTAACAGAAATCTTTAAAAACCATTTAGTAAAAAACATGATAGGTTATAAAGATAAAAATACGCATGATGAGAGCGTTTCTAAATATTATAAATGTATAGATTCAAAAATAACGCAATCGTTTAAGAAAGCCCATAATATATCTTTAAAAGCACATAAATATAAAAGAAGAAATTAATAAGCATAAGATATTATCAATACACAACGTATTTAAAAAATACAAAAAAATATCAAAAAATATAAAATAATATTTGACAATAAATACGTATTTTGTTATATAAATAATCAAGTGATTGAAAACACTAAATCGATAGCGAAAGGGTTGCGATAAAACCTAATCCTATTATAAAAACTGACTTTCTTTTATGCTTTTGTTAGTATATGAGAGCTTTGTCGGGTGTAGTTACACCATACAATACTCTTTATGAGAAAAGTGTAACGACGGACTATCGACCGTGTTTTCAAACGCCCGGCGCCCTTATAGGGTTGTCAATTGAAAACTGTATAATCGATAGGATTTAGTTATGAAAACTATATCAAAAAACACCTCCGTTATCTCTTCCATTTCAAATGAAACCGCCTCTGTTAATAAGCAACAGCCTGCAAAAAAATATGAATTTACAGGTGAGACAATAGAGGTTGGTGATTATACTCTTTATCGCATTCAGGCTTTAAGGGATTTTGCTAATATAAAAGCTGGTGATCTAGGCGGCTTTATACATAAGGTTGCAAATTTAGCTCATAATGGTGATTGTTGGGTCGGGGGGGATGCCATGGTTTATGGGGATGCACGTGTTTACGATAATGCCCATGTATATGACAATGCAAAAATTACTGGATCTGCAAAAATTTATGAAAATGCAAGGGTCTATGGCAATGCTAGCGTGCATATTAGAGCTGAGGTTTATGGCAATGCGCAAGTATATGAGAACGCATTGGTTTATGGTGATATTTTCGGACATGCTAAAGTATATGGAAATGCAAAAATTTATGACACTATTTATGGCAAGTTTCTTGATAAAACTAGAATTTATGGCAATGCTGAGATTTATGATAAAGCACGTGTTTTAGGAAGCTCTCAAGTTTATGATAATGCCCATGTTTATGAAAATGCTATAGTTTTTGATAACGCTAGGGTTTGCGATAATGCCCATGTTTGTGGCGCTGCTATGGTCAATAGAGAAGCCAAGGTTTATGGGAATGCTATAGTGACTGGTTATGCCCATGTTTATGATAGGGGCTGTGTTTGTGACAATGCTAAGGTTTATGGCAAGATCTATGGTGGCGCTCGGGTTTCCAATAATGCTTTAATTTCTGAGAATGCTGAGGTTTATGATGATGCTCGCATTTATGACAATGCAAAAATTTATGGCAAGGTCCATGGTGATGCTCATGTCTATGGCAATGCCAAGGTAATTGGCTATACTGAGATTGGTGGTGATACCAAAATTGGTGGCAATTATAAAGAATCTGTTATCACTGGTGATATTGTTTTTACAACTGTGTAAATGACGCGCGGGCGCAGCGGGGGCGCCCCTCTTTAAACATTTCATTCAAAAATTAAATCTTCTTATAAAGGAATTGTGTCATGCAAAAAAAGTTTGCACTCACAAATGAGACACGTGTATTTAATAATCAAACCCTTTATCGCATTAAAGCATTAAGAGACTTTGCTGATGTTAAGGCTGGTGATTTAGGCGGCTTTATTGAAAATGAAAGCAACCTCTCTCATGATGGTAATTGCTGGGTTTATGATAAAGCTCTTGTTTTAAATCCTGCCTATATTTATGAAAATGCCAAGGTTTCTAATAACGCCATTATAATGGGCTTTGTGTATGGCAATGCGCATGTTTGTAAACGCGCCCGCGTTTATGCAAATGCTCATGTTTATGACAATGCGCATCTTTCTGATAATGCTTGGGTTTATCATCATGCAAGGGTTTATGGGAATGCAAAATTAACAGGAAGTGCTCGTATTCATAGCAAGGCGGTAGTTTATAATCATGCTGTTGTAAGTGGCTCTTCAAAAATTTATGGCAAGGTCTATGGCAATGCTAGCGTGGGTGGGTATGTTAAGGTCTACGGTTCTGTTTATGGGAATGCAAAAGTGACTGGTTATCACACCATTAGAGGTTTGGTCCATGGCAATGCAAGATTAAAAAGAGATGGTTATTCATATGTTGAACAAAACGTTTACTATGCATATGGGATTCCTGAAGATTGTGAAATTTATGAAAACGATCACGTTGTAAAGATTATTAAAAATAATGCTGCGTAAATAAGACGCGGGCGGTGCGGGGGGCGCCTGCTTTCTAATCAAATTCTTCCATTCCAAATTTTAGCAAATCTTTATCACATTAGATTGTGAGGGTATTCTTATGTGCAAAAAATATGAATTAACCAATGAAATTAAACAAATCAAACATGCTCTTACTCGAAATATTATTAACCTTTATCGCATTAAAGCTTTAAAAGATTTTGATGATATCAAAGCTGGCGATCTAGGTGGCTTTATTGAAAAGGAAGTTAACCTATCCCATGATGGCAATTGCTGGGTTTATGATAATGCATGGGTTTATGGCTATGCCCGTGTTTATGAAAATGCAAAAATACGCCATTATTCTCAAGTCTGTGGTCATGTCTATGGCAATGCGGAGGTCTATGGAAGGGCTTTTATCTCTCAATATGCAAAAATTTATGACCATGCTTTTGTCTATGGCAATGCGCATGTTTATGGGAATATTTATGGTAATGCTCATGTAAGTGGCACTGCCCGCGTTTTTGCTGATGCTCATATTTATGACCATGCGCATGTTTCTTATGATGCTGCGGTTTTTAGTTATGCAAGAGTCTATGGTCATGCCAAGGTTTCTGGCTCGGCTTGCATTTATAGCCATGGAAAGGTTTATAATTATGCTGTTATTAATGGTCGTGCAAAAATTTATGGCAAGGTCTATGGCTCTGCTAGCGTGGGGGGCTCTTGTGAGATTTATGGCTCTGTTTATGGCAATGCCAAGGTTTCATATCATGCCAAGGTCTGGGGGCGTGCTTATGGCAATGCAAAAATCAATAAAAAAGCAAAGTAAGGTTGGTTCCCAAAAATTGTGAGGTTTATGAAAGCGATAAGCTTGTCAATATAACTGATAAAACAGAATAAAGAACGGCATGGGGGGCGCCTTTAATGGCTATAAACGCATTATAAGATACATTGTTTAAAACATATCATAAAAGAGAGAGTTTAAAAAAAGAAAGCCGTGCCAATTAATATGACGCGGCTTTCAAATGTCTATTCTAATGATTAAAATGAATCATCCACAATGGAGTAATGAATGCATATATACAAAACGTATCATATTGCAAGCGATCTATGAGAGATATAAAAACTTATCAAAAGAAACGTAAATGTTGTATACAATTTTTACTCACTCATTTGAATTACAGAGCCTATAAAGGCTCGGTAGCTTTAACAATCCAATCAAAAGAACATGCATATTAAGTGAATATCTTATAACAAAACGGTTTTTTACATTTACGAGCATTGGTTTTTAAAAGCAGCTTTTCATAAAACAAATAAACAATTATGGTTTTTTGTTACCATTTTTATCAAGTCAATTTTATTAATAATAGTTATAAAAAAATCACAAAATTAAAATAACCACTTGAAAATATACCCATATGGGTATATTAATAATCATGAGTAAAATAAAACGTATCATATGGCTTGGTTCTTCACTCAAAGATATAAAAAGTCTTCCTGATCTTATTCAACAAAGGATTGGTTATGCTCTTTATCTTGCTCAGATAGGAGATAGAGGAGAAAATGTTAAGGTTCTCAAGGGGTTTGGATCTGCCAATGTTCTAGAAATTATTGAACGCGATATTCAAGGAACTTATCGCGCTGTTTATACGATACAGTATAAAAAATCTCTTTATGTGTTGCATTGTTTTCAGAAAAAATCGACCCTTGGCATTGCAACACCAAAACCAGACATTAATCTGATCAAAGAACGTCTCAAGTTAGCAGAACAATTAGAAGGGAATTAAAATGATCAATGTTTTTCACGGTAGTTCCAATGTTTATGCGGATCTTGGCTTTTCTGATTCCAGAGAGATGCTTATCAAAGCGCAACTTGCTCATAAGATTAGTCAAATTCTTAAAGAAAAGAACTTAACACAAAAACAGGCTAGTCAACTTTTAAAAATGACGCAACCCAAATTGTCTAAACTTTTAAGTGGAGAATTTCGAGGGATTAGTGAAATGAAAATGCTTGAGTGTTTGGCAAAATTGGGAAACGATATCAAGATTATTGTTAATCCGAAAGAAGTTAAAACGCTTGAAGGACATTTTGAAGTTGTTTTTTCTTCTTAAACTTCTTTATGATTTGCTTTTTATAGTCTATTCATACGTGGCAATCTTATATAAAAAATGGTCAAATGAATCACGTATAAAAATGTGGATTCCTAAGTGGATTCATATAAAATAATCACACACAAGCTATTGACTTTATTGTGTTTTTATATATAATGCGTTATTATCATTGTCCAAGATTCATCTTTAGGAATGCGCAATTTAAAGCGGTGATAACGATTGCGCGAACGACCATGATAAGCACCCGTAGCATAGGAACATTCTCTCTCTTTATGCCATGTGATCGGTGTCTGATGATCGCGAAGACGACGTTCTCCGATACTTAAAAGACCTTGCGTCGTATCAACTTCTGCAAACATCTTCGTGATAAAGTTAAAACTTCCATCCGGTGCCCCCATCTCTTGCGAAACAACCGTTGCCTCCATGGACGCCCCTGTAAACATAACAAGACGATTGTTTTCATCAAAAGCACCAAGCATAGGAGCCCCACTTTGCCAACGGGGACTGTCTAAAGAAGCCGGCAATGTCTCAAGATTGATCGAGATCTCATCTAACTGCTCCAAAGTATAACCTGTCGTAAATACTGGAAACAACGTCAAAGGCTTTCCTTGTAGCGTCGACCATTTCTGTAATCCCCAATCATAAACAAAGGTCGTTTGCTCGTTATTGCCTCTCTTTAATGACCAGTAAATCCGGTTATCAACGGGGTCTATCACTCCTTGCATCTCATCAAGAGCAAATTTATCAAAGGTTTTAAAAACCGTTCTATCAACTTTCTCAAAGCCTATTGGTAAAAGTTGACCATCAAAACTCATCTGATAAAAGCCACCATCACTCACAAAAAAAGCATCACTGCCTCGACAAGCTATAGAACCTGCACTGCGGGCTCCGCGCTTGTCTTGAATCTTCTGAAACGTAAAGACTATCTTAGAACCCGGAACAAAAGTTCCTGCATAAATCGCAGAACGCATAAAAATAATGGGATTGCTCGATTCCGTTGCCCCTTGAACGTATTCTCCATCCGGAAAATCTTGAAAATCACAATCCTTCTGCTTAACTGTCCAATGGGTTGCATCCTCCAAACCAGACCAATGGATACGATTAGGATGATCTGTAAGCTGCATCAAACAAACAAAGGGGCCCCAAACCTTGACCAATCCTGCTTTCGGTGGACTACCTCCTAAATCTTCAAACCGTTCAGAACTATGGGTATGAAAAACTTGCGGTTTATCATTTTTATTCACCGCAATAACTCTTTGACCAAACAAGGCAAATGACCATTGATTATCCTCATTTGCATGATAAGTCACACCACTTTGGCTTATGTCTTTCCAACCCTGCGTTTGACTATCATAACTATAAAGCTTTTTGGCTCCTCCTACGATAATCTTAACCCCATTACCACTTCGAAATGCTATACACCCCAAAGGCTTTTCTTCCAAAGGATGAGACACAACCATTGCACTAGGCATCGGAATGTAGCCTCCATCTGCCGGTAAAACATTCACAAGCGTATCCGTAAAGCTGCCATTGACGACCGCAACATCGGGGCGGTAATCAGCGATTGGAAAATAAACCATTTTAGAAATCCGTTGGAATTATCCGCGTGACGTTATGACGTTTAGACGTCTCTGCACGCAATTCATGCAACTGCTCGGTAAAGTCATTATAAGCTGCCGTTGCACAATCGGGATCTTTAAGAATATTCTTGTAAAGTTCATATTTTGCACGTGCTTTAATCAAGTCAAACCCATGCACAAACCATGGGTGCTCTTCATCAACACTCTCTATCTCGGATAAACGTTGTGGAGAGAGGATGAGTTGAATCTGATACGTTCTATCCGGTGTGGGATAAAGATGCAATTTCCTATCAAAATAACTGTAACAAACCGGTGTTCCTCGCTGCTCTGATGATAACGAAGACTCTAGAGAAAAAGGACTCCTGCGCTCTAATTCAATCTTATGATGTGGATCAGAACGAAGATAAACGCTCCTTATTTTAACAGCTGTTTCGATATGGTGAGTGTCCGTTGCATCATAGATACCTTTCCCTGCCCGTGTTTCAAACACCACATCACGGCTTTCATTAAAGTAAAAACTTTCTCTCTCACAAAAACGAATAGCAGCAAAAATACTTTCTTGGATTTGTGCGACATACTCGTCCGTAATATCGTCAATCTCATCTTGAATAACAGATATGAGGTGTGAAAGCGTTTTTCTATGGCGATAAACATTTTGACTAGCCGGTATTGGTCCGCCTGTCCTAACCCGAATATATTGACGCGTCATCAAAATACCTTTCCAGTGATACAAAAATTATAACTAACTTGACATTACATACTATGTGCACTACAATGCACTAATGATATTCATTCATAAAACGATAGAATTTGATAATTGGCTTAAGAAACTCAAAGATAAAAAGGCTAAAGCGATTATTCTTCAACGTGTTGTACGCTTAAAACAAGGACTTTTGGGTGATGTTAAATTTTTTAATGGCATAGGTGAATTACGTATCCACTATGGTGCTGGTTACAGAATTTATTTCACAAAAAAAGGCTCTGATTTTATCCTCTTGTTATGCGGTGGAGATAAATCAACGCAGCAAAGGGATATTGAACAAGCGTTAAAGTTAAAAGAGGAGTACAGTGATGAAAATAACCCCATTTAAACCAGAAGAATATCTTGAAGACATTGAAGTACAACAAGCATTTCTCAATGAAGCCTTCAAAACCGGTGACGCCTCTCATATAGCGGATGCCATTGGTATCGTTGCTCGCTCTCAAAATATGTGCGCCTTAGCAAAAGAAACCAATCGCGAACGCAGTGGATTATATCGCTCCTTAAGTAAAACGGGTGACCCCAAGCTTTCTACTTTAGTTGCTGTCTTATCTGCCCTTAATTTACAACTCTCTGTACAGTCTTCTACTTCATAAACTGAAGGAGAGTTAATAAATCTCTCCTCTCAATTTTAGTGATTGGTTACGAATTCAACGACGATACTTGCTTCACCGGCTTGTACCGTTTTGTCTGCTTTAGCATAGAGAGTAAGCTCTTTATCATAAGGAACAAACTCCTTTTGATTGGTAGGCTTAACCTCTTTAACTGCCTGTTGTTTGATTTCTGCTTCCCCAAACTCATTCCCGCCAG
>NZ_JAQITG010000042.1:0-7629 GCF_028618615.1 Bartonella sp. AU15XJBT
GTAGAAAATGCCGCACCTGAAACGGCTATCCCCCGTAAAGCCCCCACAAGTAAAGTCATGGGGCGAAGAAGACGCAGCGCACTCCCACCAAGCCCTGCTGCCATTAAACCCAATGAGCGCCCTGAAGTGACTAATCCGCGCCAACTTGCTTTCAGCGTGCGGCTAACAGCACCCATCTTGATAAAATATGATAGCACTGATCTGCTTTTTACAATGTTTTACTAAATATAAAAAATATTTTTATTTCAATACACTTAATTTAAAGTACATTATGTAAGTAGTTTAAATATTCTTTATTTTAAGATAAATGAATATTTTATTTTGACAAAAAAATTAAAATAACTTATCCAAATAAAAAAACAAATATCATTATTCTATTCTTCTTATGAAATCGATGGGGAAATGAATATTGGGGGCTTTCATAAGGAGAGTATTGGTGTATAAAAAATTCCTTCTATCATATACAGCTATAGCAACTATAATACTGTTTAATAGCTCTCTCAGTCTACAAGCTAAAGACCTTGAAGTTTCTGATGGAAAAACAGTAACAGTACATGAAGAAACCTATGATACACTTCATGCAACAAACGGCAGTAAAATCATCGGTAAGCATTTAAAGATAAAATCACCACATTACGATCCATACGCTGTAACAGCTGAAGGTGCTAACAGTGCGATTGAGTTATTGGATAACACAACCATTGGAAAAAAAGATTCTGAAGTCCACTTAGGTCTTGAAACCAAAGACGGTGCGACAATCAAGATGATTGGAGGTTCTATTATAGCTGGCTACACTGGTGCTTCTTTCACTAACAGTAAGAGCAAGGAAAATACACTAGAGAATGTACTTATAACGGATGCGAATGATAGTCTAGATACATATTTAGGAATAGTTACCAAAAACAGCAACCTTACCTTAAAAGGGGTAACTGTTCACGCTTTCAAAGCTCTAGAAGCAGATGATCATTCTCAAATAACAATATCAGGAGGGGAATTTGATGGAATGCTTGATGGAGTATCTGCTAAGCAAGGCAGTATCATTGATATAAAAGATAATGCTAAAATTACCTCATCGATTTCTAGTGGTTTATATGCAGATGGTCCAAAATCCAAAATCGCAATGACGGGGGGAACAGTAAGCGGATATTCTCTAGGCACATTGCATGCAGAAAACGGTGGCCATATTGATATTACAGATGTTGTTATAACATCAAGAGATAATATAGGAACTGGTGCTTTCGTAGATAATGAGGGGAGCGTAATTGAATTGCATGGCACAACAATTAAAGATGTTTCAATCGGGCTTGATGTGCACGAGGGTAGCACGGGCAAGATGACCGGAGGCTCCATTACAACTTCGCTCATAGGAGCTGAATACATTGAGAGTAATAGTGATGAAAATAAACTGGAAGATGTGGTGATATCAGGTTTTAAAAATAATGAGACACCATCCTCCGGAGTCAATGTCCTAAAAAAAAGCAAACTCTCTTTGAAAAATGTGACAATTACTCAAACATATTCCGGTGTAGATGCTTTTTTTAATTCTCAAGTAACAGTATCAGGGGGATCAGTTTCTGCAAGTACCCTAGGAGTATCTGCTGTTTCTGACAGCACCATTACTTTAAAAGACAATGTAATAATTACTCAAGTAGATCAAGGCATAAATGCTCATGATCATTCTCAAGTAACAGTATTAGGGGGATTAGTTTCTGCAAGCACCGTAGGAATGTATGCTGAATCTGGCAGTATTATTACTTTAAAAGACAAAGCTGAAATTATCTCAAATGGTGCTGGATTATATGCAAACGATCTACAATCTAAGATTACAATGACAGAAGGTACAGTAAATGCAAAAGAAGCTGCATTATATACTGCAAACGGGGGACACATTGATATTACAAACGTCTCTGTAACAGGGAAAATTGGTGGTTTGCAGCTCGCATCTGTTCTTTCTACTTCTTTAAATGAATCAAATGATCCAAAAAATTATCAAAACGCTGAGATCAATTTGACCGATACCAAAACTCATGTCGATAATGGCACTGGAATTCTCATTGCAACTTTCAGTGATAATACCATTAAAAATATTACCAATCTGTCAATTGGTACAGCCAATCTCATAAATTCAGAAATCCATGCAGATGTTTTATTAGGCAACGGTACTTGGGGAAATCAAGAGTTTTTGGAAGGTATAAATGCAAAAGCAATACCCAACGGTAGCTTCACATTAAATGCAGATCATTCTACTTTAGAAGGCAGAGCAAACATCACAAAAGAGAGAAACGTACGTTTTAACCTCAAAAACGGTACACAATGGTTCTTAAAAAACAGCGCACAAGAAAAAGATGCTGATGGTAATCTTCTTGATATCGCTCAAAGAGCACGCTCTGATGTTTCTGTGCTTAATCTCAACAACAGCTCTGTTGTTTTTGCAGAACCAATAGAAGATGGTTATTACCACACATTGTATATAGGTTCTGGTAAACCAGATACCAAAGCTGTCTATAATGCAACAGGCAATGCACAGATTTCTCTCAATAGCCAATGGAGTGATGGGGCACCAATCGCTGACCAAAAAACAGACCGACTTCTGATCAATGGTGATGTATCAGGCAACACATCAATTTATGTCACGAGACGATCAGGAGGGAATAATGTGAAAGAAAACACTTCCGCTTCTGCCAATGTGCGTGGTCTTTCACTCATTCAAGTTTCTGGAAATGCCCGTGAAGACTCCTTCAAACTAGTTAATGGTTATACCACAAGAAATGGGACACCCAATAAATATACCCTACGTGCCTATGGACCAAATTCAAGCCATGGCAAAGCCAATATAGCGCAAAATTTGTTGGATGAAAAAAATGAAAATTTCTGGGATTTCCGTCTACAACCTGAATTTCTTAATTCTAACCCCGGTTCTGGCTCTCATCCCGGCTCTGGCTCTAACCCCGGCTCTCCCCCTGATCCTGAACAAAATGTGCAAGCCGTTGTCCCTCAAATGGCAAACTATTTGCTCATGCCAAATGCCCTCTTCTATACGGGATTGATCGATATGGCAAAACAAAATGCGCTGTTAGCCAATATGAGAACATCTGTCTCGGGGAAACAACAAGAAAAACAAAACGGCTTCTTCTTATATACCTACGGTGGAACAGGAACATTATCCTCTGAAAGTGCTCCTCGTAAATATGGTTATAGCGGTGCTCATCTTCGTTATGCCGCTCTCCAAGGGGGTGTGAACTTTGCCGCCCTGGAAGGGCAAAATACCACAACACATTTCGGTCTTATAGGAACCTACGGGCAGCTTTCTTTCACGCCAAAGAATATGAAAGACGCAAGTAAAAGCACGGTGGATAAATGGTCACTTACAGCCTATGGCAGCATACAGCATGACAATGGTTTCTATCTTGATACCCTTTTATCCTATGGGATCCTAAAAGGAGATATCAGCAATGCCATCATTGGCAAAACCGCAAAAGTGAAAAATGCAAAAATGTTGAACCTCTCTACAACTATTGGCAAAAAATTTGCCACCGGGATTGCAGGTGTAACCTTTGAACCTCAAGCACAACTTGCCTATCAATATTTGATGTTTGATACCATTTCAGATACTGACAGCTTTAAAGTCAATATGAACAAACATCATCAATGGTTGATCCGTGTTGGAGGACGTTTGAACAAAACCGTTGTCACTGCTGAAAACGGGCGTGCTGTTTCCTTCTATGGAAAAATAAATGTGATCAAAACGTTTGGTGATGATCAAGCAATATATATTGATAAAGCTTATCAACTTGATCCTATGGGCTCTTTGCTTGAAGGTGGACTTGGTATCAGTGCACAATTGTCTCAAAACGTCTCGCTTCATGGTGATGTCAGCTATCAACAAAAACTTCAAAAAACTGGTATAAGTGGCGCAAGTTTTTCAGGCGGTATACGCTATCAGTTTTAAGGAAAAACTGTAAAAGAAAGCGTATTCCTTCTGTTTGTATTCATAAAAAAAGCAGCACAATATGCTACCTTTTTGCTTTATAAATCCTGTTTACCCCACACGATCCCCCTCCCTTTTTATCAAGAAAAAATGCAAGGTATTTTTATCTAGGATATATCAAAATCCCTAAATAATGAAAGCGAAGACTTTTTAATAAAAGCGCAATTTTATTGACCAAAGCACCATTCATTTCAAAGCTTCAATATGAAGCTCTTTATGAATGATGTTTTTAAACTTTAAATATGTCTGTTTTACCCCCCTCAATCAGACAAGCGTTTATTGGAAACTTTCTCCTCATCAGAAAACTGAAAAAATTTTGCTGTTCATACAATATTCAAATAAGAAAAAACACAAAGAACTATAAATGATAGAGTATTAAAATATCTTTTCGTATTAAATAAAAATATCTCCGAATAATTATCATAAAATGACTAACTTTTCATAAAGAAAACTCACTACTGCTTAAACATTATTTTTCTTAAGTTATCAATGATATAAGAAATCATATTACTATGACATAGTATAACAAATAACCATAGTACAGACAATAAATGAATAAAATACTTTAAATAAAAATAAACTATATATAATAGGAATTTCTATACAAATTATTTAAAATCTTTGACAAAGAAATAAAAATAACTTACCAAACTAGAAGGAATGTAACACAACGAGGAACAACAACTCATTTTCTATTCTTCTTATGAAGCGGGTGGGGAAATGAATTATTGGGGACTTCAAAGGAGAATACGGATGTATAAAAAATTCCTTTTATCATATACAACAACAGTCGCGATCATACTCTCTAGTATCCATTTTAATGCACATGCTGAAACTCTTAACGCCTCAGGAGCAGATCCAGAAATCACCGGAAAAACCGGTGCAACCTATGAAATTATTCACGCAGAAAAAGGTGGAAAAATCATCGGTGAAAATTTAACAGTCACCGGAAATAAAAACACCAGCGAAGGATCGGCCACTTCTTCTCCAGGATCATCTTCTTTAGAAGCACCAGCTGCTGTAACAGCTGAAGGCAAAAACAGTGTAATCGAATTAACGGGGGATAAAACAACCATCAAAGGAACTGATTTTGACATTATTCTAGGTCTTGAAGCAAAAGACAACGGCATAATCAATATAACTGGTGGAACAGTAAATGCAAAAGAAATGGCATTATTTGCAGGTGACGGCGGACGTATTACGGTCAAAAATGTCGTTCTGTCAGCGAAAAATGACAAAGGTTTTGGTGTAGTCGTCTCTGGTGGAAATAAAAGCACGATTGAACTTCAAGAGAATACAAAGATTGAAAATGCTGTAATCGGATTAACTGCAAACAACGATAGCACAATCAAAATGACCGGTGGATCCATTACTGCTTCCGTAGGTGGTGCTACTTTTATAAACAGTAAGAGCCAAGGAAACGAACTGAATGATGTGATAATATCGCTCAGTGATATTGATAATGGACAATATTCACCAACAGGCGTAAGTGCCAGCGATAATAGTCAAGTCACATTAAAAAATGTAATCGTCACTAACGCAGAAACAGGCATACTTGCGAATAATTCTAAATTAGAAGTTTTTGGAGGAAAATTTAATGGAAAATACCAAGGTGTGCACGTTTTAAACGGTGGCTCCGTTATTTTAAATAAAGGTGAAAAAGATGGTGCTACAATTACATCAACGGATGGAACAGGGCTCCATGCTGAAGGTGAAAACTCCAAAATTAAAATAACGGGGGGAAATGTAACCGGAAATCAAGCAGCGTTACTTGCAGAAAATAAAGGATATATCGAGGTAAAAGATGCAACTTTAAAAGTGATAAAAGATGAAGGAACCGGTGCAGGTGCTAGCGATTCTGATAGTATAATTAAATTAAGCGGAAATACAACAGTTGAAAGTACTTTTGTTGGCCTTGGTGCAGCGAATGGCGGTAAAGTCGAGATGACTGGAGGAACAGTAAAAGGAAATCAAGCAGCATTATCTGCAATACAGGGTGGACACATCGAGGTCACGGATGTTTCTCTAAAAACAAATATCAAAGGATTTGGTGCACGATCTATCGGTCCTAACAGCACAATTGAATTGCACGGAAACCCAACAATTGATGATGCTGGAATCGGACTTTTTGCACAAGACGGCGGTGCAATCAAAATGAGCGGTGGTTCTATTACAGTATCTACAACGGATGTTGCTACAGTTGGTGCGGGCTTCTCAAACAATAGTAAAGGAAATGAGCTTGAAAATGTGACAATATCAAAAAAAGAAAGTGATACATCATCATTATTGGGAATAAGTGCCATCAATAACAGTCAAGTCACGTTAAAAAATGTAATCATTAAACAAGCTCAAAAAGCTGTCTTTGCGAGTAATTCTGAAATAACAGTCTCTGGAGGATCATTTGACGCAAAAAATGATGCAATATATGCTCTAGATAGCGGCAGAATTATTTTAACTAATGTGTCACAGATTACGTCAGATGATGGTTATGGTCTCTTTGCTGAAGGTAAAAACTCCACAATCACAATGACAAAGGGAAGTGTCGCAGGAAAAAATAGCGCATTGTCGGCTGCGAATGGTGGCCATATTAAAGTCACAGATGTTACCCTCAAAACCAAGGAAGGTCGATTCGGCGTATCTTCTGATGGCATGGGCAGCCTGATTGAATTGCACGGCAATACAAAGATTAATGATAGTGAAACTGGGATTGCTGCAAACGGCGGTGGAGCAATCAGTATAGTAGGCGGAACCCTCACAGCTTCTCAAATTGGTGCAAGCTTCTCAAACAGTAAGAGCAAAGAAAACAAACTAGAGAATGTGATAATATCAAGTGGTAAAGACGATTCACCACTGAAATTTGGAGTAATAGTAGATCAAAACAGTACCGTCGCTTTAACAAATGTAACCGTAAAACAAGCAGAACATGCCATAGTTACAGATCATGAATCTATAACAACAGTCTCTGGAGGATCATTTGACGCAAAAAATGCAACTGTAGTTTCTCACAACAACAGTATCGTTACTCTAACCAAAGATGCTCAAATTACATCATCTGAAGCCCCCGGACTCTGGGCAAAAAACAATGGTGCAATCAGCATGACAGGCGGAACCATTAAAGCTTCCAACATTGGTGCTAGTTTCGAGAACAGTAATAGAAAAGAAAACAGTCTAGATGGTGTGATCGTATCAAGTAATAAAGACGATGCATTACTAAACATAGGAATATCTGCAGATAAAAGTACCGTCGCTTTAACAAATGTAACCGTAAAACAAGCAGAAAGCGCCATAGGTGCAAATAATGAATCTACAATAACAGTCTCTGGAGGGGCATTTAATTCAAAAAATGCAACTGTAGTTTCTCACAACAACAGTATTGTTACTTTAACCAACAATGCTCAAATTACATCATCTGAGGGCCCTGGACTCTTTGCAACAAAAGGTGGCGCAATCAGTATGACAGGCGGAACCATTAAAGCTTCAATAATTGGTGCTACCTTTGAGAACAGTAAGAGCAAAGAAAACAAACTGGAAAATGTAACCATATCAAGTGGTAAAGACGATGCACCACTCATCTATGGAATAGACGCAAACCAAAACAGTATCGTCGCTTTAACAAATGTAACCGTAAAACAAGCAGAAAG
>NZ_JAQITG010000043.1:0-7554 GCF_028618615.1 Bartonella sp. AU15XJBT
TGTAGCTTGCCAGTAGGTTTTGTATAATTTGCCACTAGGTTTTGTAGCAATTTATTTTTTCTCAAAGAGTTTTAAAGTGGTTCTCAAAGGATCTTCAAAGACCTTTCAAAGATCATTTAAAGCCTCTTTTTCTTTTCTGCTCAAAATCACAATTTGAGATGATCAATCATTGAGTTGGAATCGTATTATTTGAGAAGCAGTATGCATAAAATGGTATGACTTCTTTTAGCATAAATTGACTGATGATTTTTCTGTATCCTAAGCACATTATTCAGGACATTATTAAAAAGAGAATCGTTTAAGGAATTTGGTCAACTTGACCAAATTGCTCTTCAGTCTGCAATTGTGCAATGTTTGCACCATTGCTCCTTTTAGGAATTGGGTAAACATTACCCTATTGCTGTACTCATGCAATTGGATCAACTTGATCCTATTTCTCGTTTTAGCAATTGGTGCAAGTTGCACCTATTCCTCATCACGACCGATCAAAGGGTCAAGTTGCTCCTTTGATTTTCTGTCACTCAGAGGTTTCCTTTTCTCCTGCCTCTTTTCCCTTGTCTGGTGCCTCAAAGGTGATTTCTGTGGTATATCCGCTTTGTTTCTCATAGCTGTGGGTGACGGTAGCGGCTTTCCATGGACCATTGATTTGCCCACGGAACCCTTGAAGGATGAGAGGTTGATCCGCCATGATTTCGGGGCGCCCCGCAAGGGTCAAAGAACCACTGCCCACAGCACGACACAACCTGTCCGACTCAGAAGCAGCAGCAGCTTGTGCTTCCTCCTCACAAGTGTAACAAGTCCGTAAACGCCGCACGGGACCGCTAACCCCTGTCTGATGCTTGACTTGGCATTGCTGCCCTTTTGAGCGATCAAAATAAGAAGCTTCAATAGTGCCATATTGCGTGCGTGGCTCTAATGTGAATTCCCAGTTAGAACAGTCATACTTATGGATGTCGAGTACTGGTAAATTGTCACCGCTTAAAAATAAAAACTTATTGTCCTTGATTAAAAAACGTGCCCGCATGCGGTCGGCAAGGCGGGTTAAAAAATCAACAGCCGATTGATCTGTACGAATCACATAAGGCAAAGTTTGTTTGGTGAACTGGGGACTGACCTTTGCTTGATAGCCATGACGTTTGGCCAGTGTCTCAACAATCTCACCAACAGTTTTGTGATCAAAATGCTCACTCACCTGTTCTTTGAGCTCTTTACGCATCGAGGCACTTTTACCACAAAGGCGCAAAATCTCTCCATCACTGCCCCCACAACTTACCACTGACTCGACAACAAAACGCCCCATAAATGCACTGATGCTGTTTTGATAACCAAAGATCACCTGCAGAGCGTTGCCTGTTTGTGGAACCTCTAAATCATTGCCACTATCATCAAACTCTGCTTCAAATGTATCGGCTTCATTACCGGCATGGTCCGTGATAGTTGCGGTTAAAAGACGCTGGTAAAAAACCTCATGAACAGGTTTGTCTCCCACCTTGACGATAATAAAAGGGTGTGTACGCATTAATCCCATAGTCGCTTCACCATGCTTTGGGGATTAGACAACACAAATTCAGGCAGAATAACCTTCAAGCCCCGCGGTAAAAGCACACCATATTTGGCAATCTCTGGATTGGCTTCCAATGTAGCTTCTAAATAGCCTTTGAGTAAACCAGCTTGCCTCCGGTCCCCTAACACTGCCATGGCATGATGAAAGCAGATGAGGTCTAGACTCATATCCTCTAACTCTACAACAACATGCTTTTCTGGTATCTTCATAGAGTTTGTCCCTCTTGATATTGTCCCACCTGGTATTGTCCTTGCGGTTTTCCGCCATTGAAAAAGGGCAAGAGACTAATGGAATAGCGGATGCGCTGGGATTGACCAGAGCGACTGATATAGTCGTGGTCTTTATTGATCGTGGTGATCACCACGGGACCATGGAGAAGGACACTATAGGTCGTATCATTGATCCAACGAAGCATCTGGACCGGCTTTGCTCTTTTGATCGTTGTGGTGATGGCATCAATGGCTACCCGATCACCAAATTCTTCTGGAAACCAAACGCCATGAATGGTTTTTGCATCATTGCCATAGCCGGTAAATTGCAAACTGGGGGACCTGCCAAAACGCTCCATACAAACCCATGAGGCAGAAAACTCTTCTTCAAAGGATTGGAAATTCAGCCAGTCCACATAAAATTGATGCGGACCTAACATCATCAAAGGATCTCTCATAGGCTCCCTCCCCTTGATTGTATTCCTTCCAACACGTCATCTCTTTCGAAACCTATCATTGCATCTCTCCTATCATTGCGCCCTCCTAACACTTCATCCCTCCCCTCATTGTGTTCTTTCCAGCACGCCGTCTTTTCCCTTATTCTGTCGTCCTTATCATTCTGTCCCGCCATGCAGGGCATTGGCGCGTGCCCGTTGCAAAGCATGGGCAACCGCACGACCAGTGGCCATGGGTTCACGCGCCCCATTGACATGCACTGTGACATTTTGATTGTGTGTGATGGGGGAGCGGTCTTTGTCTCTTGGTTCTCTCCCTGATGGCTGAGGAGAAGCCCCCGCAAATTGTGCTATGGGCTGGATTGGCGTTTTACCCCCCAAAAAACTTGGCAAAAACTCTCTTACATCAATGGATCCAATCCACCCCTTAATGCGGTGAGGTAAAGATTTACAATAATCCATCAATTGTGAGATGGACGACATAAAGCCCTCAATAATCGAATTAGCCAGATCTTCGCCCGCTTGTTCCATACCAGCCTTGGCACTCTCTGTGAGCTTTTCCTGTGTAAAAAAACGCTTCAACCATTGCCAAAAGTTGGAAAAGCTTTGTTTAACGCCCTCCCACAAACCAGCAAAGCTTTGAGAAACAGAGGAAAGTCCTTGTTTAAATTTTTGCCAATGGGAAGAGAAGTCGAAAGCAGCAGCAATGATGTTTTTCCATTTGGTGATGGTGGTGGTATCTGCACCAAAAAAGCGCATAACGGCTTCAAAGGCTTGCCCCCAAGCCCGTGTTATCCCCCGTGCTAAACCATTCATAAAAGAAGAGAAACGATCCCAATATTTCCACAAAGCAAAACCAGCAGCCAATATGACCGCCACAACAGCAGCAATGAGAGCCCCTACCGGAGTAAAAAGCCCTCCCACAACAGAGGACAGGCTTGCCCCAACCACTTCGATCACGGTTCCCATCCAACCAAAGCTGCTCGCAAAAGCCGCCCCTGAGACGGCAATCCCCCGTAAAGCCCCGACCAACAAGGTCATGGGGCGTAAGAGTCGGAGTGAACTTGCCCCAAGACCCGCGGTTAGCAAGCCCAGCGAGCGCCCTGCGGCTGCTAAGCCCCGCCAACTTGCAGCAACACCACGACTGAGTACTCTAAGCTTGATAAAAGAGCCCATCAATTGAAGAAGCCCAAGACGTGTGCCAGCCATGGTAAAGCGCAACACGCGCAGAGCAATATTAAAAGCCATCAGGGCAGCAATGGTTTTGATGATGGCGCTTGTTAAAGTGGGATGGGCATTCGCCCACGCCATAAGCCCATTGGTAAAATTGCCAACACTTTCCATCAAACTGTTGAGGGGGGGCAGAAGCACTTCACCAATGGTAATTCCCAAAGCCACGATACGGTTTTGCAACAATTCAAATTGTCGCATGGCACCGGTTGCTTGTTTGTCTGCCTCTTGTTCGACAGAGCCTTTAAAGACTTTTGGGTCTTCAACATATTTTAAAGCTTGCCCCAACAATTCCGGATTGCCCACCAATTTGGCAAAATCACCGGTAAAATCGCGCCCTGCAATGGCAATAAGAGAACGCATTCCTTGTTCGGATTTGCCCAACACATCAAAAAAGCGCACCAAGGTACCGGTGGCATCTTTCTCCAAATCTTCCATAAATTTTTGGCGAGAGAGACCAATATTGGTAAAAGCATCTTCAATATGCTTTCCTCCCGCCTGAATACGGGCACTCATCGCATTAAACCCACGCGCGGCACTCTCTGGGACAATACCAGCAGAAATCATCGCCGTACCAAAGGCTGCTGTTTCACGTGCAGTGAGCTTAAACATGGTGGCAGCACCGGTGGCACGATTGGTAAAATCAGACACTTCACTTGCCTTGGCGGCCATGTGGTTAGAGAGATGGTTGATGGCATCGCCTAGATCTTCAATGCCTGCCTGATTAAGCTTAAAGACATTGCGCAATTTGGCAAAGCGTTCCCCAATTTGATCCCCGCTCATATCAAAAGCAACAGCTGCCTTGGCGGCATAAATACTAAAAGCTTCTAAATCTTGTTCACCAATCCCAGCTTGGCTGGCACTAGTCATCAGTTCTAAAACTTCACGGGCGGCGAGAGGAATTTTGGTGGAGGTTTCCAAAGCAAAACGGCGCAATTCCTTTAAGCGATTAAGGGGGGCATCCAGAACCTTTTCCAAGCCCTTCATTGATTGGTCAAATTGCATGGCTTTATAGAGGGGTGCAATTAAGGTTGCTGTTTGGGCAATGGCGCCTACCATGCGCCCACGCGCATGAATATAAGCATTTTGCGCATTCTTTGTCGCATCCTCAAGATGCTCAGGGTCAAACCAATTTTTAAAGTGCTGCCTTGTCTTGTTTTGGAAATGCGCAACATCGCTACTGAAGGCTGCAAGATCACGCTTGGCAGAAGCTATCCCTTCTTGCAGATGATTCACAAAACGGACAACAAGGGAAACATCCATGATCGTCTCTTATCCTAACTGATAGCTTTCATATTCTTGCGCTTTCAGGCGTGCGAGTTCTTCGCGATAGGCAATCACATCCAGCCAATCCATCTGATTAATTTCTGAAGGCGCCCAGTGATAATAAAGGGCTAGTTCTGCTCCAAATTGTCCGGCAGAGAGGATTGGCGTGTGGGAAAAAAAGCAAAAAAAGCCTTAAACACGGCCATAATGTCAACAACATCAAGACGGTTAATCAATTCAACAGATTCATGAGACATATCGGCTAAAAGCACAGCTATTCCTTCCATAGCCTCATGGGTCAATAAAGCCTCACAAAGCTTGGAAATGAGAACATCATTGCTTAAGGGTGTTTTATCCTCTTCTACAGCGGGCAGAACGAGCTTTGCTAGCTGCGGTCCAATCAACACCGCTAATTGGCGTGCTTGCTTGAAGTTTGGGCGATAAAAGGTCAGTTTCTTGCAGAGAGTTTCTTTGCCACCTTTATCTTGATAAAGAAGCGGAACAGCTAATTCCACCTCAATGCTTGTTTGTAAACTTGTCATGATCAATTCCTATAAATTGAGAATAGAGCGGCGGCGAGAACCGATCTCTTGCCCATTGCGGACAAGCCAACCGCCTCGTTTAAAGGAAAAGCGATGCAAAACAGAACCATCCCAAAATTCTGTATAGTCCCAAATATTTTTGATCTCGCAATCATAGCCTGTCGCTTTTCCAGCCGTTAAGCTTTCGCTATCCACTTTGACCAAGCGCCCCGTGACATCAATGGAATGTTCATGCTCGCGCCCATCTTCTTCAGACACCACATGTTTTTTGCCGGTAAATTTATGACGAAGACCAGGGGAACCACCAAAGATACCGATGATTTCGGGGGTGTGGCTGCGGATTTTCATTTGCAAGGTTAAAGCTTTCACACCAAGACCGCTCACATCAATTTGCATGTCAGAGCCCCCTGGTTGATAGGTTTCAGTGATTTCTTCCAGCGTGGGCAATTTAAGCGTTTCAAGATCGAGATGAAGATTCACATCATCATCAACAATCAGCGTAAAACCGCGTACAATGCGTAAAGTCATGCTTTAACTCCTTGCTGCTTTGCGATAAGTTTCAAGCGTATCGCCAAATTGATAGGTCATTTTCTTTTGGATATCTTCAGCCAATCGATCAAAATAAGCGCTATTGCGCCGGCTGGAGAAACTTAAATCTTCTAGAGGGGGTACTTCTTCTGCATCAAACTCAATCCGCAATTTTCCCAATTGCAAAGTACTGTTGGAATTTAAATCGCGATCAAACCAAACGCGCCCACCAAGCAATGCACCACGTGCAATCAGATCATCAAGAAACTGCGTGAGGCTGCGGGTGATAGCAATAACATGTTGACCGGTCAGATTCTCATCATTCGCCCAAGGGCGCAAATTGTTAATGATCGTTTTTTCCAATGCTGCGCGAGTGCGCACCACATTGACAAAACGCCAGAGTGGATCACTGGAGGTGGTGTGATTTCCCCATAAAATGCGTCCATTGGCAGCAAATTGACCTTGGGCATTTTGGCTAAGGCGGGCGGGAATAAAGGTGGCAATATCGGCTTGGTTGAGGCGATTAGCCTCATGATCGATTTCGCCATCAAAATAGCTAATGGGGCGTGCGGTTCCTAAAATGCCTTTAACATCTTGGTTAGAGGGAGACCAAAAAACACCGCCCCTTTGCTTATCACGCTTGATAAACATGGCGGCAGCAAAGGGACTTGCTGGTTTAACACTCCACCCACCCTCACTATTTGCCACCCGTACAAAAGGGTCAATGAGATAACAAAAGCGTGAGGAAAAATCTGCACGATAGGCAAGACTTTCTTCCGTGTTTTTACCACCCGTATCAAAAACCGCAATCGCTTGTAGCTTTTCGGCAACCTGTTCAAGCGCATCTGCCACGGGGTTTTTGCCATTATCAAGGCGCCCTGCACTATAGGCTGGTGCCAGTAAAATCCCAGGCTCTACCCCTAAATGGCCACGCGCATGTTTCAGCGCATGCACACCGGTCAAAACCGTATTGGACCCCACCATCTCAGTTTGTGTCTCAGCAATGGTTGATTTTTCTTCCACACGCACAAGAATAATTTGTGCCTCAATCCCCTGTGCGCGCGCAGCATTAATAACATCAAGAGCCGTGCCTCTTGCCCCAAGCTTTTGGATTTTCTCACCCTCATGCGTAAAGAGAAGGACAGGCTCGTTGAGGGGAAAAACTTGGTTGTCAGCATCAGGGGCTGTAACAACCGCTCCAATGGCGGTCTGATCAAATGTTGCTAAAGGACGGGAATCCTCACCAGCCTCTACAATGCGAATCCCATGATTAAATTCTGTTGCCATCTTGCTCTCCAAATCAATGAAGAGACTATAACAAGCATCACCATGCTCCATAAGCCTGACACTGTCAGTCAAAAAAAGCCCTTTCAAAGGGCTTTTAAAGAGCAATAAAAGGACTTAAAAAAGACTATTACAACCTTAAGCTATGATACAACAAACATTAGTTTGACTTGTGCTGTCTCTTTGGTTAGTCGTACATCCATTCATTCTTTCCATAACCTTATAAGGACTGCACCATCAGCACCAGCACCGCTTGGAGAAGAATCTCCATGAGAACCAGCACCCCCACCACCAAAGCCACGCCCCGCTTTTCCTGAACTATAGGATCCTTGTCCTATCCCTCCAGAGCCACCTCTTGATGTATCACCCCCAGCATCACCTCCGTTACCGCTTATCTTGCTCGTAATTCCACTTGTTCCAGCACAACCATTTCCGCCTTTGGCAATTCCTAGATGTTCATCTGTTGCTAAACCAAA
>NZ_JAQITG010000044.1:0-7245 GCF_028618615.1 Bartonella sp. AU15XJBT
TACATTATGAAATGTCGTACCACAAAGAGGGAGGAGCATTTAGTAGCAGCAAATCTGAGCATAACAAGGTTGATGCGACAGAAGTTGTGGGTTCACTCATAACAGGGGGCAAAGGCGTTGCGATTGATTCTGGAAACAACACGGAAGTTGTCGCCTCGGCGCTCATAGCCGGTAAGGCAGAGAAAACGTCAGGAGAGGAAGCACCAGAAGAACAGAAACAAGCGGATATTACCATTCACTCTGGGGGAAAGATTGTCATCAAAGGCGCCCAAGAACACTTTGACCAGCAAGCACAATCGTCTTCAAGTGGCTTTTTGCATGAGGAATCTTCTGATACATCTCAATCGCATAGCACAACGGTCTCCTCTGTTCTGGGTGCAACGGGCAACATCGTGTTAGACGCACAAGGAGAAGCCAAGATTTCTGCTTCTCATCTGCTTTCCGGTCAAGATATCAATGTGAGTGGAGAAAGTGTGACGATTGATGGCATGACAGATCACCATAAGAGCCATTCAGAGACCCATGAAACGGGTTTTGGTGTGGGATCAGGCAAGGGCTTTGTGTCGATATATGGCAGTGAGGGAAAGACAGAGAATGAAGAGAGTTTTGAACATCAAGGCTCTTCTCTCAATGCGGATGGCACGATCAACATCACTGCCAAGAAAAAAGATGTGACAATTGTTGGCTCTGATTTTGCAGGTGAGAATATTAACCTTTCAGCAGCGCATGATGTCAATGTGCTTGTTGGTCATAATAGCCATAAGTCAAACTCTGTAGAAGAACGGGAAGGTTTTGGGTTTCAGTTTGAAAAAAGCAAAAGCGGTGCTTCTGTAGGTGTTGGAATTGCAAGCGCTAAAGATACGGGCGATCAATGGGAAACCACTTCCACACAATCACACATCACGGCACGCCAAGATGTGCAGATTACTGCTGACAATGATGTAAACATGCAAGCAGCCAATGTTTCGGCGGATCGTGATGTCAACATTGATGCTGGCAATAATATCACCCTATCAGAAAGCCATGATACCTCTAACGCAAAAGAAAAGCATGAAAAGTCTTTTGCTGGTGTGACAGCCTCTGTCAATGTGGGCATTCTTGGTGCCGTACAAGATGTAAGGGATGCAGCCAAACGTTTTGGTCATGGGGATACAAAACACAAAATCGGTAATGGTCTTATTGCTGGTCTAAAAGGCTATGATCTCTATAGTAAAGGCAAAGGTCTTTATAATGGGTTGAAAGGTGGAAACAAACAGTCTATTCGTGATATTGCTGATGTTTCTGCTAGCGTAACCGTGGGCTTTAAGACAGAGAAGGCAGAAGCCTCTGTTCAGACCTCTACTTCGGTGACAGATAGCATAGAAGGCGGGCGTTCTATTAATATACATGCCCACGAAGGCAGCATTCATAGTGTTGGCGCTGATATTATCGCTGGTACCAATCCAATCTATGCAAATGATGAGCAGAGCGGGAATATCACCATGGGAGCAGGTAAAGATATCCTCTTTGAAAGTGCGCAAAACACGCAAAGCACACAAAACCATAACCAAAGCGCTTCGATGAATATTGGGTATAGTTATGGTACCAGTGGTACAGGGTGGATGGGGAATGCTTCTTTTGGTAAAGGTAAGGGTTCCAGTGAGGAAGTTCAACACAAAAACAGCCATATTATAGGCACCGGCACAGTTCATACCATAAGTCAGGGAAATACCACACTGGCAGGCGCCGTGGTTTCTGGAGAGCGTGTAGAAATGGAAGTAGGGGGTGATTTTGCCATTACCAGCCGCAGTGATACGGGACAAAGTTCCAGCAAGCAAGACTCTTTGTCTATTGGGTTTAATGGTGGAAAAAAGGATGATGCAGCCACAACCAATATTTCCTTGAACAAGGATAAATCCTCTAGCGATTATCATAGTGTTGTAGAACAATCAGGCATCAAAGCGGGTGATGGCGGCTTTAAGATCAACGTTAAAGATAAAACAACGCTGACTGGAGGACTTATTTCCAGCACAGCCTCGGCGAACAAAAACAGCCTGACCACAGGAAGCATCAGCACCAGTGATATCAGCAACAGTGCGCATGCGCAAACCAGCAGCCAAGGTTTAAGCATTTCTGCGGGTGGTCCGATGTATCAAGGCAAATATGGTGTCGGGAAAAACATTGCCAAAAATGTCTTAGATCATTCAAAAGCTAAAGATTCAGAGGAAGGATACACCAAATCTGCCATTAGCGATGGCACCATCGTCATTACTGATGAAGCAGGGCAGAAGGCATTGACAGGACAAGACGTGGAACAAGCCATAGCCTCCCTTAATCGTGATACTGCCACCGCCCATAAGGGTGTACAACAGCTCGATGTAGGCAAGCTGGAACAAATCGTCCATGAAAACCGTGAAATGGTAACGCAACTCTTAGAAGAAGGGTTTAAATACAGCGATGATTCCTATAAAACTATGTTTATCAAAGAGCACCCCATCGCCGTGGTCGACCGTGATGAAAAGGGTAATATAATCTATGAAATAGATGCAAATGGGGTACCTATAAGAGACGCTCGTGGACAACCAATACCTCACGCACATTATTTAACGGATGAAGAAAAGCAGCATTTACAAGAGGGTGCTAATGGCAAGGTGCATGTGTCCTTTAATGGCATCTTTACTCCACCAGAGGAAGCCGCTGTTTATGCGGTTCAACATGCGAAGGATAAAAATGCACCGCTTTATTTTGTTGTGTTCCCCCAAGCCGATTCTGCTATCTCAGAACTTTTGGTCGCGGGCTATCAGAAGTTTATGGAAAATAACTTTTGGGGTTTGACCAATTCCACACAAGAAGCAAAAGATTTGGTGTATAGCCATGGTATTACAGGGTTGGAACTTTATGGACATAGCCGTGGTACCATGACATTGGGGAATATGCTGTATTCTTTCAAACAAGAAGGTGTGCACGGGATAGCCGACAACACGAATATCAATTTCTATGGACCAGCCTTTAATGCTTTAGTTGCATCCGGTCTGTTAGGTTATGTGAGTGATGGCAAACAAACCACTATTGGCTTTGATGGGCATAGATTTGACTTTGTAAGCCGATGGATTGGCGGTAATGGCTATACTTATGAGACAATACCTGCTGGCAGTAACTGGTGGACAGAATGGTGGAGAGTGACCATGAATCCCATAAGCTCCCATACCTGTCTTGGAGATGCGAGTGATATATGCAAAAAGCGTTACGGCCCTTCTCATCGTGAACAATTTCCTTTAAGTAAATCAAGGAGTAAAAAATGAACATATTGTTTAAATTACTTAGTATAATAGTTTTATTAAGTATAGTGGGATGTCAGTTTAATAAAACTCCTTCATCATCTTTGGCGATGTGGGAAAAGCCTGGAGCAGATTTTACTGAAATAGGAAAAGCATTATTAGAATGTGGTATGCCAACGCCTTATGATGTATTTCCAGAAAATAGAAAGTTAAGTTTAAATAAAAAGGCGTTCATTGATTCTTGTATGGTTCAATCAGGATTCCGCTATAAAGATACAGAAGCAGGAACGTGGTGTGAGAATTTTCAAGGAAAGAATCTTCCGGCTTGTCGTCCAGGCGCTGTGATCCCGAGTCCCAGTGTCAAGAAGCGCTTGAACAGCCCTTTTTGTAAAAAATATAAAAACGCACCTGAATGCAAACCTTAAGTTTTGTTTGTGATGACCAACAATCCGCCATTCTTACCTTCGCTTGGAATGGCTGGATTGTTTTCTCACTTTCATTATTTAACGGATGAAGAAAAGCAGCATTTACAAGCTGGTTCTGATGGCAAGGTGCATGTGTTCCTCAATGGCATTTTTACCCCACCCTATGAGGCGGCTGTTTATGCTGAGCAACATGCAGAGAATAAAAATGTACCGCTTTATTTTGTTGTGTTCCCCCAAGCTGATTCTGCCATATCAGAACTTCTGGTAGCAGGCTATCAGAAGTTCATGGAAAATAACTTTTGGGGTTTGACCAATTCCACACAAGAAGCAAAAGATTTGGTGTATAGCCATGGTATTACAGGGTTAGAACTTTATGGACATAGCCGTGGTACCATGACATTGGGGAATATGCTGTATTCTTTCAAACAAGAAGGTGTTCACGGTATAGCAAAGGAAACAACGATTAATTTCTTTGGACCAGCTTATAATACTCAAAACATGGCAGATATATTATATATCTTAAGTGATGGAAAGCAGGATTATGTAAACTTGGAAAATCATAAATATGACTTTGTGGGTACAAAGATTGGCAAAAATCCTTACACTTTTGAGCAAATACCTCCTGGAAGTGGTCCTTGGAAAGAAGCAGGGCAAATATTTAAAGGCTACCCCAGTGTCCATGTTTGTTATGGACATCCAAGTGATGCTTGTACAAAGTTCTATGGTTTACCTAATCGTACGCCAATTTATTCAAAATATTCAGGGAGGAAAAAATGAAATACATATTACAACTATTAAGCGGGCTCGTTCTGTTAACTATCGCTGGATGTAACATCGACAAGCCTCCTCTAGGCAACGTATATGGCTGGGAGAAGCCAGGAGCAGACTTTACTGAGGTAGGAAAAGCATTGTTAGAATGTGGAATGCCAAGTCCTGAATATCTTGATAGAGAAAATAGGCGCTTGAGCTATAATGATAGTGCAACAATTTATGCTTGCATGATCCAAGCAGGGTTCCGTGATAAACTTGTAAGAGAGGTAGGAACTTGGTGTGAGAACTTTAAAGCTGAGAACCTTCCGATTTGTCGTCCAGGTGCTGTCATACCACAGCGCAGTGTCAAGAAGCGCTTAAACAGCCCGTTTTGTAAAAAGCATCCAGAACAACCTGAATGCGAGCCTTAAGTTTTGTTTGTAATGACCGACAATCCGCCATCCTTGCCTTCGCTTGGAATGGCTGGATTGTTTTCTCAATCTAACATCTCAATATTGTATGTAAAGCAATATGGCGTAGAATGTACTTAGTAATCCTATAACGTTGCGTCATAGGACAGATTGTGCACTCTCTAGGGTGATGAGCTTGAGAAAGCCTTGTCCGTCCTTACGTGACAAGGTTTTTTATGCCGCGTCACTTTGACGTTGCTGTTTTGCTTGCTCGATGACATTCAAAAGATCTGATTGTAACCAACGCGATAAAAAACCAAATTTTAAAGGTTTTGGCAAAGAGCCATTGGTAACATGACGGCGGAATGTTGAGACACTCATATGAAGCAATTTTGCACTTTCACGGTCTGTTAAAAGAATATCATTTTCTGTCATACTAAAATCCTTTCTATCAAAAAATGAGAACAAATCATAACTATTTATTAACCACATTTTGGTTCATTTTTGAAGGTATTTTATTCATAGAAAACAATATTTTATCATATAATTTCTGATGTGATAAGTTATGACTCTTATTGAGAAAGAATGAGAGAAAAGAGAGCTAAAGTTATCCGCAGATCATGGGGTTATTCACCCCATATCTTAAGATTGACCCGTGATATAAGCCGCCCATTTATCCATATAAACGCGGCGCTGTTCTAGATAATCAGTCCGACGATAGGCACGCTCTACTTTACCGCCGACCGTATGACTTAGAATGGTTTCAGCGACCTCATAGGGGGCGTCTGTTGTTTCAGCAAGCCAATTGCGTAAACTAGAACGAAAACCATGGGGGCAGGCTTCAATTTTATTTTTTCTCATATACGTAGCCATACATTTCTCAGCGAGGGGACCACGACCTCTAGCAGAAAAAAAGAAATCATTACGAGAGAGCAAGCGCGCTTGTTTTAGAATTTCTAATGCTTCTGTTGATAGAGGCACGCGAAATTCTGTTGTAGCATCACGCCTTCCTTTCATATTCTCAGCAGGGATTGTCCATATATCCTCCTCAACTTGATCTTTATGAATATGACGTAAAGGATTGGTACGAACGCCTGTCAGAATAAGCAAACGCAAAGCCAGTTGTGTTATGGTTGATGCTTCACAGAGTGTTTTATAAAAAGCCGGAACCTCTCTCCAATCCATGGCTGGTAAATTTTGCGTTTTATGACGTTGTTTACCTAAGAGCGCGCGTGCTTTTTCTGTTGCTTGTAAATCAACATTCAATCCTAATGCAGCCGCATGTTTGAGACAAAGGTTGAGACGAATAAGAGCTCTATTAGCAGTTCCAGCTTTTGTATGCCAAATAGGGGCAAGAACATTGCGTATCTCTGTTTGTGTAATCTCAGAAACGGGAAGACAGCCTAATTTGGGAAGAATATGAAGGCGTAATGGTAAAAACCAATCCCCATCTTTACCATCATTTTTTAATTCAGCTTTACGACTTTCAAAAGCATCCAACGCGATATCTTTTAAATAATGGAGATTACTTATTGCCTCACGCTTTTGTTTTTCACGTTCTTTAATAGGGTCACGCCCTTCACGAAGAACAGAACGCCACCCAGTTGCCAATTCACGTGCTTGTTTTAAAGAAACATCTCTCAAGGCACCCAAGCCCATTTCGCGGCGCCGACCATGAATGGTATAACGGTAAATCCATTGAGCACCTCCATCTTTACGCTTATGAAGTAACAAGCCGGCACCATCATTATATTTGCCAGCCCCCAATGTTGCGACAGCCCTTGCATTAAGACGGTTCATAAGAGCCATTTTTAGTCCTTTCTTATACAAATTTGATCCACACGCTCATCCCACTTGTTATGTGCAAATAGTGGTTTTGATTGATTCAAGATAAACAGATTTGAAATGAGAGAATCTTACGTTATTCGGGACTCTCATTCAACATACAAAACAGTGAATTATCATTATAAATCAATATCTTGTACAATGATTACGGGATTCAATGTTGATTTACGTCCTTTAGGCAGAGGGTAATGGCAAAAGTCTATTTGACCACGTCTTGGGATACGGAGCGTATAGCGCCTTATCTAGAGGAAATTATTGCGTCATTTCGAGGGTATGTTGAGCGTTTCAAACATGAAATGACGTTGCAGGAACTGATTGAAGCCATTTGCACGGGCAAGAAACAGTTATGGCTTGTTTTGGATGATGAAGAGCGATTTTTAGCGGCTGTTACGACCCAGATACAACAGACAGTTTTAGGAAAGAAACGCGCGCTCATTTGTGAATGTAGTGGGAAGGGTGTTCTTGATCAAGTTGACAATTTGCAGGTTGCAGAGGATTGGGCGCGTGAGAATGGCGCTTTTGAGATAGAGATTTTAGGGCGTTTGGGTTGGAAACGTG
>NZ_JAQITG010000045.1:0-3496 GCF_028618615.1 Bartonella sp. AU15XJBT
CTTTTGTAAAAAGGATAAAGCCGCTTCAAGCCCGCTCTCTTTAATCTCAATATGGGTTGAAACAGACATGTTACCTTCCCATCAAACGCGGTTTGGCATGGAAAAAAGCCCCATCACGCACGGGACCATCTTCGCTCATAATTTTAGGTTCATCGACCCCCAAACCAGCTTTGCCTTCCGCAATGCGTTTCAAAAGTTCAACCGCCTGTTTGTAACGATCTTCAATGGTCGTGGTCAGTGCCGTATGGCGTATGGCTAAATTATAAACAGCAATATTGACACAAATCATGCTGAGAGCCGCCGGCTGTCCAGAAATCGGGACCACGTAGCGATGAGACAAATGCACATCAATCTCACCGCTTGCTTGGTTTAGAGCGCGGGCAATGGCTTGCTCTGAAAAAACTGGATCAGAATTCTCATCCATCCCACATAAGTCATCCAAGAAGTCATCACCCCAGAGCTCTTCAATCAATGTTTTGCTTGCATAAGCCATTAAGTCTTTTCCTTAAACAACGTCTTGCAACAAAACGCCGGCATCTTTTGCGGCGACCAATTCACACACACGTTCCCCCACACGCACCCGTTTACCGCCTGATAAGCCGATATCTGGATCAATGATCACTCCAGACAAACGTTCACCCAATTGGGCACTAAAGCCCCAACTGATGACCGAACCATCAGCCTGTTGTTTGGTGGGGTCAATATAAAGCAGTGCAATCTTATTGCCCCAAACGCGTGCCAATTGCGCTGAACGCCCTTTGCGGGCCAAATTCACTTGCGATTCACCAATGAGTAAACGATCGGGGTGTATTTCCATCAGATCAGCAAATTGCGCCTTGGTGACAAAACCATCAGCAGTGCCACCTCCTTTAACGGCTTTAATGATTTTGGGATGGCGTTTGAGTTTTGACCAAACAACTTTACCCATCACAATGGTGTTGGGCGTATAGACGAGAGCTTTATCCATCGCCTCATCTAAAGTGGCATAAGGATCAGATTTCTCATAATCACTGAATTTATTCTCACCTTTGAGCGTTATCACGCGCTCTGGTGCGTAATTTTCACTTCTTTGCACAAGGGCTGCAACACGCACTTCACGCCCCAATTCTAGCAAATTGGCAAGTCCTTCCACGGCTGTCTTTTCGGGGTTATAACGAGAGCGTCGCTCAGCCCTGGCGCGTGCCGCTGCTTCAATATCTGAATTGGGGATAAGATCATCAAGTCCATAATCTTTGACACTGGCTTCCCGTTCAAAGGCAGAAAATTCCACCACATTCGGGCGCCCTTTTCGCCCAACCTCAAGTTCAGGCACCGTAAAATTTTCCGCTAAAGGAAATTCACTATATTTAAACACCTCACTTAAAACAGAAACGCGTGGCAAAACTTTATCGCCAATAAGAGAACCTGCTGGATTGCGATAACCAATAGCAATAGCAGTGAGTGTTGGATCAATGGGAAAAGGTCTGTTCATTTTAAGCCTCGATTAATTAATTTTAAAAGAAATAACATCACCAGCAGAGCCATCACTCATGGCAATGCCAATGGTGCGATCTGCTGCTTCTGCCTTTATGGCGTGCCCTTTGGGGTCAGAGGTTAAAAAATCACCAAAGGAAACATTGCCTCCACAAACCACTTCGCCCCAACCGCATTGAGCAACATCAATCATCTCACCAGCCTTGGCTTCACAAGAGCCGGCAGTGCCTAATAATTTATCACCCTTACCAGTAGCCGTTGCCACCATTCCCTCAGTGCGGGCTGCAACAATGCAATAAGGCGAGATCACATCTCCAGCGCGAAAAGATTTCATCAAAATTGTCGTACTCATAATTGGCGCTCCTTTTGCTCGCTAATATAATCAACTGCTTGGCTAATGGTGATGTCGAAGCCTTGTGCTTTCTGCTCTTGTTGATAATGGCGTGCCGCAAGCGCAACCTCTTCTGGCGCAAGCTTTGCTTCTTGCACCAAGGCACACACTTCTAAAGGGCTTGTTGAGGCAAGCGCCGGCAATTTTTCTATCAAACTTTTAAAATGCTCCACGCCCCCTTCAAGGGTACAAAGGGCACAATATTCTTCACGTGCAGCAGGCAAAATCTTGCCCTCTTCAATCGCTTTGTCTAAAAGACTCTCAATCGTCGCCTTTTTTTGCTCTTCCCGCAAAAGTGCTAAATCTTCTCGCGCTTTTGTTAATTGGGTATTTAATTCCACCCGTTCTTTTTCGCGTGCTGCAATGCTTGCTAAAATTTCTGCAGGTTTTGCATCTTCTGCCAGCTCCAAAGCACTGGCAATGGCTGTTAAATCCATCATTTTCTCCGTCAAGGTTGTTGGGGACACCACAAGGGGTATCAAAGGGGGTGTTAAAGGGTATTCACGGCTTAAAGCCGTCATCACAAGGGCAGGACGGTTCACCAACCCTGCCCCTGCCAAACTTAAAATCTCACCATTTTTAGAATGACGAAACTCAGGGGAAAGATAGCGATACTCTCGGGCAATAATCTTTTTAGCTGCCATATCGGTCCATTTAACCCGACCCCAAATCGCACCATCCCGCTCTGCGAGTTCTTCAATCCAGCCACTAGCCGGCGCTTCCAAGCCGTTCCTCGCTCGGTGATGTTGCCCATGCTCATAATCAATCACAAGCGGTCCTTTATTGGCTGCAAAAGCCTTTAAAATCCTTTGTGGGTCATAATGCCATTCCCGTCCATCACGCGCCTTCACATGGGGCGCTTTAGGCAACAACTCGACCCATTCCGGCGCTTGGCTAACGGTGGCGTCTTGGCATAAAATATCTTGGCATAAAACGTCTGGGCAAAGATCTATGAACGCGGCATAAAATGTTTCTGCATCCCCATCTTCTTGATCTTCGTGAAATTCCTGTTCCATACATTGCCTATTGCTTTACAATTGTCATTGGCAATACAATGCATGAAACTTACTCCCACTATAAGTCTGACACTGTCAGTCAAAAGAGCATTTCTCAAAAAAGCACTCTTTTCCCTATTATTCTCCTTGTGAGAGAAACCCCCGTGCTAAACCATCCCATAAAATCGTTTTCAAAGGCACTTCAAAGGCGATAGAGCGCCGTTGTGAAGTTAGAGGTACAAATTATCACTCCATACAAAAAAGCCTCTCTCAAGGCGCGTTTTTTTAAAGATTGCTTTTTGGCTTAAAAACATTATATCATTGGAGATAAGGCGTGAGCCAGTTTTGCCAGGACGGCTTTGCCGGATCTGCGAGGAGTTGACCGCCCTCCACGCCTTCTCATTTCACAAAAGCCAACAGGTCTTTCCGGTGTTCTCTTTACAACAACCGTTCATTCTTCTTTTCCCTTTTAAAGAAAACACCCCCAGTCTCAAACACTCTTAATAAAAGTCAAACACTCTTATAAAATTGTTTTCAAAGACACTGGCGATAGAGCACCATTTTTTTAAAAGATTGCTTTTAAACGTTGAAACTGTTAGATTACCCGCGAGGCGTGAGCCAGTTATACCAGGACGGT
>NZ_JAQITG010000045.1:3506-7063 GCF_028618615.1 Bartonella sp. AU15XJBT
TTCTTGCAGCAACACACCGGCATCTTTTGCAGCGACCAATTCACACACGCGTTCCCCCACACGCACCCGTTTACCGCCTGACAAGCCGATATCTGGATCTTGGATCACCCCTGATAAACGTTCACCCAATTGGGCGCTAAAACCCCAACTGATGACCGATCCATCCGCCTGTTGTTTGGTGGGGTCAATATAAAGTAGTGCAATCTTATTGCCCCAAACGCGTGCCAATTGCGCCGAACGCCCTTTGCGGGCCAAATTCACTTGCGATTCACCAATGAGTAAACGATCGGGGTGTATTTCCATCAAATCAGCAAATTGCGCCTTGGTCACAAAACCATCAGCAGTGCCACCCCCTTTAACGGCTTTGATGATTTTGGGATGGCGTTTGAGTTTTGACCAAACAACTTTACCCATCACAAGGGTGTTGGGTGTATAGACGAGAGCTTTATCCTTCGCCTCATCTAAGGTGGCATAAGGGTCTGATTTGTCATAATCACTAAATTTATTCTCACCTTTAAGGGTCATCACCCGCTCTGCTGCATAGTTTTTGCTGTCTTGCACAAGGGCTGCAACACGCACTTCACGCCCCAATTCTAGCAAATTGGCAAGTCCTTCCACGGCTGTCTTTTCGGGGTTATAGCGAGAGCGTCGCTCCGCCCTGGCGCGTGCCGCTGCTTCAATATCTGAATTGGGGATAAGATCATCCAATCCGTAATCCTTGACACTGGCTTCCCGTTCAAAGGCAGAAAATTCCACCACATTCGGGCGCCCTTTTCGCCCAACCTCAAGTTCAGGCACCGTAAAATTTTCCGCTAAAGGAAATTCACTATATTTAAACACCTCACTTAAAACACAAACGCGTGGCAAAACTTTATCGCCAATAAGAGAACCTGCTGGATTGCGATAACCAATAGCAATAGCAGTGAGTGTTGGATCAATGGGAAAAGGTCTGTTCATTTTAAGCCTCGATTAATTAATTTTAAAAGAAATAACATCACCAGCAGAACCATCACTCATGGCAATACCAATGGTGCGGTCTGCTGCTTCTGCCTTTATGGCGTGCCCTTTGGGGTCAGAGGTCAAAAAATCACCAAAGGAAACATTGCCCCCACAAACCACTTCACCCCAACCACATTGGCCAACATCAATCATCTCACCAGCCTTGGCTTCACAAGACCCTGCAGTCCCTAATAATTTATCACCCTTACCAGAAGCCGTTGCCACCATTCCCTCAGTGCGGGCTGCAACAATGCAATAAGGTGAGATCACATCTCCAGCGCGAAAAGATTTAATCAAAATCATCGTACTCATGATTGGCGCTCCTTTTGCTCGCTAATATACTCAACCGCTTGGCTAATGGTGATGTCGAAGCCTTTTTGCTTCTGCTCTTGTTGATAATGGCGTGCCGCAAGGGCAACCTCTTCTGGAGCAAGCTTTTGTTCTTGCACCAAAGCACACACTTCTAAAGGGCTTGTTGAGGCAAGCGCCGGCAACTTCTCGACCAAACTTTTAAAATGCTCCAGCCCCCCTTCAAGGCTACAAAGCGCACGATATTCCTCGCGAGCAGCCGGCAAAATCTTGCCCTCTTCAATGGTCTTATCTAAAAGACTCTCAATGGCACTGTTTTTTTGCTCTTCTTGCAAAAGCGCTAAATCTTCTCGCGCTTTTGTTAATTGGGCGTTTAATTCCACGCGTTCCTTTTCGCGCGCTTTAAGCGTTGCTAAAACCTCATCCGCTTTAGCATCTTCTGCCAGCGATAGTGCACTGGCAATGGCTGTCAAATCCATCTTTTTCTCCGTCAAAGTTATAGGGGAAGGCTGTTCACGGCTTAAAGCCGTCATGACAAGGGCTGGACGGTTCACCAAACCAGCACCGGCTAAATTCAAAATTTCACCTTTCTTCGAATGGCGAAACTCAGGCGAAAGATAGCGATATTCTCGGGCAATAATTTTTTTGGTAGCCATATCGGTCCATTTAACGCGTCCCCAAATCGCACCATCCCGCTCTGCTAATTCTTCAATCCAGCCACTGGCAGGTGCTTCTAAACCATTTCTCGCACGGTGATGTTGCCCATGCTCATAATCAATCACAAGCGGTCCTTTATTGGCTGCAAAGGCTTTTAAAATCGTTTGCGGGTTATAATGCCATTGTCGTCCATCACGTGCCTTCACATTTGGCGCTTTGGGCAAAAGCTCTACCCACTCAGGCGCTTGGCTAATGGTGGCGTCTTCACATGAAACATCTTGGCATAAAACGTCTGGACAGAGATCTATTAACGCGGCATGAAATATCTCAGCATGCTCATCTTCGCCATTTTCGTGAAATTCTTGTTCCATACATTGCCTATTGCTTTACAATTGTCATTGGCAATACAATGCATGAAACTTACTCCCACTATAAGTCTGACACTGTCAGTCAAAAGAGCATTTCTCAAAAAAGCACTCTTTTCCCTATTCTTCTCCTTGTGAGAGAAACCCCCGTGCCAAACCATCCCATAAAATCGTTTTCAAAGGCACTTCAAAGGCGATAGAGCGCCGTTGTGAAGTGAGAGGTACAATTTATCGTCTTATACAAAAAAAGCCTCTCTCAAGCCGTTTTTTTAAAGATTGCTTTTTGGCTTAAAAACATTATATCATTGAATGTAAGGCGTGAGCCAGTTTTGCCAGGACGGTTTTACCGGATCTGCGAGGAGTTGACCGCCCTCCACGCCTTCTTATTTTCTCACGCATTGACTCTCTTCACAAAAGCCAACATGGTTTTCTCAAAGCGTTTTTTTAAGATTGCTTTTAAACTTTTAAACTGTTAGATTACCCACGAGGCGTGAGCCAGTTATACCAGGACGGCTTTGCCGGATCTGCGAGGAGTTGACCGCCCTCCACGCCTTCTCTTTTCACAAACACCAACAGAGCTTTACGGTATTCTCTTTACAACAACCTCTCGCCCTTTTTTTCAGCCGCGTTTAACAAACGTTGAATTTCGCGAAAGCTCTTTTTATGCATGGAGGTCAACCACCATTCTTGTTTGCTTGCCACAAATTTAACCGCTAAGCGCCACCATACCCCATCATTTTCACCCAAAAACACAACGCTCGGTACACCTTTTCGCCTGATAATTCCATGGGGGCGGATAAGTGTTTGAATGGCGCCTCGAAAATCCTCCAAGTGAAGAGACCGCGCTTGATGCTCTAACAAAATATGTTTTACGCTGTCTGAAGATAAGCGAATAAGAGAATTGTCCCCACCAAAAACATCACCCACCTTTTGTAACATCGGGGCTATGGGAATAAATCCACGAGACATGCGTCCTTCAAACATGGCTTCCAAAAGTGGTGAGCCCACAATATCTTCAATGGCAATACGCTTGCCATTGTCCCCCATCACAGAGACTTTATCACTCAAAAATCGGCTTAAATTTTGTGAGCGATGTTTCCCAGGATTAGAATGCCATCCAGGATCAATCCCTACGGGTATCTTCTCAACTTTCCCCGTCCGTTTATTGCGCCAAACCTGCTTTTCAACATGAAGTGGCTCTGCCCCCTCTTCATAGCCTAAATTGTC
>NZ_JAQITG010000046.1:0-6684 GCF_028618615.1 Bartonella sp. AU15XJBT
GGGTTCCCTCGATTGATATTGTTACCCCCAATGGCAAGGGCTTATCACACAATAAATATAACGACTTTAATATTGGCAATGCAGGTATGATTTGGAACAATCATGCGCAAGAAGTGGGGCAATCGCAATTGGGGGGCATTATGCCGGGCAATCCGCATTTGCGTGTTACCGGTTCAGCGAAGGTTATTTTAAATGAAGTGACCAGCGTCAAGCGCAGTGCGCTTCATGGTCCAGGAGAGGTTTTTGGGAGCCCCGCCGATGTGATTATAGCCAATCCCAATGGGATAAGCTGTGATGGTTGTGGCTTTATCAATACGCCCCATGCGACCTTAACCACAGGTGTTCCCGAAATTGATGCGAGCGGTTTTTTGAAAGGCTTTGAGGTGCGAGGTGGGGATATCACCTTTGGTGCAAGAGGAGCCAATTTTTTCTCAGGTCAAGGGGCTGTTGATATCGTCGATATTGTCTCACGCACAGTGCATTTTGAAGGAGCTGTTGCGGGCAAGGAGATTGGTGTGACAGCAGGGACGGGTCACTTTGATTATGCTTCACGGGAAATGAAAGAGCTAACTGATATTACTGGTAAACCGGAATATGCGATAGATGGTTCTGCTTTGGGGGCTCTACAGGCGGACAGAATAAAACTTGTGGCAACAGAAAAAGGTGTTGGGGTTCGCATGCGCCATGATATGGCAGCCAATGCGGGGCAGTTGCATCTTTCTGCTGACGGGAAAATCTCCCTGAAGAATGTTTTTGGTCATGGGGGCGTTGTCCTCAAATCGAAAAGCCAGAGCGTATTGGCAAAACACATCACCTCGAAAAAGCATATTGATATTGCAGCACATAAGGATGTGACGTTAGAAACGGTTGGCGCTGATGGTCATTTAAAAATAGAGGCGCAGGATGGGCTTTTATCGATTGCAGGCAAGGCAACCTCTGGGGGCAATATGGAGCTGTCTTCGCGCCAGACACTTCAAGTTTCAGGGCTAGGGTCAGGCGCTGATATGGCTCTTGAATCGGGCGGAGACTTGAAGCTTGAGGGGATTGTTTTAGCGCAAGGGAACCTCAAGGCGCACGCCGGTGGTGATATACAAGCGCAGCTTTTAGCTGGTGGGGTTGATATGGCGGCAACGGGTGCTTCTGGTGTTGTTGTTCTTGGCACCCAAGGGGATGTTGATCTCCAGAGCAGTCAAGGTGCGATTGTTGCTGAAAGTGTTTATGGGGCAGGAGATATCACCCTGATTTCTCATAACGGGCTTTCTGTTTCTCAAACAATTCTGTCGCATCAAAATGTTGCCATTCAAGCACAACCAGAAACAAATGCTCCCGTTCATTTTAGACAACTTTTAGCCTATGGTAAGGTAAATATTGAGGGCGGGGCGGTTGACTTTTCTTCGCTGATGACGGGTGAAAAAGCTGTTTTAAAGGTTGGCAGCCTTGATGCTGGCACACTGATGACAGGTGTCGTTTCTACGGGCGGTTCAGGGGATCTTGTTTTAGATAAAAACGGCTTTCTTTTGATTACAGCAAAAGAAGGGGTGAAGGTTGGTCAGATTGCCAGTGGTGGCAATATTGAAATTTTTGCAGGCAACGACATCTATTATGATCAGGTCATGGGCTATGGCAGTGCAACATTGACATCGGTATCTGGAGAGATCAGTGTTGAGAATGTGCTGTCTGCTGAGGGGGATGTGAGATTGACGGCAACAACTCTCGATTTAAGCAATAATCGTTCTCATATTTACACGCCGCAAACGCTGTATTTAATTGCAGATCATATTGATGTCTCAGAGAGCGAATTAACTTATGGCGGTTTAGACTTTCAAAGCACCAATGCCCTTGATATTCACCATGCGCGGCTACAAGCCGTGACAGATCAGGGAGGGACTGGAGATATTCTCTTTATTGCTCCAAGCGTTATGGTGGATCAGGGCAGCTCTGTTTTAGCGGCACGAGATTTCGTGATCAAAACGGGGGAGCTTGGAAATAGCGGTCAATTGGCAGCAGGGCATGATTTAGTCTTTAGCGTGACGGGCAATGTGACCAACAACAAAACGGGCTTAATTTATGTGAAGGGCAATGGTGCTTTACAAGTTGATGGTGCTTTGCTCAATGATTTTGGCACCATAATGACAGAAGGTGATTTATCTTTCACCAATGCAGCTGGCAGCGGAAAAAGCCTTTCGCTTGTGAACAAAGCAGGCTTTATTCAAGCTGGTGGAAACTTAAATATCCAAACCAACACCCTGAAAAACGAAGCTGATAGCACGCCTGTCATCATGGAAAAAACGGAATATAGCGATATTTCTTTCCAAAGACCAAAGGGTTCTGATCAACTCAGTGATGGGATGTTATATCAGGAGGACCCCAATCTTTGGGGAAAGGGGCACGAATATCAAGAAGATAAACTAATAGGAAAAGGGCATGTAGAACTTTTTTTGGATATTCCACTTTGGGCGAGCAAAGAAGGAACCTATGGCACTGCAATTTCAAGCGACGGAACAGTCTATAAGGCATTTACTTGGAAATATATTGACGAAAGAGACTCTGTAGAACAGTATTCCTGGAATGGTTCTCGGCGGAAGGAAGGATGGTTTGGGTCAATAAACGAAAACTGGTCACATATGACAGAAAAGACTGTCACACAAGCATTTTCGCATAAACCAACTGTTTCGGGGGTAATACAATCTAGTGGCAACCTCATCATTAACGCTGATACCATTGACAACCATTATAGCTCTATGAGAGCAGGGGGAAATGCCAATATCCACGCCAATGTGCTCACCAATTTGGGGGCAACAGCTTATAAAAACACTTATCTTGGTTGTCAGGCTTATACAGACAGTTGTTATGGCTATAAAGCTGATGGAAGCCGCGATGTTTCTTTAGATATAGCCAATGGCAAGGATCGCCAGATTGGTTCAGAAGCTTTGGAGAGCGTTCCTGGTCTTGTCCAAGCGGGTGGCACTTTAAATCTGGTGGTCGATCAACTCAATAACACGGCAGCGGAAGGTTCGATTACAGGGGATACGCATTTTAAAGCACAAGCAGTTGAAGGCAATCCACTGGAGTCCTTAAGTGGTTTAACCGGGGCTGGCGCTCTCTTTACACCAAAAGTGGATCTCAATAATGCAGGGGAACTTTCTGAGGGGCTCCCTTTACCAAAACCCCAATCGGGTGGGGTTGGTGGTACGCTGCCCAACCAGAATTTCCTTTATGAAACGCGGGCAGAATTCCTTGATGTTGGCAAGTTTTATGGCTCAGCCTATTATTTGAACAGAATTGGTTACAATCCTGACAGAGAGATTTTTTTCTTAGGCGATGCTTATTTCGAAAAGCAGCTGATTGAGAAACAAATGCGTGATCTGGTTGGTCAAGGTTTGGGCAAAGGTTCCTTTATTCCTGGAAGTGATGCCATTGAACAAGTCAGAACTTTGCTGGATGTCGGGGCAGACTATGCAAAAGCCCATAATCTCCCTTTTGGTGAGGCTTTGAGTGAAGAACAATTGGCGTCCCTAGAAGCCCCGATGGTGATTTATGTGCGCCAACAGGTCAAGGGCATGGATGTTTATGCACCGGTGCTTTATATCCCTGAAAAAGACAGAGCCTCCTTTGTTTCTGCTGGGGCTTTGATCATGGGCGATGATGTCAATATCACCAGCCAGAATACGAGCAATTCAACGATTATCAATTCAGGGCGGATTGCGGCAAACCACCAATTGCATGTGCATGGTGGGGATATCCTCAGTCAAGGGGGGCATTTTGTGGCGGGTGGTGATGCTGTTATCCTTGCGGAGAAGAATATTCGTTTAGATGCAGGGCGCACAACGGTTGACGGCGTGGAGACCGTTTTAAACACCGAGGCGCTTTTTGCTGGTGGTAATGCAACGGTGATTGCTAAACAAAATATCACAGCCTCAGGGGTGGGGATCACTACCGGAGGTGATCTTGCCATGGCTACAGAAGAAGGTAACTTGACGATCGGTTCAGCAGAAACCCATTACCATGATGAGCAGGGTGATGCTACCATGCATCATAAATCAGAAGTCAACTCTGGAGGCTCAACAACGCTTTCCTCTGGAAAAGATTTGAATATCTTAGGCTCTGATGTTCAAGCAACGGATAATCTTTCCTTACAAGCTGAGAGGAATGTTTCGATTGATGCTACACGCAACAGCATGGACAATCAGAATGGGAGTGAAACATCTCATGTTGCTTTACACAATGGCTCTCATTTAAGTTCTGGAAAAGAGACCACTGTTCTCTCTGGAAAAGATATCCATATTGCTGCTTCCGATATAGATGCGAAGGGCAATGTTGCTCTTGGCGCCCAAGGGGAGGTAACAATAGGGGTAAGAAACGATGAGATGGAATATCATCTTCGCACCAAAAACACGAAAGTGGACATGCAAGCCTCTCATGCCGTTGGCTCTTCGATAAAATCGGGAGGTGACACCACTGTCATTGCAGGGCAGGATGGCAAACCGCATGATCTTAGCATCACAGGCAGTTCCATTGCGGCTGATGGCAAGGTAGGGCTGAAAGCCAGCAACGATGTCCTGATCAATAATGCAGAGGATAGCTTACATTATGAGATGTCGTACCATAAAGACGGTGGGGTGTTTAGTAGCAGTAAATCTGAGCATAACAAGATGGATGTGCGCCAAGTTGTGGGGTCAAGCATAACAGGGGGTGAAGGCATTGCCATTGACTCAGTAAACAACACGGAAGTTGTAGCCTCGACGCTCGTAGCCGGTAAGGCAGAGGAAACGTCAGGAGAGAAAGCACCAGGAGAACAGAAACAAGCGGATATTACCATTCACTCTGGGGGAAAGATTACTATCAAAGGCGCCCAAGAACACTTGGATCAGCAAGCACAATCGTCTTCAAGTGGCTTTTTGCATGAGAAATCGTCCGATACATCTCAATCGCATACCACGACGGTCTCCTCTATCCTTGGGGCAACGGGCAACATCGTGTTAGACGCACAAGGAGAAGCCAAGATTTCTGCTTCTCATCTGCTTTCCGGTCAAGATATCAATGTGAGCGGAGAAAGTGTGACGATTGATGGCATGACAGATCATCATAAAAGCCATTCAGAGGAGCATGAAACAGGTTTTGGTGTGGGATCAGGCAAGGGCTTTGTGTCGATATATGGGAGTGAGGGAAAGACAGAAAATGAAGAGAGTTTTGAGCATCAAGGTTCTTCTCTCAATGCGGATGGTACGATCAACATCACTGCCAAGAAAAAAGATGTGAAAATTGTTGGCTCTGATCTTGCAGGGGAAAATGTTAATCTTACCGCAGCTCGTGATGTCAATGTGTTTGTTGGTCATAATAGCCATTCCTCAAGCTCAAAGGAAGAACGCACAGGCTTTGGCATTCAGTTTGAAAAGAGTAACAGCGGTGCTTCTGTAGGTGTTGGAATTGCAAGCGCCAAAGATACGGGCGATCAATGGGAAACCACTTCCACACAATCACACATCACGGCACGCCAAGATGTGCAGATTACTGCTGACAATGATGTAAATATGCAAGCAGCCATTGTTTCGGCGGATCGTGATGTCAACATGGATGCTGGCAATAATATCACCCTATCAGAAAGCTATGATACCTCTAACGCAAAAGAAAAGCATGAAAAGTCTTTTGCTGGTGTGACAACTTCCGTTGATATCGGTGTCCTTGGCACGGTACAAGGCTTAAAAGATTCAGCGGACCGCATGAACAATAAGGATGGCAATAACACCGTTATTAATGGCATACTGACTGGCATGAAAATCAATCACCTCTTTAATAAAGGAGAGAACTTTATTAATTGGCTGACTGGCAATACGGGGGAAAAGGGGAACACAACCAAAGGACTGAGTAGCTCATTAGGAGGGGTGGGGGGCTCCACCAAGGATGCTCTTGCCAATCTGGCTGGTGCATCTGGCAGTGTAACCGTGGGCTTTAAAACTGAGAAAACAGAAGCTTCTTCTCAAGTCTCCACAGCGGTGACAGATAGCATAGAAGGCGGACGCGCTGTTAACATGCAAGCCCACAAAGGCAGCATTCATGGTGTTGGCGCTGATATTATCGCTGGTACCAATCCAATCTATGTGCTGGAAAATGATGCACAGAGCGGAAATATCACTATGGAAGCAGGTGAAGATATCACCTTTGAAAGTGCACAAAACACGCAAAGCACACAAAACAGCAGTGAAAGTGCTTCAATGAGTGTTGGCACCGGTTATGGCACGGGTGGCGCAGGGGCAACGGGCAGTGCTGCTTTTAGTCAAGGGGAAGGTTCCAGTGAGGAAGTTCAACACAAAAACAGCCATATTATAGGCACCGGCACCGTTCATACCACGAGTGGGGCAAACACCACATTGGCAGGCGCCGTGGTTTCTGGAGAGCGTGTAGAAATGGAAGTAGGGGGTGATTTTGCCATTACCAGCCGCAGTGATACGGGACAAACTTCCAGTAAGCAAAACTCTGTTTCTGTTGGGTTTGGTGCTGGACAAACGGGTGGTGGGGGCTCCATGAGTGCCTCTTTCCAAAAGGATAAATCCTCTAGCGATTATCATAGTGTTGTGGAACAATCAGGCATCAAAGCGGGTGATGGCGGCTTTAAGATCAACGTTAAAGACAAAACAACGTTGACCGGAGGACTTATTTCCAGCACAGCCTCGGCGGACAAAAACA
>NZ_JAQITG010000047.1:0-6580 GCF_028618615.1 Bartonella sp. AU15XJBT
GGCTGTTTGTGGCGGCTGGGGGTGGTTGTTTGTGGCGGCTGGGGGGGTGTCCGTGGGGGCGAGGTGGTTGTTTGTGGAGGTGGGGGTGTTGTTTGTGGAGGCGAGGTGGCTGTTTGTGGCGGCTGGGGTGGCTGTTTGTGGAGGCTGGGGTGTTGTTTGTGGAGGCGAGGTGGCTGTTTGTTGCGGCTGGGGGGGGTGTTTGTGGGGGCGAGGGTGTTGTTTGTTGAGGCTGGGTGGTTGTTTGTGGCGGTGGGGTTAGGTGGAGGTGTTATGATGGCGCTAGATGATCCTTTTAAAGCGATGGGGGTGATGGTTTTTATATATTGATCAGAGTGTTACTGTTATATCCTTTATGGATAGGAGTATTTAGGGGCACCATCATGAAATGGCTGTGGTGGGCCTTGGTGTGGGAGTGTTGAGAAGATGGTTTCTTTAAAACAAGCCCGTAAAGGGGCGGTATTGAAAGATTGGCACCATAAGGAATATAAGAACTTTGCAATACACGTATCTTGTGAAGCATTCTGTTTGACGACAATGGATTTTACTTGAGAGATTATTTGTGCAAGAAAGAAAAAGAATAACTCATTGCGTAAAAAAGGAAGAGCAAATGAAGGGGGAAAATTCAACGGGGGGGCAAAGGCTGCGTTCTTTTGTTCTTGAAGAGACCTTTCTTTCTTATAAAGAGCACAGCATCATTTGCCTTATTTCTATCCTGATTGGGATAGGTCATAGCGCTCTTTTGATGCCCTTAGAATTTAAATGGAAATTGACTGTCGACCAAGATAGCACGCTTTTGGCACTCTTTGTGCTGCGTGAAGTCATCATGGTGTGTGTGTTTGCTTTGATGCCTGTTCTCTTGGTGCTTTATTTCATCTTAATGCATTTGTTGAAAAAAAAGATTCAGCAGTTGGATGAGGTTCTTCGGGAATGGGTCTTAATGGGGGGGCGACAAAATAATCCCTCAAAAAACGATAAAGAAAAAATAAACCGTGTTTTTATCGTATTCCTTTGCTTTATCGTTTTGTTTGAAATGTTTTTTACAGCGGGGATTGTCATGCTTATTCTGGAATTTTATTATTTTGTCTTCAAGCGCGTGAGAATGTATTGTCGCGTCAAAAAGGAATTGAAACGCGTGAAAGAAGAGCCTAACAGAGCGCTTGCGCAGTGATCGTGAGGGAGAAGATGCAAGGTTTACGCATTCTCGTGACACAAGAAGAGGGGGGAGAAGAATCATCAGGCAAAGAGGGGCAAGAAGTCTGAGGGGAAAGAAGCCCATTGTCGTTGGTGATGATGATGAGGCTCTTATCATTTGGAAAGTAAGAGCGTTTTTTTAATCTGGGGGATTTACCAGAAAACAAGGGAATGGCATATATCGCACTTTTCGTCGTGCTTAAAAGAGTGGGTGTGAGAAAAGAAATATGTTTGTCTAAAAAGGGAAGTGCAAATGAAGGGGAAAATTTCAAAATTTTATAACGGACTGCACGATTTTTTTGAGCAAGAGTTTTTTTTTGAGCAAGAATGTATTGTTCTTTGTTTCCTCTCACTCATCATTGAGCTGGGGAACAGGATTTTCTTTTTTCCAGCTTTGGAACAAGAAAAATTGACAGGGTGGCAGGATACACCCCTTTTTCACTCTTTCTGCCTACTTTGGGAAGTGAGTGTCGCGTGTGTTGTTGCCTTGATTCCAATTATGTTGATCGTCTGCATAATATTGTGGCGTTTGTTGAAAAAAAATACTCGAAAATTGAAAGAAATACACCGGCAACGGGGGGAAATAACCCGTCACCAAAAGCATCGGTATAAAAAGGGTGATAGGTAAAAATAGATGATATTCTTGTCATGGTATTTGGTCTCGTGCTTCTGCTCGTGACACTTTGGACTGCGTGTTTTCCCATAACGATTTTGGAACTTTATTATGGTGTCTTTAAGCAGGCGAGAAAATATTACTGTTTAAAACAACAACTGAAAAGCGTGTGAAAGAACAGGAGATAGCGTTTGAGGAATCATGAGCGGGCAAAAAATGGTTGAAGAAATGATGAGAAATTCGAGATTGATGGTTATTGCTCTCTATCATATTTTGCTTCTTAAGATGTTTTGGGGTTCTTTATGGTTTTGTCCTAAAACCTTGCTGAGCAGAGTTGAGGGTGGACTTTTGGGGCAGAAAAAGCTTGAATTGTTGACTGTCATTGTTTAAAGGCAATACGGTGATTAAAGGCAATGTGGGCTGAGAGGTATGAGGTTCTAAAGCCTAGAGTGAGAAATTGGGATTTCCTTATCACATTTTTTCTCTTAAGATGTTTTGATGTTCTTTGGGGTTTTGTCCTAAAACCTTGCTGAGCAGAGTTGAGGGTGGACTTTTGGGGCAGAAAAAGCTTGAATTGTTGACTGTCATTGTTTAAAGGAAATGCGGTGATTAAAGGCAATGTGGGCTGAGAGGTATGAGGTTCTAAAGCCTAGAGTGAGAAATTGGGATTTCCTTCATCGTTTGAGTGGAGAGGGTGGTTAAGGGGCTAAGGCGCCACGAATATTATGATTTCTTTATAATTTTTATCATGACACAAGTCATAACGGCTTGTGCACTTTTCTTAATTCCGGATTCCAGTGATATTGGGGTTTTGCATGCATCATCATGCGTAAATTGAAAAAAAAGATCCAGAAACGAGAAAAAAACAATCTTTGTGCGAGAGCAAATAAGCTCTCTACCGTATGGGTTTTTTCAAAGAGTGAGAGGGAAAAATGCAGGAGCAAAATTGGGTATCAGAGCAAGAAGCGCATAAAAGAGCGCATTCTTTTTCGTTTCAGCAAGCGTTGCTTTCAGCAAAGGATTATAAAATTATCTTCGCTATTGCGGTTATTATTATCATCTGGATAATGATGCTAAAATTACCAGAGGTCTTAAATTGGCAGCTGATAGGGTGGCAACATGTTGTGCATGCCGTTATCCTGAAAACAACGGACTTCATAATCGGTTGTGCCCTTTTATTGATTCCGGTGATGTTACGGCTTCGTAAAAAAGTGACGTGTGAATTGCAGGAAAATATTCAAAAACTAGACCAAGCGCTCTCTGAGCGAGAGCAAATAAGTTCTCTGTCGCACGGGCTTTGTAAATAATGAGGGGAAAAAATGAACATTGATCCTATCGTCGTACATGTCTTAGATCCCGCATTCTGGGTGGTTATTGCTGTTTTCATAATTATTATCATGCTTGTTTTGGCTCTTTATATCTCTGTCTTTAAACGGATGAAAATGAATGTCCAAGTGAAAGGCGCGTTGGAAGAAGTGCTTAAAGAAAATGATCTCGCGCTTCAGCAGTTTTGGAAAGATGAAGGCGTGCTGCAGGAGAGGCGTTTGAAACTAAAGGAAAAGGAAAAAGAACCCTTTGTCGATTATGATGATCATGAAATTCTCACGATAGAAAGTGCAACAGCACTTTTAAAAAGCTTGGGGTGGTCCGTGGACATTGAGGGAAAAGGAGATTATTTGGCAACGCTCTTTTTACCTGATCGTGAAGTGCAGTTTCTCTATAACGAAGAACAAGTGGAAGACTTTTCACCCTTTGATCGCGGGCTTCTCATTATGAGTGGTATTTTTGCGGCCGCTTGTCAGACCATTAATCCTCATAATTCGGGGGTTTTGCCAACGATGTTTATCAATTTTGTGCCCAATGGATTGGAAATTTTTGAAGAAAAAGTAAGCGTTGCACGTTTTAAAAAAGCCCTTGATAAAACTTTAAAATGGACAATGGAAGATGATTGTTTGCATGAAATGCTTTGCTCTCAATATCGTATTCCACCTTGGGAAAAAGACTCTTTAACATGGTCAACGGCTGAAGCAGAGTTGGCTCCTTATGCTTTGCTGCATCTTGGTGCTCTTGCCTTGCTGGGGGATGTGGAGACTTTAGGTTCTTATGACGAACGTTTTGCGGCAGGCGAGACACTTGGCTTTGATGAAACCATTGAAAAAGTTCATCTGGAACGCGCGATGGTAATGGCGCAAGAGGTGAAAAAGGCTGGAAAATTCAGTTACGGTCTGCTGGAACAGGTTGCTCTGATGTTCTCTATAGACGTGGAGGGCTATCAGATTTTTAGAGTGAGAGACCCTAATTTGTGCAATAAAAAACGCACTTTGCATAAAAATTTAGTCGAGGAGAAAAAACAAGATTTAAGGGAACAAGGATACACTGTGAGTGATAAACCATGTGTCTTTGAAAAAGGGGGCGTAAAATATTCCCCGGATATTACTTATATCAAAGATGGTGAACCTGCATTTATGGATATATAAAAATTGATTAGTTTATGCACTTGTTGAAGTCCCCCCTGATTTGAAGAAAAGCATTCTTGTTGAAAGGGGGAAGCGCCACCATTGAGATGCTTTGATACCAAAGCAAAATAAAAGGGCTCGAAAGAATCAAGAAGTACATCATGTTTTAAAAAAATAATCTGAAAATAATTTGATTCTTAAAAATAGGGGCGGACAAATGATGGAAAATTTGTCCTTTTCTTGTTTTTTTGAAGTCTATTTCTTTTTTTTAGAAGACGCGCTTTATGCTTTCATTATGTGAAAAAAAGCACGCTAGAGATAAGAAAATATTCTGCTGAATAAAGTAGAATACATCATGATTGACTGCGTAAAATGCTATGGTTTTCAGTGGGATGATCTTTTACACATTCTGTTGTTTTTTGTAAAAGTGTATGATGAATATTTGAGGGCAAGATTTTCCCATAGAGCTTATGAAAACACTGTTGTTTCCGGCGTGGGGGGTGAAGTATGCAAGAGGCGAAAACGATTCAAGAAAAACTGGATTTTCTACCAATTGATATAGCCAATTGATATAGATTGAGAAATTTCGTTCTTTATAGGGGAGAGAGCGTGATAAAAACGTTCTTTGACGGCGTGGCGATACTCCTTTCAGGTGTGGATATTGGTATGAAAACTTGTGGTGTTTTCGTGTAAGTGCCTTGTTCATCGAGGCTTGGACATGAATCCTATGGTGTGGAGGGTACTAAGGCTATTTTCTTGAAAACAGAGGAATTTACTGGAAGAACTGAGATTGTGGCCATCATTAATGAAAGAGGTGTGAGGGGAGAGCCTGGGATCTAAAGTTTTTGTCTTTTGAAATGTGGGAAAGTAAAAAATGTTGTCTTTTAGGAGAGTAACATTGGATCAATAAAAACAAAGGCCCCGTTTTAAAAGGGCCTTTTTATTTAATTTTGCTCTGTATACAAAATGTATACAATTTTACTCTAAGAACTTTTAGTGTCTTATGCTTTAGTAAAAATCAGCTGTATGAAATATATAATAAGGGAGCTTAAAAAGCTAGCGAAGGCATTTAATAAATTTATTCCTTTTCCATATATATTATCTATTAATGCTTGTTCTGATGCAGTTCTATTATTTATTTTCAGTATATTCAATGTATCCGATGGGCTCCCTACGGGTTTAAAAAACTGTAAATGCGTTTTCTCACCAGTATAAGGAGCAACAATAGGAGAGGGCTGTTTATTGACTATACGATCAGACTTTTGAATCGCAAGAGCTAAACCACTTGTAATCGCCCCCGCTATAAAAAAATATCTGATATTCATAGTTTTTTTCTCCTATATTTACTTCTATAAATAAATATCGATAAACAAAGGTCCTCTTTTAAAAGGGCCTTTTTGTTTAATTTTCAATGTATACAAAATGTATATAATTTTATTTTAAGCGCTGTTTGTATTTTATATTTTAACAGCAATTATTTTTATAAAATATACAATAATCAATCCTAAAAAACTAACTATTGCATTCAATAAACTTTTTGCTTTTTCATATATATTGTTTATTGATTCTTGTCTGTTATTTATTCTCAGTATATTCAATGTATCCGAAGGGCTCCCTACGGGGTTTAAAAACTGTAAATGCGTTTTCTCACCAGTATAAGGAGCAACAATAGGAGAGGGCTGTTTATTGACTATACGATCAGACTTTTGAATCGCAAGAGCTAAACCATTTGTGATTGCCCCTGCTACGAAAAAATATCTGATATTCATAGTTTTCTCCTATATTTATTTCTATAAATAAATATCGATACGGATCATATATAGATTCACTTTAAATGACTATAGTAAAAATACAACAGTCATAAAAAAGAATAAACTTTGTCTATATTTTGACAAAATTTACTCTTAATTGCCTAAATCAATTCTTTCTGATTCCATTTTTGGATATTTTAAAAAAGCTTGAAAGCTCTGTCCGGAAGTGGAATCCCGTAAGATGGGTGACAAAAGAACTGCTAACAAAATTCTTTTTGTGCCATTGACTAAAGATTTATAAAAATGAGGGTTCATTAAAATGAGATGTGGTGAAAGTTGTGTCAACCCCGTGAAGGGAAGGGTGCGCTCTTTTGAAGGCTAGAGTGCACCCTCTATGAGATTGGATACGTGCCATGAGAGGGTTAGGCATGTATCCCTTGAGGGGAAGGGTGCGCTCTTTTGAAGGCTAGAGTGCACCCTCTATGAGATTGGATACGTGCCATGAGAGGGTTAGGCATGTATCCCTTGAGGGGAAGGGTGCGCTCTTTTGAAGGCTAGAGTGCACCCTC
>NZ_JAQITG010000048.1:0-6007 GCF_028618615.1 Bartonella sp. AU15XJBT
GAGGAATATGAGCGAGCCGGTGCCGGTGGTTCCTTTAATGCTGGTCTTGAATTCGGACAATTATTGACTGAAGTAGCAACGCTGTTTTTGGGAGGTGCTGGAGCAGCCAAGGAAGGTATACAGCTTGTTGGCAAGCTTACCGAAAAAGCTCTTGCCAAATTAGTAGCTAAGGCTGAGGTAACGGCTGCAAAAGCAGGCAAAGACATCGCTCAATCAACGGAAAAAATAAGCGATAAAGCTGTTGCAGTTCATGAGCAAACAGGAAACAAAGCTTCTCAGACAATTGAAGAAGTCAGAAATAAAATAAAAGATATTTATCCAGAAAAAGACATTGCTCAATCAACGGAAAAAATCAGAGATGAAATTGCTAAAACTCAATATTTCACACAAGGAGAACATTTATGGTCAGACAGAAAATCCACTGTTTTTGAGCTTGAAATACCTCACAAAGGAGAAATAATTACTCAAAAATATGAAGTTTATGAGAGTGAAAAGCTGTTTAATCCTTACCGAATTGTTACTTGGATAGAAAAAGGGAAAGAAGTAGAAGGTACAAATATTGAAAAGATGACAGCAGGAAGAGCGCCCATAGGATTTGATGATAAATCCATTGAATTCCATCACATATTGCAAACACATGATGGTCCTCTAGCAATGGTGACAAACGAGTTTCATAAAAAATATCATCGTATCCTTCATAATAGGCCTAAGGAAATGGGATCAGATATTGATAGAGATTTGTTTAAAAAGTTGAGAGAAGAACTTTGGATGTTATGTGCTGAATGTTATAAACCGAAAGATACAAAAATTAAAAAATAACGATTTATAGGAGAACAAATTATGAAAACTTACACCTTAGATGATGTTGCAGAGTTGGTTGAGAAATATAGTGATATTGTTGATTTTGGCACTGCAGAGGATGCGGTTAGTAATGAAAGGATTGAAGAAGCTGAGAAAATTCTTGGTGTAAAGTTTACAACTTCTTATAAAGACTTTTTAAAAAATTATAAAGGAGGAGAAATTGGAGGTTATGAAATATTTAGCATTTATAACGCAAGTTTTGATAAGTGTCCTGCTGGTGATATTGTTTTCTATCATTTGACGGATATAAAAAATGGTTTCGCAAAACCAAATCAGCTTGCCGTGAATAGAACTGATTTTGGTGAAACATTTTACTTTGATTATACTCAGTTTCAGGATGGTGAATGCCCACTTTACGTCGAGATTCCATCTGGAGCGTCACATTATTATGCAAGTAATTTTTATGAATTTCTCTGTAAAAGAATTAAAGAGCACGCAGGGGAAGATTTATGAAAACCTATACCTTAGATGATGTTGTAGTACTAGTTGATAAATATAGCGATAGTATCGATTTTGGCTCTACAGATGAAGCAGTTGATGATGTACTAATTGAAAAAGCAGAGGGGATTCTTAAATTGCAATTCACATCCTCCTACAAAAGTTTTTTAAAAAACTATGTAAGAGCAGAGATCTGTGGTGAGGAAATATGTAGCGTTTATGATACAAACTTTGAGATTGTTCGTAGTGATGATATTGTTTATAAAAACTTAAATTATAGAAAAAATGGTTTTGCAACGCCACAGCAACTTATTGTTAGTAGAACCGATTTTGGTGAGACATTTTATTTTGATTATTCTCAGTTTCAGAATGGTGAGTGCCCGCTCTATCTTAGATTTCCACCTAGCGATCCCCAGTATTACGCAAGTAACTTCTATGAATTCCTCTGTAAAAGGATTACAGATAATTTGAAGTAGATTTTTTTGCATGGTGTTTTTACTTTCAAATTGCAATGTTAAACCACCATTATTTTTTTCTTTTCAAGAATGCAAGAATTGTTAATCCCTTTTAGGAGGATCATCTATGAAAACCTATACCTTAGATGATGTTACAGTATTAGTTGATAAATATGAAGGTGATATTGTTAATTTTGCTAGCAAAGATAAGCAGGTTGATGATCTCGTGATTGAAAAGGCGGAGAAAGCTCTCGGTTTACAATTTACATCGTCTTACAAGAGTTTTTTAGAACATTGTAAAGGCGGGGACATTGGTGGTGAAGAAATCTATAGTCTTTATGATAATCCTATGGGTATTCCTGCTGGTGATATTGTTTTTCAGAATTTAAATGATAGAAAACGTGGTTTTGTGACAGCAGAACAGCTTATCGTGTGTGAAGCTGATTTTGATGAAACCTTTTATTTTGATTATACGCAGTTTCGGGATGGAGAATGTCCAATCTATGTTATGTTATCCATTGGATAATTGCGAATATTACGCCAGTAATTTTTATGAATTCCTTTGTAAAAGAATTAAAATACACGCGGGAGTTGAGATACCTGATGGTGACCAACCAATTGAAAAGATTGAGAATACTCCCACTCCGCAACCTATCCCTTTTTACAAGAGTTTTTGGAAAAAACTATGGAGGAGATGACATTAGGGGTGATGAAGTATATGGTCTTTCTAGAGATCCTCAGTGTTACGCAAGTAATTTTTATGTAAAAGAATTAAGGATTATGCTGGGGGAATGATGATGCAGACCAAAGATGTAACAGAAATATTAAAAAAGCGTGGCTGGGAGCCTTATCGTGATGAAGTAGGAGATACTTTTGCGCATTACCATCTGCCTGATCGCATTATAGGCATTAGTTATAATGTTGTAGATTATGGACAGGATGGTGGAAGGTTTCGACTGTCTGTCAATCTTACCACTGCTGCCTATTGTCTTGCCGAGGAATATAATGATGGAGAAGCATCGAAGTATAAATATGAAGAGACACTGTTTTCTGCAAAAGAAGATTTTGGGGTTACAGCCCAAGATCTATCAGAAAGGCATATTGAGGAAGCTTTAAATAGGGTAATAGCTTGGGCACAAGCACAGGATATTGAACAAAAGTTGCGTGAAAAAGCAGCTGATCACTCTCTCGTTGCAAAAGCTATTCTTGGTGATATAGAGGCTTTAAGGAGTAAGAATCTCATCCCAACATTATCTGTACCAGAATTTTCTGATTATGAAATGACAACTCGAAAAGAGCGCCTTTTTCTCTTTGCACAGGCCTATAGAAATGGTGAATTGGATGACATTTTGGTGCGTAAGAAGCCAAAAAAACGCTTAATAAACCTTACAGAAGCAAACAGCATCCTCAAAATGCAAGGGTGGTTTGTTAATGAGTCTGGGGAAATGTGGCTTTCTTTGCCTGACCGTTTTATCAAGTTTGATTTTGGTTTTATACGTCTTCGTGATAATTACAATGTCCATCTTAAAGCGGAAATATCAAATGAGGAGATTTCTATAGCTTGCCGTTATATCTACCATAATGGAAAATATCGCTGTATATCATCTATGGATATTTATGATTCCTTTGATACGCTTGGAGGGAGAATTTTTAATTGTTTTAGTAAAGGCATTGATATTTGTGTAGAAACATTAAATGAGCAAGAGTTGAGCAAAATTTCTGAACGGGTAGTACAATGGGCACGTGCTCAAGATTTGCAAGTATCAATAAAAAGCAAAACGCTTATTCAAGAATATAACTATTATCCAGATGTGATTTGGCATTTGGCTTGCTTAGCGTTGACCGGTAAAATTGATGTGCTGAAATCTTATCAAAATTCACTTGCAGCAGGTAAGATTCCTGAGCATTTGCAAAATCTTGATGAAGAATTAGAAGACTATGTGAATCACGCCGTTCAATTTGCTGAAGAGCATCTGAAAATCCTTAATGAGCGAAAAGCCATAGATGATCGTCTTAGTTTGCAAGATTTTTCTTTTCTTAATACAGTTTCTGAAGACTTAAAAAGGATGGGGTGGACAGTTTATCGAGATAAAAACTACGAGCGCAATGCTTATTTTATAAGCAAAGGTCGTATCATTAATATAGTGTACAGATCTGATATAAAAGGAGAAACACCAATTGTTGTATTTAAAGCTTCTCTTTCAACACTTGGCTTTTCTACTGCTCATCGAGATATGTTTCCTAAATTGCCCCAATATATAGCTCTCAAAGAGGCAGAAGAAGTTTATACGTTGTCTGGTGCTGAATTGGACGAAGGAAAACTGAAGAAGATTAGTGCGGATATTCTTGAGTGGGCTGATCGGCAAAATGTCAATCAAATCATCTATGATTATGCCGCTTTGCCAACAAACAGTGAAGCTCACCTTGTGGCACGTCACTTTATAGCGCTTATTCTGATTGGTGATATTGAAAAGCTCAAATTTTATAAAGAAAGTTTCAGGGCAAAGAACCATCTAGGCTTTGTGGAAGGTATCACGAAATATACGATTGACAACGCTCTTACTCTTGCACGGGGTTATCGAATGGGTTTTCCTAAAAACGCTCCGATTTTGTTCCTTGATCCCCAAACAACATCTATTGATTCCAAAACTGTTGCTGTTGAAGCGATAGAGGAGGTAGATGAAGCGGATGACAATGATGCTCCATTGACCATGGAAAGTGCAACAGCACTTTTAAAAAGCTTAGGGTGGTCAACTGAGAAAATCGATGGTGATGATTATATAGCAAGCTATCAATTGCCTGATCGTGAAGTAGACATTCTTTATAACGACGAAATTGCCAAAGATTACCCGCAATTTGATAGCGCCTTTTTGATTAGCACAGGCATTTTGGCTTCAGCTTGCAAATTCATTAATCCTACCCACACGGAAGATATCCCAGATATACAACTTAATTTTGAAGCCAAGGGATTAGAAATCTTTGAACCAGAAGTTACTGCGGATCGTTTAACACAGGCGCTTGATGATGCGCTAGAATGGTCAGTAACGGCTATTGATCTTTCTGAAAGACTTCGCTCTGATTATGGTCTAGCTCCTTGGCAACAGGATGCAACGGATAAGGGAGATGATACGGATGATGCTTTGCTTCATCTTGGCGCTCTTGCTTTATTAGGTGATGTTGAAACCTTGCATTCTTATCAGCAAAGTTTTGCAGCAGGGGATCACCTAGGTTTTGACGAGAGCATCAACGAAACTCACCTTGAACGGGCAATAGCTTTAGCCAAAGAAGTGGCAAAATCAAAGCAAGTGAGTTACGCTTTGATTGAACAGGTGGCAGAAAAGCTTGATGATCAACAAGAGGTTACTAGCAAGGAGCAACCCCGCTCGTGGAAAGAGAAAATAGTCAATTTTATCGGAAAAAAGACAAGAAATAGCACATAAAAAATATCAAAAAGATTTCAGAAATTTAGAAAATAAGACGCGCTCCAAAGCCTTGATCACTAGTTGAGAAACTGAAGTGGTGGGGTTCTGATCATGGTTTTGGTGCAAGATTTTAAGGAAATAACCTATTATTTCATAGATTATTAAAATCTCTTTTAATGGGCTTTTGTCTATTTTATCGGTTATGTCAGTTTATTTAACAGACGAATCTTATGATTTTAGTAAGTGATTAAAACACGTCTTAAAAAAACATGTGATCCTTTAAAGCCTTTCCAAAGAAACGGTTTATAATCATAAGAAATGCTATCAAGATCATTATGGTTATGAGTTTTGAAGAGGTTTTGAGTTTTGACGGTTGCTGCTTTTATATAAAAAAATAGCAAAAAATAAAAACGTTATATTTCAATGTGTTAAGATTTTACAGATCTTTAAAAAACAACCTATATCGACATTACAACCTATAAATTCAACTAATAATATACGTTTTGAGGGGGTTTTGACGATTTTTATACCTTCAAAACCTATAAGCAAAATGAATATACATAACTCTCTTTAAACAAAGCTTTTGAAAATAATAAAGCTATCATTTGAGATTGCGGTATAATCTTTTAAAGGCAATCCAAATAAGAGTATCTAAAAGTGCAAATGATTTCTTTTTAGAATAACGCATATAAACACTCCTTTTAAAGATTATAGGTAATCAATTCACAAGATGATACGTTTACAAAATTTACAAAAGTCCATTAAAGGATTTCTGATAACGTAATTCTTTCCTATCTTAGTTATCTCATAACAGATGATAAAATAGACTGT
>NZ_JAQITG010000049.1:0-5852 GCF_028618615.1 Bartonella sp. AU15XJBT
TAGGTGTATTGATTATGGTGGGAAAGATTTTCTTTTGAGAAAATATCCGCTGTCACAAGATCTGCATAAAAAAAGCTTATCGGAACTTCTAGTTTTTGAGCGATTTCCAGTAAGCATTTGGCGCTTATACGGTTCAACCCTTTTTCATATTTTTGGATTTGTTGAAAACTCACACCTAAAAAGCTTCCTAATGCCTTTTGAGAAAGTTCCATGGCAATGCGTCTATGACGAATTCTTTTACCTATAGAAATGTCGATAAAATGTGGATCTTTAGTTGGCACTTTGCACCCCCCTCCGGTTGCGAGCGCCCTCGCATTGGTATTCCGGGAGTCTAAAAGTACTGACTTGACTCAGCTTTTTGCTTTTAGTGCTAGAGCGCACCTGGACATAGCAAAATCTCCCGGAATTCCGGGATACCCGCAAAGCGGGATAAATTTATGTGTCAAGTCTTCGGGCTTTTAGTTCCCTATTTGATCGCTGCGTAGACGATCAAAATTACAGTATTCATTCATAAGGCAATTTCAGAAAGTTGGCAAGAAAAATGAAAACATTTTAAAAATGAGAGCATTTTTTGTATCGCAAGAATTATCTTATCATGCTGTAAAATGCTGATCTTTGAGGTTGATATTGGGTATATAGATTTACAACGTGTGTTTTTTTGTGCAAGTGTGTGTTGAATATTTTAGGAGTGGGTTTGTTGTTGCGTTTTGTGCAGCAGCGCCTTTTGAGGGGGGAATGTTGGGCGAGAGGTTGGTGTGGGAGAGAATTATTTACAGAGCGGTGTGGGGCAAGAAGTTAGGTTGTCGTTTATAAAATGGTGTAGGGTGTGGGGTGGAAAGTTTTGTTCTTTGGGGGATTTTTTTAAGCAAGGAGATTGTTCGGGGGTGATTTGGGAGTTTCTTTTAGCTTTTTTCTGTAAAGACGTAAAAGCGTAAAAACGTGGAGCCGTAAAAAAGGTAAGGGGCGTTTAAGCCATGGAGGATTTATGCGTTGCATATGGAGGCATGTGGGGGCGTATATCATGGTGTGGAATGGGGGAAGACGAATTTGGGATAACAGGGCTTGTGAGTGGAGAGATAATTTGGGGTGTAGGGGCGAGGCGTGTTTTGACGGGAGAGTGTGGGGGGGGGATATGGAGGAGGGGCAGAGGTGTGGAGAGAAAAGTTTAAGCGGTTTAGCGTAATTTCTTGTCACTCTAAACCAAGATCAGCCTAAAAATTAGAGGAAATGGGGCAGTAAAGTTTGAGGGAATGAAGTTGTAATTCTCAAAATGTAGGGTGAGTTTTTTTGAGAAAGCCTCATGGCAATGCGTCTGTGACGAATTCTTGTGCCTATTGAAGTATCAACAAAGTTTGAATTTTTGGTTTGAAAATGTGGATTTTTAGTTCGCACTTCGCACCCTCCCCACCGGCTGCGAGCGCCCTCGCATTGGTATTCCGGGAGTAACAAGTACTGAGCTCTAGCCAGCTTCTTTGCTTTTAGTGCTGGGCATGCACCTGGACATGACAAAGACTCCCGGAATCCCGGAAAATCCACAAGAGTAGATTTATTTTTACACTAGAGCTTAGGGCTTTTAGTTCCCTCTTGATCGCTGCGTAGACGATCAAAACACCTTTTAGATGATAAAGGAATTTCAGGAGATTGGCAAGAAAAATGAAAACATTTTGAAAATAAAAATATTTTGGGGATCTCAATAATTATCTCATTATCTTCTTATGTCGTAAAATTATACCGTAAAAAAACTGCTCCTTGAAGTCGATATTGGGCAATAGATTTACACATTTAGGTGTTTTTATGCACGTGTATGTTGAATATTTTAGGGGTGGATTTGTTTTTTTGAGCCTTTTGAAGCACTACCCCTTTAAGGGGGCTGATGTGACGGTGGGGGGCAAGAAGTTGGATTGTCGTTTATAGACCTTTGTTTACAGAGCAATGTGGGGTGGGGGAAGTTTTGTTTTTTGGAGAATTTTTTTTAAAAGGGGAGGGTTCGGTGGAGGTTTCGTTTGCTTTTTTCTGTAAAAATATAAAAGCGTAAAAATGTGATTCTGTAAAAAGGACAGGGAAGTTAAGGACGTGGAGGATTTATGCGTTATGTATGTTTTGAGTTGTGTTGGGTGTGTATCATTGCATGGAATGGGGTGAGAAATTTGTGGGAACAAGTTTTGTGAATGGAGCGCAAGATGGGAGGCAGAAGGGGGAGATGACGAGAGTGTATGGGGAATGGAGGGTGTTTGGAGCTGTAGAGAGAAAAGTTTAGGCAATTTAGCCTAATTTCTTGTCACTCTAAACCAAGATCAGCCTAAAAATTAGAGGAAATGGGTCAGTAAAGTTTGAGGGAATGAAGTTGTAATTCTCAAAATGTAGGGTGAGGTTTTTTGAGAACATAAGAGAGAAAACTTGAAAAACCTTTCCCTTTTTGTTGAATTTTTATTCACAAATTTAAGAAAATAGGATATGAACGCTGGAAAATAACGCACAGCTTAACAAAATATGTGCAATGTAAAGGAAATGATTGTTTATGTCAAAAGAAGAAGTTTTAGAATTTTCTGGTGTCGTTACCGAACTCTTACCGAATGCGATGTTTCGTGTGAAACTGGAAAATGATCATGAAATTATTGCACATACCGCTGGAAGAATGCGAAAAAATCGTATCCGGGTGTTAGCTGGTGATAAAATTATGGTAGAAATGACTCCCTATGATTTGACAAAAGGACGCATTACATACCGCTATAAGTAGCCTTATGGATGATTCATGATTTTTACAAAAATCATTCTGTTATTTTTAACAGACCTTTGGGGTGCTTTCTATACGTGAGAAAAGGTGAATGTTTAAAATGACCTTGAACAAGGTGTCAAATCAGTGCACAAAAAGAATAAGGAGATCAATAGCGCTTAAATGGAGCGCTTAAAACGGGGTAAGAGAAAAGCCGATTTTGCAAGGGGTGGAAATGAAAAATATAAGAGAGTGGGGGAAAAAACATTTGGCGGAAACTCTTGAGGAAGAAATTCATTTGGTGCTTGCCTCCGCTTCGCCACGGCGTTTGGCGCTTTTAGCGCAAATAGGGATTGATCCTCAGCAGGTTTATGCAAGCGATATTGATGAAACGCCAAAATTAAAAGAACATCCTGCAAACCTTGCTAAACGTTTGGCAAAGGAAAAAGCCCTAAAAGCGCAAGAGATTTTAAACTGGTACACTCAGAAGTCCCAAGAAAAATTGCAGAATGTCCCAAAAAAATTGCCTGGGCAGAAAATGATTATCTTGGCCGCTGATACGGTGGTGGCTGTTGGGCGTACCATTCTTCCCAAACCAGAAGGCGAAGATGAGGCTTATGAATGTTTACGGTTCCTTTCTGGACGGGCACACAAGGTCTATGGCGCCATTTGTGCCTTGAATGAACAGGGAAAAATAACCGTGAAATTGGTTGAAAGTCGTGTCCGTTTTAGACGCTTAACCTCTTCCATGATGAAGGCTTACCTTGCTTCAGGAGAATGGCAAGGAAAAGCTGGTGGCTATGCTATCCAAGGAAAAGCAGGGGCTTTTGTGGTCTATATCGCCGGCTCTTATTCTAATGTCGTGGGATTGCCTTTGGCTGAAACAGCCGATCTGTTGACCGCTTATCACTATCCACTTTACGCGCATTGGATGGAAGAAACGCAGTAGAGAAATTTTAAGGCAAGAGCCATGCAGGGTAAAAAACACCAAAGAGAGCACCAAAAAGTGCAAAGCGGAAATGAAGCAAGGTAAAAATGAAAAAAAAGGAACAGAAGAAAATTTAATGAAAGAGGAAAGAACACTGACGTCTCAAAGCCAAAGAAAGCTCTCTGAGCAAAAAGAGCCAAATTTGCTAAAAGACGACCGTCCTCCTCATCCTTGTCCTATTTGTGGTCAAATGTCACAGAAGTCTGCTTATCCTTTTTGTTCCAGCCGATGCCGTGCCATTGATCTCAATCGCTGGCTTTCGGGGGCTTATATCCTCCCACCCCCTCCACAGGTTAGCGATGAAGAAGAATAAAGGGGGTGTTTCTTAAAGGCAGAATGCTGTGTGCGTTTTGCGTGATTGAGGTAAAGCTTGAGGAACGGATAGGGTTTGTTTGGTTCTGTCTGATACATGTTCTTTGAGGGGGGTGAAGGGATATTTTGGGGGCAAGAAGTTGGGGCGTCGTTTATAGATCTTTGTTTCCAAAGCGGTGCGGTGTGGTGGTTTGAGAGTTTTTTGGCTTATTTCTGTAAAGACGTAAAAGCGTAAAATGTGGAGCCGTACAAAAGGAAGGGGGAGTGACGTGAGGGATTTCTGGGTTGTGGAGGCTTTGGGTTGTGTTTGGAAGCAGTTGGGGGGAATGCTGAGCTTTGCGTTATTGAGATAAAGTTTGAGGACGGGATAGGGTTTGTTTGGTTCTGTCTGATACATGTTCTTTGAGGGGCTGTGAAGGGATATTTTGGGGGCAAGAAGTTGGGGCGTCGTTTAAAGATCTTTGTTTCCAAAGCGGTGCGGTGTGGTGGTTTGGAAGTTTCGTTTGGCTTCTTTCTGTAAAGATGTAAAAGCGTAAAATGTGGAGCCGTACAAAAGGAAGGGGGAGTGACATGAAGGATTTCTGGGTTGTGGAGGCTTTGGGTTGTGTTTGGAAGCGGTTGGGGGGAATGCTGAGCTTTGCGTTATTGAGATAAAGTTTGGGGAGAGCGATGCAGTTATTTCAGGGGGGACTGAGCTTTCTAAGAGAAGTTGGGGGACAGGAAGGCTCTGGACATTTGAGTTGAGGAAGAAGGGGTGTGAAAAAGGCATGAGGTTGAAAGAAAACTTGGGGAGAGTGAGGCTGGAGATGGGAAAGCTGAATGTTAGGAAGCGGTTGGCGGAATGCTGTGTGCGTTTTGCGTGATTGAGGTAGGGCTTGGGGAGCGGATAGGGTTTGCTTAGACTTGTCTGATACATGTTTTTTGAAGGGGGTGAAGGGATATTTTGGGGGCAAGAAGTTGGGGCGTCGTTTAAAGATCTTTGTTTACAGAAGTGGTGTGGTGTGGTGATTTGGAAGTTTCGTTTGGCTTCTTTCTGTAAAGATGTAAAAGCATAAAATGTGGAGCCGTACAAAAGGAAGGGGGAGTGACGTGAAGGATTTCTGGGTTGTGGAGGCTTTGGGTTGTGTTTGGAAGCGGTTGGGGGGAATACTGAGCTTTGCGTTATTGAGATAAAGTTTGAGGACGGGATAGGGTTTGCTTAGACTTGTCTGATACATGTTCTTTGAGGGGGGTGAAGGGATATTTGGAGGGCAAGAAGTTGGGGCGTCGTTTATAGATCTTTGTTTACAGAAGTGGTGTGGCGTGGTGGTTTGGAAGTTTCGTTTGGCTTCTTTCTGTAAAGATGTAAAAGCGTAAAATGTGGAACCGTACAAAAGGAAGGGGGAGTGACGTGAGGGATTTCTGGGTTGTGGAGGCTTTGGGTTGTGTTTGGAAGCGGTTGGGGGGAATGCTGAGCTTTGCGTTATTGAGTTAAGGCTTGGGGAGAGCATTGCAGTCATTTTCTGGTTAAATGTCCCAAAAGTCTGCTTATCCTTTGAATCGGGCGTTTCTTTGAAGTTCATATCACCAATTGTATGAAAGGGCGGGAAACTTTAACTGTCAAAAAGTTTAATATCGGATGGTTGATATGAATTTATTTTTAAAAAAGAGTCCATTTTCTCTTTTTTCTGCTCTCTTTATTTCTAAAGTTGGCGATTATGCTTATGAAGTTGTTTTTATTTTACTTGTCTTAGAATTAACAGATAACGCCTTTTTTACAGGTCTTGTGTATTTTTTTCGCTTTATCCCTTTTCTCTTTTTTGGACCTATAGGCGGTTGGTTAGCGGATAATTTTTCTTT
>NZ_JAQITG010000005.1:0-131562 GCF_028618615.1 Bartonella sp. AU15XJBT
CATGCCTTTGGCTTCTCCCCGTATAAGATTTTTAACAGCTTGCAACAAAGACCAGAGTGAAATGCCGTTAAGAGCTGTGATATAAGCCTTTGCACGTGCCTCTGGATTTGAAACTTTTTGCATTGTCAAACCGCTTTCAAGCATATCAAGAGCCTCAGCAATATCTTCAACAGACGCTTTCAAGGTAAGCAAGTTTTGGACTGTCTGATACACTCCGAAAGCTTGTTCCTCCAGTGCCGGTGTCAATTTCATGCCACTGATCAAGGTCCATGGACAATCCCTTGTTACACATCGTATCATCTGATCTGTAATGTTTTGAAGTGGATTCACTAAATCCTGCTTCACGGATAAGGTTACGGATTGCCTCTCCGGTACCACCACAAGTTCTTTGATCTTTTGAAAAGTTTCCATAATTTCCACCATTGTTGTTCGTGTTTTTTGTTTTTTCTAAATCCTCGATAGCCTTGCGCACCCAGTTACGCCACGTTGCTTGCCAATCTCGCTTGCTAGCGTCCTTACCTGCCTTGGCATTCCAAAAATCTCTAAACTTTGCGATTTCGACTTTGACACGCTTTGGAGGCAAGCCCTCTGCAATGGCAAAATCGTAATCGGGTTCGAAATCCGCAGGCAATCGACAACCTCGATTAGCTTTTGACTGCTTGGCTTTTTTGAGAACGTTTTCTTGCTCGTGAATGGGAGATTGGTTTTCTACACCCGTTTCGATTTGCTCTGATTGGCTCTCAACAGCATCAACCTCGATTGGCTCGTGAACCAAATCGTTCGTTTCTAAATTTTCAGAACCAATTTCTTTTTTTGCTAATACGATAGTATTAGTTTTTTTATTATATATGTTATTGTTATTGTTAATGGCATCATTAAGCATTGCATTAGCATTGCTTGTAGTATGCTTAAGCATATCGTTAGCATCATGCTTAGCATCATTAAGCATTGCTTTAGCATCATGCTTAGCATTTTGATCATCGCTAATTGTTTTTTCTTTATGACGTTTTGCCCATTTTGCTTGCGCTGCCTTCTGTGCTCTCTCTGAAAATTTATTTATATTTTCATTTGAGTTATTGAGTTCTTCCTCAACATCTGAACTCCACAAACGACCATCTTCTAAAGAAATGATGTGCCCAGATCTAAATAAATAATCTAACGCCTTTTCAAATCTTTTTACTGTACAACAAGTAAAATGAGATAATACTCGTGAATCATTCAAAAGAGGTTCACGCGTGTGTAACATTCTTATTCGCAACTTCACATAAACATTGACTTCCATAGGTGGTAAATCAGAAAGTTTAAATAGCCACTGATCTGTATTAAGTCTCGTCCAAGCCAATTTAGTTGACATATTTTACCTCCTTTTCTTCATTATTATTAGAGGTAAAATTATCTAGCTCTTCACTGAAGTTATTAAGCTCTTCTTCAACACGCGTATTCCACAACCCGCCATCTATCTCAATAAGTTTATCATTTCTCATGAGATATTCGACAATAGCTGCAAATTTTTTCTGCGAACAATGACAAACGCGTGCAAGCGTTTGAAAATCTGTTTTAAGTGGTTCTTTTTTTTCATACATGCAAATGAGAAGCGTCATATAAGCCCCCCTTTGCTCCAATGTCATTCCATCTGTACCACTTATCCAGTCATACAAATGGAATCTTATCCATGGCATACCATTAGACATGCATACCCCCTTCTTTCTTTAAATATAAAATTGCTAAAGCATCTGCTTCATTATCATCTTCAGGCGCGTGCCCTTTTGCATACATCGCCTTAATCATTTCTACTTTTGAGGCGTTTCCTTTTCCTGTCGTTGCTTTCTTAATTGTGCTAACAGGAATGCCTTCATACGGTATCTGATGATGTTCACACCAAGCTGTTAAGATTGATAACAAGTCACCGTAAATATGCGCTGCATCAGTACCCACATGCCGGCGTACTTCTTCAAAATACACCGCGTCAATACTGCCTACGGTTTTCTTTATTTCTGATAGACATCTCTTAAAGCGTAAATAATGCATTTCACCGACTTCAAAATATCGGGGGTGAAAATTCATGACACCACTGATGATGTGACCATCAGCACCGCATATAGCCCAGCCAGTCTTGCTACCTAGATCAAGACAAAGAATGGTTCGCGTGTTATTGATCATAATCCCCCCTTGGCTCTACGTATTTATATGCGTGCTGTGACAGAGCGCGTCATCATAAGTTTAAAAAATGGTCTAACTCAACTCAGACACACACTGCACGCATTACTTATTAATTCGATCTCTTCTTTTCTTTTTTCGATGAGTTTATCCCTTAAGAAGTCAAGCTTACTTTCGACTAAGCACATAAATAAGATTAGCTTACTTAAGCGATAAAAAGATGATAACTCTTGAGAAAAATGATTATCAAACCAAGCAGTAAAAGCTTGCATAAAGACAGATGAAAACCATTGTTTAAAATCATCGTATGGAAATAATGGAAAATAATTTCTATCATCGCGCGCAAAGATACTATGTAGCATACAAACAATAAAACCTGTTGATGGGGGCTTCATGCTTGTTTCAAGACATGCATCTTGAGGCAAACGGACACCATAATATATGTCTTCCCGCCCAATCTTATTAACAAGATCGATCAACTGAACTTTGCTTATAGAGATCTGTGGTTCATTTATCATCTCTAATCTTTCTTCTTTAAGCCTGTGAATTATGCTGTGGGTGTTTTTTGTTGTCTGTAGAATTATTCATACAAATTGCCCCATTCGATGTTGTAAATTTCTCCGTTAAAGAAATCTTACTTTTTCCTTGTTCTGTTATTAGAAGAGAAACACCATGAGATTTATTCTCATACATATGAAGAAACCAATCTAGCGTAATCCAAGGTGGACCTTTGGATTCAGACAATTGGATAATTATGTTCCAATATTTTGGAGAAATACTATTGCGATCGCGCATTTTACGTGCAGCTTCATAGCTACAACCGATTTCCTTTGCAAATTGACCTATAGATCCCCAAGACTCAATCAAATTTTTGACATAAAAATTATTAACCATGATCAAAATAGTACATTACGTACAATTTAAAATCAAGACAAAATAGTACACAATGAATGAAAAAAATAGTGGATAATGTACGAATGAGTTATTTGCCAAAAGATAGACTTAAAATAGCGCGTAAAAATGCTGGGTATGCAACACCGAGCGAGGCTGCACGCGCTATATCAGCTCTGAATCAAAATACTCTAATTAGTCATGAAAATGGAAATCGTCCTGTTTCTCGACAAAAAGCCGAACTCTATGGACAAGTATTTAACGTCGATCCGGGATGGATTTTATATGGTGAATCTCCTCAAGAAAATCCTAGCCTTAATATAAGTATTCCTCTTATTTCATGGATTAGTGCTGGAGAGTTAAGCGAGCAAGATGGGATAATGGATTTTTCAGATTATCCTATGACAGAAGCTGTTAACCTTCCTGCCGGTGAATGGATTGCGTTGCGTGTGGATGGTGCATCCATGAATAAAATTAGTCCTCCAGATTCCATAATACTTGTAAATATGCGAGACAAAAAGCTTGTACCTAATGCCTGCTATGTAATTGCGGATGAAACTGGGCGAGCTACATATAAGCGATATAGACCAAATGATAATCCTCCTTTTCAGCCTGCTTCGTACGATAAAACAATAAAAGCTCCAAAACTTGAAGGTGCCATTTCTATAATAGGTCGTGTACGACGCACTATTCTTGACATGTAAGTACAATTAAGATTCTCTATTTAAATTATCAATTAGATGCCATCAGCAAGTCATAGCAGATTATTGATTCTACAATAAACTGCATGTTTATTGATTCTTAAATTAGTCAATGATTCGTCATTTTTTAATTTTTTTGAAAAAATAGTACATTTTGTACTTGACTATGTTTCGTTCATATTGTACTAATATATCCATAAATTAACACAAACAATCGCCAAGAGGCGTTAGGGAGGGGAAATTATGGAAAAGCCAATTCTCATAAATTCTAATGAAATTTTATTAGTTACCTACGATGATGATCAAAACATTGGTCGGTCAGGACCGCTTGATGCAAGCCAAATTCTAAGCATAGTTGATGAGGGAGATGATGCCATCCAAATCTTTCGTATAAATCCTTCTGAAAAAAGTTGTGAAGATATCTCTGAAGAAATTGCAGACGCATATGTAGAAGCAAATATTGAACATCTCTATGAGGATAGTAAGGTTCATTATTTTGTAGGTGAAAGTAATGCTTACCATGACCTTTTAGATGATTTAGCAAAAGAAAAATATAATGATGAGGTCTACGGTACTTATGAACAACAGCACCGTTTGCGTCCTTGTGATGTGCTTTAAAATTCTTAAGGGCGTTTGAAAAAGCGCCCCCTTTTTCCCATCAATCCCACCCAATATGAGGTCCGTAATGGAAAAGCTAATTGCTATCCAGCAAAATACAAACAAACATGAAACAATTCCAACCATGTCTAGCATTGAAATTGCAGAGTTATGCGGTAAAAGACATGCTCATGTAATGCGAGATATTCGTAAACTATTTAGCGAACTTAAAATCGACCTGAGTAATTTTGCTGGATTATACAAAGATTCAACAGGTCGTACTCTTCCTTGTTACCATCTTCCTAAACGTGAATCTCTTATTGTCATTTTAGGTTACAACACTGTGTTACGCGCAAAAATCATAGATTATTGGAAAAAATTAGAAGAGCAAGCAGCTAATCCCCAAATCGATTTTTCGAGCCCTGAAATACGAGCAGCTATCATGATGCATCTTAAAAATAAAATTAAACAGACTGCATAGGAGTTCATCATGAACACTCTCATAGAGATTAAAGAACAAATCATTGATCAGGAAATAGTTCAGACAGTAAATGCACGTGATCTGCATGCATTCTTAGAGGCAAAACGTGACTTTTCAAATTGGATTAAGGACCGTATTACCAGATACAATTTTATAGAAGGACAAGACTTTGTAAAAACACAAGATTTGCGGTCGCCAAATTTGGCGAGCGCAAAATCTAGGGCTGTTATCGCGATTAACTACTATCTCACACTCGATAGAGCCAAAGAACTTTCTATGCTTGAGAACAATCAGAAAGGGAGAGAAGCCCGTTTATACTTTATCGAATGTGAAAAGCGTGTAAAGCAAGTGGTAGCACCACAAATCGACTATTCAAGTCCAAAAGCTATGATTGGCTTTTTGAATTACCTACAAGGTCAAATAGATCAAAAAGACACCATCATTGAAGATTTAACACCAAAAGCCATGGCTCTTGAAAGCTTACAGCGCCATGATGGGCTCTTTGGTCTTACAGAAGCTGCTAAAATACTCGAGATGCAACCAAAACAATTCATTCAATTCTTACAGCAAAAAGGGTGGATTTACAGACGTGCAGCGGGTGGAAATTTGCTACCGTATCAAGACAAAATCCAAAAGCAACTTATGGATTGTCCAACCATCACGCTTCAAACTGCATGTGGAATAGAAAAAGTCATTCCTTGCGCAAAAATCACAGCAAAAGGCATTGGTGTGTTGTCTCAAGAACTTAAACGACAAAGCATGCATTAAGAGGAGGTTATTATGATAAAAAAGAAATACGAACTGACCGATGAAACCACCGATATTGTAAGTTGCCATACATTGTACCGCATTCGTGCTTTAAGAGATTTTGATGATGTTAAGGCTGGCGACCTTGGGGGCTTTATAGAAAATGAAAGCAATCTCTCTCATGATGGCAATTGCTGGGTCTATGATAATGCTTGTGTTACTTGGGGTTCAAAAATTTATGACAATGCAAAAATTTATAATAACGCCCGAGTGTATGGTGGTGGTCGCATTTTTGAAAACGCACAGATTTACGGAAATGCAATTGTTTATCCCAATGCAAGAGTTTATGGCGACGCAAAAATTTACGGAGATTCAGAGATCTGCGGAGAAAGTCGTATCACAACAAACGAAAAAAAATAAATCATGTATAAATATGAAATTAAACCTACCTTGTGTGTGCAGTTAGTTGTGAAAAAATACGCACAATCTAAGTGAACTTTGTATCACTATCTCTGGGTATAAAGACGAGCCTTATGTAGATACCATAATTTCTGAAGACATCATACAGCCTATAAAATCCAAACTCTAACAACCAAACCAACTTTTAACACATGCGTGATTCACGCCACGGGTGAGTTGCGTCTTCAATGGAGGAAAGCAAAATGAATGAACTAAACACGAACTTAACAGAAGTAAACAAAACAAACGATTGTGAAGTCAAATCTACAGCTATGGAGCTTATTTTAGAAAGAGCTTTAGAAAATGATGTTGATCTGGACCGTCTCAAGAGCCTTCTCGAATTACGAGAAAAGGAGATAGAACGACAAGAGCGCCAAAACTTTGTTCGTGATCTTTCCGCTATACAAATGGAATATAAAGATATCGAACAAAACGCCCTTAATACACATACTAAAAGCCTCTATACAACGCTTGATAAATATATTGATGCTATCAAAGAACCTCTTTCAAAATATCACTTTGCCTTGTTCTCTCGTATCAAAGAGCAGAGTTCAAATAGCATAACCGTAGAAATGACTTTAAAGCATATATCGGGCAATGAAATATCAACACAAGGAACATTTCCTTTTGACACTACTGGAAGTAAAAACAACGTACAAGCGGTTGGTTCTACTATAAGCTACGCACGTCGATATCTCTTAGGCATGCTTCTTAATGTTGCAAGAAAAGAAGACGATACAGATGGAATAACGCTTATAGCAGGTGTCACACCGGAACAGATGAATGAAATCAAAGAATTAATGGAACAGACACAAGCAAAGGAAAGCGATATTCTTTCTTTTATAGGCGTAAAAAATCTCACACAGATGTCTTATAAACAAGCCCAAACTGTTTTGTTTGCTTTGAAAAAAAAGCAACGCTCACAAATGAATAAAGCACAACAAGAGCAACAAAAGGCGGTGTGAAATGGAACAAAGAACAGCAGAATGGTTTCAAGCCCGTTTAGGCAAAGTTACCGCTTCAAACGTTTACAACATACTCAGTAAAACAGCAAAGGGAACCCCTACAAGCAAATATGAAGACTATAAAATTAAACTCATTACAGAGCGTTTAACAGAAGAAGTAAGCCAATTTTATACAACGCCTGCTATGCAATGGGGCATTGAACATGAAGAAGATGCCCTAAAAGAATATGCATTCATTTATGATACTGAAGTCTCTCAATGCGGTTTTATCCAGCACCCCACAATCCAAATGGCGGGGGCTAGTCCTGATGGGTTTGTTAGTGATGACGGTTTAGTTGAAGTCAAATGCCCACAATCCCCAAATCATCTACGTTTTTTTATAGATGACCATATAAAGCCTGAATATCGCGCGCAAATGCAATTCCAAATGGCTTGTACGGGACGAAAATGGTGTGATTTTATCAGTTATGACCCACGTTTTACGAGGCAATCAACATACCTGCGCATGAAAATCAAACGCATTCACCGTGATGAAGAACACATTGAACAGATTAATCAAGCGGTCGAAGTCTTTTTAGCAGAAATAGAACAAGAGATGCAAAAGATTTTGACAAAAGCCGCTTGACGTTATGGGGGTGCTCTCTCCTCCCAGCACCCCCACCCACTTAAGTAATAAGTAATATAAAAATAGAAAGGTAATGAGATGATATTTGATGATGGCGATAGATATGTAACAACCCGTGAATGTGCACAGCTTTTTAGTGTATCAACCACAACGATTCGCAATTGGGTGCTTCAAGGGGAGTTTCCGCAACCCTATAAGCTAGGAAGAGCCGTAAGATGGAGAAAAAAGGAGATCTTAGCCTTTACTCCAAAGAAAAATAGGGAACAAATAACAACAAATTAAGTAAAATTGTATAAACCACAAGAGGTGGTCTGAAAGGTGGTCTGAAAAACAGCGAATCAAATAAAAAATTATATATTTCAATATGTTAAGCACGAGAGAGTGGTGCCCAGACGCGGATTCGAACCACGGACACGCGGATTTTCAGTCCGCTGCTCTACCTACTGAGCTATCTGGGCATGCTTCATAAAAAACATAGAGCGTGTGCGGTTATAACATTAAAATTTTCTCTGTCCAGTCATCAAAAGAAAAATAATTGATTTTTTAATAAGTTTATCTCCCTATTCTAGAGAGTTATCAATGAATCCTTATCATAAAATAAACTTGATAGGTATGTTGTGATACGTTAGTGTATCGTTATCAGAATGCTATCTTATCGTGGTGATGATACGAAAAAAAATAAAAGAATCAATTGAGAGGCATGATTTAGAAAGATTTTTTTACAAAGTTTCCGTGATTTTTAAGCCTACGAAATAATAGAAAACATTTTTGACTTTTTTCTAAAAAGACTCTTGATTAGTCTTTATAACAATTTGTTTTTCTTTATAAAGGAAGCAAAACATCTAAAAGGGGAGAAATAATGATAATGTTACAAAAACCAAGCAGTCGTCCCAAGAATACTAATTTTTCTTCAGGTCCTTGTAGCAAACGGCCTGGTTGGACTTTTGATGTTCTTAAAAATGCATTAGTTGGGCGTTCGCATAGATCGAGAGAAGCAGAATTAAAACTTGCTGAAGTTGTTAATTTAACCCGTGAGATTCTTGAGGTTCCTTCTGATCATCGTATAGGAATTATGCCAGGTTCAGATACCGGTGCTGTTGAAGCTTCTCTATGGTCTTTATTAGGTGAGCGTGGCATTGATATGGCGGCCTGGGAAAGTTTTGGATTTGGGTGGAATAAAGATGTTGTTGAGCAATTAAAACTTTCTGATGTGCGCCGTTTTGAAGCCCCATATGGTGAAATACCAGATTTAACCCAACTTAATTTTGATCGTGATGTTGTTTTTACATGGAATGGGACAACTTCTGGTGTGCGTATTCCTAATGCGGATTTCATTCCGGATAAGCGGGCAGGATTGACCATTTGTGATGCAACGTCTGCAGCTTTTGCGCAATATCTTGATTTTTCAAAATTAGATGTCGTTACTTTTTCGTGGCAAAAAGTTTTGGGAGGTGAAGCAGCACATGGTATGGTGATTTTAAGTCCTCGTGCTGTTGAGAGGCTTGAGAATCATGTTCCAGCTTGGCCTATGCCTCAACTTTTCTGTATGACAAAAAATGGAAAATTGAACGAAGATATTTTTAAAGGAAAGATAATCAATACGCCTTCTATGCTTTGTGTTGAGGATTTTCTTGATGGGTTGAAGTGGGCAAAGTCTCTAGGAGGTGCAGCAGCACTAAGAGCACGGGTTGAGAAAAATTTTTCTGTATTTGATACTTTTGTTCGTAAAACACCATGGTTAGAATATTTGGCAAAAGATCCTCAAGTGCGTTCTAATACTTCTATTTGTTTAGATATTGTGGATCCAGTAATTACTGCTTTAGATACTGAAAAGCGAGTATCTTTTATAAAAGCCGTCGTGAATCGTCTTGATGAGGAAGGTGTTGCTTATGATATCGGTTCGTATCGCGATGCTCCTCCTGGGCTTCGAATTTGGGCGGGTATAACAATTGAGGCTTCCGATCTTGAAATTTTAACACAATGGCTTGAATGGGCGTTCCAAGTTGAAAAAGCACAGCTTTAAATAATGACCGGTGATTTTCACGATGCGTTTTTAAACAGAAAAAGGATACGAGAGATTATGATGATCTTTCGTATTCTTGTATCAGATAAACAACTTCTAAATAATTTACATGAACTGTAAAAGCTTAAGAGGGGAAATGAATGCTTTGTCATGGGTTGGCAAAACACAAATTGAAATCTCTAATTTTTTACTTTTTGTAGTAAAAATAAGAGATTTAGAATATTGGGGTATTTGCTTATCTTTATTATCATAAATTTGAAAATTTAATTACTTGAAGATTGAGAAAAATCTGAAATGAGGAGTCGCACTTGCTCTAAGGTTTCGTTATAAAGAAGTATTTGTTTTTGAATGCTGGTTTTTTTGACCAAACACGCGACGGAGAAAATTATGGCCAATGTAGTTGTTGTCGGTACACAATGGGGTGATGAAGGCAAAGGTAAAATTGTAGATTGGTTGTCTGAGCGAGCAGATATCGTGGTGAGATATCAGGGGGGGCATAATGCTGGCCACACATTGGTTATTGATGGAGTTAGTTATAAATTATCACTTTTACCATCTGGTTTAGTGCGTGGGAAGTTATCAATCATTGGTAACGGTGTCGTTGTTGATCCTCATCATTTTGTTGCAGAATTAAAAAAACTATGTGATCAGGGTATAAAAATTACACCAGAAATTTTACGGATTGCTGAAAATGCTCCCTTAATTCTTTCTTTGCATCGTGATCTTGATGCAATTCGAGAAAGCGGTTTATCAGGTTTAAAAATTGGGACAACAAAGCGTGGTATTGGGCCTGCTTATGAAGATAAGGTGGGACGTCGTGCGATCCGTGTGATGGATTTAGCAGAAAAAGATACACTTATGGCTAAGATTGAGCGGCTTTTGAGGCATCATAATGCTTTGCGCCGTGGGATGGGTGTTGCAGAGATTGATTCTCAAGCGCTTTATGATGAATTGATGCAAGTTGCAGATAAAATTCTGCCCTTTATGGATTGTACGTGGCGTCTTTTAGATGAAGGTTATCGGGAGGGAAAGCACATTCTTTTTGAAGGGGCGCAGGGTGCTTTACTCGATAATGATTTTGGAACTTATCCTTATGTAACATCATCGAATACAGTTGCTGGGCAGGCATGTACAGGATCTGGGATGGGGCCTGGAGTCATTCATTATGTTTTGGGTATTGCAAAAGCTTATACCACACGTGTTGGAGAAGGGCCATTTCCGACAGAGCAGATAAATGATATTGGTGAATTTCTTGGGACACGTGGGCATGAATTTGGTGTTGTAACGGGTCGAAAGCGTCGGTGTGGTTGGTTTGATGCAGTTTTAGTTCGTCAGATGGTAGCAATTTGTGGTGTTCAAGGTATAGCATTGACAAAACTTGATGTTCTGGATGGTTTGGATGAAATAAAAATTTGTATTGGTTATGAGCTTGATGGTAGAAAGATTGATTATTTACCTTCCTCCATGGGAGCTCAAGCCCGTGTAAAGCCTATTTATGAAACATTAGAGGGTTGGAAGGAAAAAACAGCTCATGCATTGAGGTGGGAAGATTTACCAGTGCAGGCTGTTAAATATATACGCTATATCGAAGAACTGATTAATACAAAAGTGGCTTTATTATCCACGAGTCCAGAACGTGAAGATACTATTCTTATTACAGATCCCTTTGGAAATTGATTATTGTTTTTAGGCTTCCATATAGATTCTTTGTCCATTTCTATATCTTTGAACAAAGAGCGTTTTTTAAGAGCGCGTGAGGGAAAGGTGTAAAATAACGTTGTTTATTTTTCATATTCATTTTACACTATTACGATAGTTGCACCAATATAAATGACAATTAATTTATGAGGCTAAAAGGTTTTTTGGCTTTAGGGCTGGGGTTTCTTTTCTCAGTTTAAGAGAGATTATAGAGGAAATGGTAGATTTCATTGGAATCTTAAAAAAGGCAATTAATGCGCAAAATAATGTTACACCACAAGTGCGTCAGCGGATTTATAAACGGGCTACCGAAACATTAGAACATCAATTTTTAACAGCGAAAATACCGCAAGCAATAGCAAATGAACAAAGAAAGATTCTTCAAGGTGCTATTACAACTGTTGAAGAAGAATATTTAGCCGTCGAAAAGAAGTTGCTCTCTTCAGTTATGGGGTGGAATCCCACAAATATAAATGAAGATAAAAAATATACAAAAGGAGCTATATTACCAAAGAATAATGAATTTTCAGTGGTAAACATAAACAGCAAGCAGAATCTTGTTAAAACCTTAAAGGATAATAAGGAACTTGATGGGCCTTGTGTATCAGATATGCCAGAGGCAGAGCCTGTTAATATGGAGGCTTATTTGCCTTCTGAGCATGTTAATCGCTGTGCGTTAAAGGTATCTCCTTCACAAGAAGATAATCCGCATATTGTTTCGCATATTTTTTCTCAAGCTTTACGTCGTGCTAATAAATCATTGGTGCAAAGGCGTATTGTGATAAGTGCTATTTCTGTTGTGAGTTTTGTTGTTTTAACTGTTGGTATTTTTTTTATTGGGGGGCGTGTATTTGTATCAAATGATCATCAGTTGTTAGGAGAAACTCTTCAAGCTTCTCAGGGGGTACCAAAGGTACTTTCGGTTAAGAGAAAGTTAACACAACGCTTATTAGAGGATGGGAGTGAAGTTGATGTTGGTTTAAAACAAGCAGCAGATTCTTCTGATGAAGAAGGAATCTCAAAAGTTGTTGCCAGCAATTTGCAATCGCTTGAAAAATCAGGCGAAGCTGTTTTTTATCAAGCACGTACAAATTATGATGCAGAAAAGGTAGCAACGGGAAGCGCACGCTGGACGCTTATAAGGGAATCTCATGTAAAGGGGGCTCCAGAAGAAATGGCTATACAAGGTGATATAACAATTCCCGATGAAGGGTTATCATTACGGTTAATTTTACGTCGTAATACCGATCGGTCATTTCCTGCTGCATATATTATGGACCTTATTTTTATTCTTTCTGATAAATTTTCAGGTAAAGCTATAAGCAATGTTCAAGCATTAACCTTTAAAGCAAGTGAACAATCCATCGGGCAGGCTTTAACAAGAACTATATCTGCAAAGATTAACGATGATTTTTTTCTTGTTGCATTGAGTGGTAATCATCCGTTTCTAGACCGAAATTTACAATTGATGCGAGAATTAAATTGGATGCGTTTGGTATTAACGGATAAAAACGGACGTATAAATGAATTAACCTTTGCAAAAGGACCAACAGGTGAGTCTATTTTTAATGAAGTTATTGGAAAATGGCTTGCACAACAAGATAAGTTAACAGTTCTTGGTCAAAAAAATAGAACATAGCTGCAAATAAGATAAAAGATTATTTCTCACCATCTGTATTTATCCGTTATAGCTAAACGTACTCAATAAAGCTCACACATCAATAACTCATTTGAGAGGTCCATTTACAAGTATAAAGCCAATTGATGCTTTTCTCATTTCCAATTTAAGAATGTGCAAGCAATTGGCTTTATACCTAATTCTAGAGTCTTATACTTGGCTTTGAGATAAAGCAGAATCTCTGATAGAATTCTGCACTTTTTCAAATGCACGCATTTCAATCTGTCTTACTCGTTCTCGACTAATGTTAAATTCACCAGAAAGCTCTTCTAGAGTTAATGGTACATCATTTAAACGACGTGCTTTGAATATACGCTTTTCGCGGTCATTGAGATTGTCCATAGCATTGACAAGCATGGAACGACGATTTTCCAATTCACTTTTTTCAATTAAAATTTGTTCTTGATTGTTAGATTCATCCACCAACCAATCTTGCAACTCGCTGTTTTCTCCTTCTTTTGTACGAAGGGGTGCGTTGAGTGAAGTATCACCACCAAGTCGACGATTCATCGATACAACTTCATCTTCTGTGACATTCAACTGGGTTGCAATTTCTTTTATTTGTTCTCCATTGAGATCGCCACTATCAAGTGCTTGAAGTTTATTTTTCAACTTACGAAGGTTGAAAAACAAGCGCTTTTGATTGGCTGTTGTCCCCATTTTCACCAAACTCCAAGACCGCAATACATATTCTTGGATTGATGCTTTAATCCACCATATTGCATAGGTCGCAAGACGAAAACCACGCTCTGGTTCAAAGCGCTTAACAGCTTGCATGAGTCCAATATTACCTTCTGAAATGACTTCCCCAATGGGGAGACCATAACCACGGTATCCCATCGCAATTTTAGCGACAAGACGCAAATGACTGGTGACCAGCCTATGTGCAGCTTTTAAATCATTATGCTCACGGTAACGCTGAGCGAGCATATACTCTTCTTTTGGCTCAAGCATTGGAAAACGACGCACTTCTTCCAAGTAACGATTTAATCCGCCATCACCTGTTATGACTGATAACAAATTCATATGGGCCATATAGCACCCTCCTTTTGTCTGAATTCCCTAAATAAGGCAAATTCTATGTTTAAGATAGCCAACTATCCTTGCAACTTCACTTTAGCATATTTTTCAATTTTGTTCAAAAAAAGATATTTTATTGTGAAATCTTGAGATGGAAAAAAGTTTCAATTCATTTTTTTAAAATGCTTAATAAGTTTAGCCATATCTTGAGGCAGCGGTGCGGAAAACGACATAATTTTACCGGAAGAAGGATGTTCAAAAGTAAGACTTGCGGCATGGAGTGCTTGTCGATTGAATTGATCGATTGCATTTTTAAGAGTGGGATTAAGGTTGTTTGATTTTGTTTTAAAAGCATTTCCATAAACCGTATCACCGATGAGTGGATGTCCGATATGCGCCATATGAACACGGATTTGATGGGTGCGTCCGGTTTCCAGACGACATTCCAAAAGGCTAGCAAAAGAGTTCGAGTCTGCATGAGTACCATATTTTTCAAGAAGAGAAAAATGTGTAACAGCATGACGCGCGTGAGGGTTTTGGTTCTGGACAACAGCTTGCTTTGTTCTGTTATGGGGCGAACGACCAAGTGATGCATCAATTGTCCAGACATTGCGGTGAGGTGTCCCCCAAATCAAGGCATGATAGCGTCGATCTAATGCGCAGGTCCGTCCATGATCAGAAAATTGAGCACTGAGACTTTTGTGAGCCAGATCATTTTTTGCAACAACCATAACACCGCTTGTATTTTTATCAAGACGATGGACAATGCCAGGGCGTTTAACACCACCTATACCGGATAAACTATTCCCACAGTGGTAAATAAGGGCATTAACCAACGTACCAGTCCAATTGCCATTGCCAGGATGAACAACAAGACCCGCTGGTTTGTTAATAACAATGAGATGATCATCTTCATACAGGATGTCCAATGCAATAGCTTCAGCGCTAGGTTCTGCATCACGAAGGTCAGGCATTGCCAATTCAATTATTTGATTAGGTTTTAATTTTGTTTTTGGTTCCTTGATGAATTGACCATCAATTTTAAGACAGCCTTCACGGATGAGGGTTTGCAAACGTGAACGTGAGAGCACATCATGATATTGTTTTGAGAGCCACTGATCAAGACGTTGTCCCAGAGCACCTTCATCCGTTATTTTCTGTATGACCATACGATTCCTATTAAGTTTTTAATAAGATTTTTTACCAGTATGAAATTGCTTTACTATCGAGAAATTCTTTAATTCCCCACTGTCCCCCTTCACGGGCGCGCCCAGAGAATTTTACACCTCCAAAGTAGCTTCCATCAGGTAATCCATGTCCGTTAACTTCCACCATACCGGATCGTACTTGTGCCGCAATACGACGACATTTGTTACGATCTTGCGATTGAATATAGTTTGTAAGACCATACTCAGTGTCATTTGCTAAAGCGATGGCTTCTTCTTCTGTACTAAAAGAAAGAATCGAGAGAACTGGACCAAAGATTTCTTCTTTGAAAATACGCATATGAGGTTTTACATCAGCAAAGACTGTTGGACGGACATAATAACCGCGTTCCATTCCTATAGGTAAACCAGTTCCGCCTGCAACAAGAGTTGCCCCTTCATCAATTCCCGATTGGATAAGATCTTGAATTTTATCATATTGTTGTTTTGAAACAACAGGCCCAATATGATTACCTTCTTGACAGTTTGGCCCTACTTTTGTCGTTTCTGCAATATCTTTGGCTATTTTTACGGCTTTGTCATAGATGTTCTCTTCCACAAGCATACGAGTCGGTGCATTACAACTTTGTCCACTATTATAAAAGCAATGTCGTACACCACGCTGAATAGCATCTGAGTCGGCATCAGCAAAGATAATATTTGCGCCTTTTCCTCCAAGTTCCAGACAGACTCTTTTTAAAGTAGCGCTGGCATTTTTAGAAATATCTTTTCCTGCTCTGGTTGAACCAGTAAAGCTGATCATTTCTAGATCAGGATGAGCTGAAAGGTAAGAGCCGACAGTTGCACCATCACCATTGATTAAATTAAAAACACCGGACGGAAGTGCTGCTTCATCTAAAAATTCAGCAAAAAGCATAGCAGAAAGAGGCGCAATTTCAGAGGGTTTTAGCACCATGGTACAGCCAGCCAAGAGAGCGGGGATAACTTTAAGAGTCACTTGATTCATGGGCCAATTCCATGGCGTAATTAATCCTACGACGCCGATAGGGTCGTAGTGAAGGATTGCTTGCTCATTTCCCTTTATTAAAGTTTTTTGGAATGAAAACTCTTTATAAGCTTCGATAAAATCGCGAATGTGAGAACTGCCGGTTGCGGTTTGCGCATTAAGCGCCATATCAATTGGTGCTCCCATTTCCATTGAAATAGTTTTCGCCATGTCTTTGGAACGTTTTTCATAGATTTCTAAAATTTTTTCAACAAATCCAAGACGTTCGTTTGGTGATGTTGTTTTCCATTTTTGAAACGCTTCTTTCGCAGCATTAATTGCTTTATCGGCATCTTTTGTACTTCCAAGGCTAATGATAGCACAAGCTTCTTCTGTTGATGGATTAATGACGTCAAAATCGTGAGGCGTACTTGGATCATCCCATTGACCATTGATATAAAATTTCCGTTTATTAAACATAATTCACTCCCTTTTTTCTCTTTATGTTTATGTAATTATGGTTGTCTTAGTCTAAGCCTTTTTAGACGAGGATAACAAGGATAATCTTATGAAAACGCGAGAAATTAGATTATGTTATGATCATCAAACAGGAAGATTTAAATAGAGAAATGCTTCTATAACTGTTTGTATTATTGGGACTAATCGTTTTTATAAAATGGGAGAGAAAGAGAGCTATAAACAATTTTCTTGACGCTTTGTATCATGAAGTTTTCTTCAAAACAAATGGAAGACGAGCGATAGGACACCATAAATTGGGCAATTTACTTCATAAACCTTAAACAAAGAATATTATGCATTCTGGCCTTATTTTTTTCATTAAAAAATAACCATCAGCAAAAGGTTATTAACCTTCATATGGTAGCCTCTATGAATTCTTTTTGAAAAGGTCATTTTTCTCATTGCTATAAATTTGTTGGGTGCCATGCATAATTCGAAAACAAAATCTATTTCTACGTCTTCTTTTTCTGATGATGGTACGGAAGGTGCATCAAGAGAAGATTTGTCTATTAAGATTACTGAGATATTTCCTTATCCGGAAGTGTGGAAAAAGGCATTTACCCTCGGAAAAAATGTCCGTTTTACGCGAACGCCAGAAGTTGAGATTCTACGTCGTCGTATAGAAACAGATCCAATTTTTGCAAAACAATTTAAGATTTTTACAAAACAAGATCGAAAAAAAATTACGGACATTGTACATTGTAATAAGAAAACAACAAACGTTCCATCGACAAAAAAAGTCATTAATCCTCAATCGATAGGGAATAAAACGTCAGTTTGTCATTCAACGGTTTTAAAGCAGTTGTCACAACAAGCTATTAGTCTACCATCAGCCCATATTTCCCTTGAGGAAGATCAACAAGAGCATGAGTTACAAGTGAAAAATGTGCTCCAAAAAATAAAGCCTGCTTTGCACCTTTCCGATAATGCATTTTTTGAGTGTGGATCTTTGATATTTGAACATATGGATACTCAAACTTCAAAAGAGGATAGTACACCGATTGATACGACAAATGAAATTACACTTGATGTCCCTTCTGCTTTTGATGAGTCAATAACGGCTCTTTACCGTGTTCTTGAATACCGCTTTCCGCAACTCTATGATTCAATGACATCAGAATCTCCAGAAGAAAGGATGAGAGGCGTTGAGCAAATTTCTGATTTAATGAATACGAATAATGATACTATGAAGGAGTCTCAAGAGGGCGATTCTAAGCTTTCTGTTGAAGATTCCGCTCATGTGTTAAATGACACTGAGGCGTTAAAGGGTACTGGGGATACTATAGAGACTGAAGAAACCAATAATACTGTCGCCCATAACACTGTCAATTGTATAACAAAGGATGTTACAAAGAATTCAAAAGAGCTGTCTGTGATGCAAGCAAATGCTACAACGAAAACATTGCAATCTCCCCGCGCACCATCAAGCAATTATAATTCTTCTTTTATGAAAAATATTCAATCTATTGACTGTGATGTTTATGAATTCCCTCCGATTAATTTATTACAGAAACCTGTTTTTCATGAAGGGACGATGATTCCTCAGGAAACATTAGAACGTGGTGCTGGACTTTTGGAAAGTGTTTTGGAAGATTTTGGCATTAAGGGTGAAGTTATTCATGTTCATCCGGGCCCAGTGGTAACAATGTATGAATTTGAGCCCGCTGCGGGTGTAAAGTCATCACGCGTTATTAATCTTTCTGATGATATTGCACGTTCTATGTCTGCTATTTCCACACGCGTTGCTGTCATTCCTGGACGGAATGTTATCGGGATTGAGTTGCCCAATGCGGTTCGTGAAACTGTTTATTTACGGGAATTAATCCAAACACGTTCTTTTCGTGAAAGTGAATTTAAACTTGCTCTTGCTTTGGGGAAAGGGATTAATGGTGAACCTGTTATTGCAGAATTAGCAAAAATGCCTCATTTATTGGTTGCAGGAACAACAGGGTCAGGAAAATCTGTTGCAATTAATACAATGATTTTGTCGATTCTTTATCGTATGACGCCTCAGCAGTGTCGTTTGATTATGGTTGATCCTAAAATGTTAGAGCTTTCTGTTTATGATGGCATTCCACATCTTTTAACACCGGTTGTAACAGATCCCAAAAAAGCGGTAACCGCCTTAAAATGGGCGGTTCGAGAAATGGAAGAGCGTTATCGCAAAATGGCTAAGTTAGGTGTGCGTAATATTGATGGTTTTAATGCACGCGTTGCACTTGCGGCTCAAAAAGGCGAAACGATCATGTGTACTGTACAGTCGGGTTTTGATAAAGAAACAGGGGAGATGCTTTATCATGAAGAAGCCATGGATCTCACGCAGCTTCCTTATATCGTCGTGATTGTTGATGAGATGGCTGATCTTATGATGGTGGCAGGAAAAGAAATTGAGAATGCCATTCAGCGCTTAGCGCAAATGGCGCGTGCGGCAGGTATTCATCTTATTATGGCAACGCAGCGTCCTTCTGTTGATGTTATCACGGGGACAATTAAAGCAAACTTTCCTACGCGCATTTCTTTTCAGGTCACATCAAAAATTGATAGTCGTACGATCTTAGGTGAACAAGGTGCTGAAACGCTTTTAGGTCAAGGAGATATGCTTCATATGGCAGGTGGAGGGCGTATTGTACGCGTTCATGGACCTTTTGTCTCTGATGAAGAAGTTGAAGCCGTTGTTGCACATCTTAAAATGCAGGGAAAACCCGATTATTTAGCAACGGTCACGGATAATGAAGACGAAAACAATGAGGATGTTTCTGCTGATTCAACGGCAGAAGTTTCTGAGGAAGAAAATTTTGATGAAGAGAGTGAGAGACTTTATAACCAAGCTGTAAAGATTGTTATGCGTGATAAAAAATGTTCAACATCTTATATACAGCGCCGACTTTCAATCGGCTATAATAAAGCAGCTTCTCTTGTTGAGCGCATGGAAGAAAAAGGCATTGTAGGAGCCGCTAATCATGTTGGAAAACGTGAAATTTTACTCAATGAAGGAAAATAAGCGAGCATATTTAAAAATATGTGATTTTTAAAATGTCTGACAGTCATTATTTAAAGAGCGAATATGTGTTTTATTTTTTTTGAGAGTAATATTAAAAAATTGAGGAGAGAGTAATAAAGAAATCTTTTGACGGTCCATGAGGAAAACAAGATGATACAAAAGGGCGGAGATGTTTTTAACATGTCTCGATAATTTGAGATGTAAAGAAATAAAATAGATCTTTATATGAAAACAGATGATTTTTGTTCTCTTTGTCTTATTGCAAAAAGATTCTTTGCTCAAATATTACAGTGGTATATTTTTTTGTTTTTTCTTCTATAGCAGTTTTGATGAAAAAAAATAAATTAATGCAAAACCTGCTGTCAAATTATGCAAAACCCAATGACAAGCTACAGGGGCATTCTGAAAAGTATCATAAGGAGAGTATCCAAAGTTCTGGGGTGCTTTAAAGCGCTACGCTGAATATATTATCATTTGATATTCTCGGTGCAAGAAAGGTGTTTTTACGAGAATCTTTATTTGAAAAAGAAATTTTTAATTTCTAGTTTTTATAATACAATATATTGAATTGTAATGATAATTTATCGTTGTTCATATTGAATAAAAGTCTCAAGTATCGTAAGATTTTTTCATCTAAAATCTATTTATATTAAAACAATCAAAACAGTTTTTTTGTACATCATAAGGAGAAACGGTGGAGGATAAAAAAACATTGAAAAGGAATAAAAATGCCTCTTATGAACGTTTTCAAAAACCAGAACAACTGGCAACATTCGGAGCTGGACGAATATCATCATAGTGCGAGAGAGCTCTTTCAAAAGTATAAAAAGTAAAGTATCATGCCTTGATATCCTTTATGAGGATCTTTATATTACCACATTTACTGATATCGTCATAAAATAAGTTTGGAGACGTTGGGAGATATCTCTTAAAAATGAACATATGAATGCGCAAAAACATGAATATACAAAATAAGAGTGTTCTTTTCTTTTGGGTACTATTTTTGTGAGAGACGTCTTCCCATTAATGTAATAAATCTTTTTACATTAATAGGTGAATAAGCAACAATGTCGGAGAGTTCTTTTTACTCTTGCTTTGTTGGTGAAACAGTCAAAATTTTGCTACAGATAATTGATAATGAGATATCAAGTTATTTTAACGAGAGCAGCTATTTTAAAATAAATTAACATTATTCGTTTGAGAGTCAATGCAACACTTTTTTAGTTTTAGTTATGTCATTAAAAGCAGATGAGTTAAGTAACAATGAATTAAAATGTGAGAAAAAAGCTTTTTGTTTTATACCAGAGCTTTTGCCACGACCTTTTACGTGGGAAATCGATCACAATGGTTTATTTTGTGAAGTCTCAAAAGAGCTAGCTGAAGTTGTTGGACCTCTCTCTTCCTCTATTTTAGGATGTAGTTTTCATGAACTTGCTCATCAATTTAATGATGATCGATATCGGGTTCTCAGTCGTTTTATTGAAGCAGCCATGCCGTGGAGTAAAGAAATTGTTCAATGGCCAGTTGATGGTTGCTCACAATGGCTTGATGTTGAATTATCGGCTTTGCCAATTTTTGATGTTAAAAAGCAGCTTAAGGGGTTTCGTGGCTTTGGCGTTTTAAAAATACAAGAAAAAGTTCAAGAACAAAGAGATGAAAAGCTGGAGACGGAAATGCCGCATCTTACGGAGATAGAACGTTCAGCTTTTCGTGAGATTGCAGAGCAATTACGTGATGAATTGAATTCATCGGTAAAAGAAGAGAATTTTGTTGAAAAAACAGCTATTCAATTACCATATCCACAAACATTGCCGGTAAATGCTATAGAACAAGCTCTTATAAAGGAACCCGCTGTAGTTTTATCACTGTTGGAGACAGCAACAGATGGTGTTTTATGGTTAGATAAACAGGGCTTTATTCAATCGGCAAGTAAGGCAGCTTTAGCATTAATGGGTTATGAAATAAATGAACTACGAGGGCAGCCACTCTCTTCATTATTTACTTTGCAAAGCCGATTTTTGGTTGAAAAATATTTTAAATTAATCCGTATGAATGGGAAAAATCAGGCTTTAAATCGCAGCGAAACGGTTGATTTAATGACGAAAAGTCATAAAAATAGAACCATTCTTATTACGATTGTATTTTTGGCACAGCAAGGCAATTATGCTGTTATGTTGCGTGATAGGACAAAAAAAGTTTCATCAGAAGAAACAAAAGCAGAAGAAAATAAAATCGTTGGCGTTGTTCATGAAATACGAACACCTTTAAATGCTCTTATTGGCTTTGCGGAAATTATGAGTGAGGGCCGTTTTGGTTCGATAGAAAATGAGCGTTATCATGGATATTTACGCGATATTATCTCCTCTGGAAAACATATATTATCGCTGATTAATCAATTACTAGAATGTTCGAAGATAAATTATTCTGGTTTCAATAACCAGATTGATTCCTCCCTTATTTCTGAAAAATTTGATGTGATATCTTGTTTACGTGCGACGATAGCTTTTCTTGAAACTCAAGCCAATCATAACGGCATTATCATGCGCATTGTTGCTCCACCGCATGTTCCATTTATTCCTGTATCACAACAAGTGTTTCGCCAGATTATATGGAATCTTCTTTCCAATGCTATTCGTTTTACACCTTTGGGTGGACAGATTATTGTTCACGTTTCTTATAGAAAAGAACGCGTAAAAATTTCAGTGAGTGATAATGGTGTAGGGATGAGCGAGGAAGAGATTGTACATGTCCTGCAACCTTATGGTCAAGTAGAGCGCAAAGATGGACGATCTGGTGACAGTGCTTTTATGGGAACAGGTTTAGGCCTCCCAATGTGCAAAGCAATGGTGGAAGAAAGTGGGGGAGAATTTTTATTATTCTCAAAATCCAATCATGGAACAACTGTGGAAATGTTTTTTCCTCGTGTTCCATGATGTAAATCTTGCATAAAATTATTTTTTCTTAGCCAAAAGATCTCTAATTTCTGTTAAAAGCTGTTCTTCTGAAGACGTTTTTTGGGGGCTTTCTTCTTCTTTTCTACGGATTTTATTCATAGCTTTAACGAATAAAAAGAGAACCCAAGCAATAATGAGAAAGTTGATAAGTAAAGTGATAAAGTGCCCGTAGCTAATGGTTGCTCCAGCTGCTTTAGCAGCACTCAATGTCGCTTGTTTTTCGCCAGCAAGTTGAATAAACATATTAGAAAAATCAATTCCACCTGTAATAAGTCCAATGATTGGCATAAAAATATCATTGACAATTGAGTTGACTAAGCTACCAAAAGCGCCCCCAATAATCACACCAATAGCAAGATCAATCATATTACCTTTTAGGGCAAATTCTTTGAATTCTTTAAACATTGCGGTTTCCCCTTTATATAAGCGATATACGGTAATCTACTTACCGCTTTTGATGAAAAAGGAAAGGGCAGATTTTATTTTTAGGAGTATACTACAACATTAATATTATTTTCCAAGAATTTTATGAGGCTTAATAAAGAGCTCTATGGAGTCTATTTGAATGTATATATTTCGTAGAGAACAGCTTTTTTGATAAAAACTGTATCTGCTTTTTCCAACGAAAAGTTATATAATTTTCTCGCATCTTTATGATAACATTTAAAAAAGAAAATTTTACATAGTACCACAAAGTTAGAAGTTTTGAGAGTTGATATATCAGGAACTTTTTCGAATGAAGTATTATATTTGGCATAAAAAGAGAATTGAGAATAAAAATTATATTTCAGTACTGATGGGAGAAATGGATAGATAAGGCGGGAGTAAAATTTATAGTGCCAGATAGTTCCTCTTAATTCAACAAGCGATAGAGAAATTAGGGGCATAAGATGATCTAAAAGCTCTTTATACTGTGTTGCATAGTTTGAAAGTGATCATCATTTTGATGCAAGCAAGCATATTATTATTGGCTGGAAGATTGTATCAATTTATAGATAGCAGAACTATAGAGTTTGCAAGAGCATGTTGGTTTAGAAGTTTCTGGTATGATAGGTTCATTCTATAATCAATAGCAACAGCAAAGGAAGCAACACAGATTTTTCAAAATTTTATTAATACAGTATAAACCATGCTGCTAATTTAATGGTGTAGTAATGGCATAAATGTAGATGATTTTACGAACCGTATATTCTATAAATTTATGAGGAAAACAGCTTTATAGAACAAGCTTTGTTTTTGGGGACACAAAATTACACAAAGAAACTTTAATGACATAAAAGAACCTTGGGAATAGAGATAATTTTCTTGCCTTTTTAAAGATATTACGAGCTTGCTTGCAAGAGATAAGATTATGGTTTGGTGAAGAGGCATTGATATCTCAACTCGTACGGGCATTTTACATTTTATAAGATTTAGGATTTAGATACATATTTAGCTAACTGAACAAGTGTAAAAGAGAGAAATGTTTTTTCCAGAATAATTTTTTTTATTCAGGGTTCATAAATATCCACGCGAATGATGATGACGTGATGAACTATTCTTAATAGAAGGGGAGATATTATTTGAATAATATGCTCTCTTGGCGATCTTTTGTGTTAAAAGGTATATGTGAGGTGTGATGGATCATTTTTGTGTTATGGAGAAGGATTGATGAGTTTTTTTCGTTGTATTGGCCGTTCTGCTTTATTTATGTTAGATCCAGAGCATGCGCACCGCTTAGCGATTGTTGGATTGAAAAGTGGATTAAGCGGTTGTCAAAAGATTGTTGATAAGCGATTGAGTGTAACTATTGCAGGGCTTAAGTTTAAAAATTTTATTGGTCTTGCAGCGGGGTTTGATAAAAATGCAGAGGTTGTGGATGGTATTTTTCGTTTAGGATTTGGTTTTACTGAAATTGGGACAGTGACACCAAAGCCTCAGATTGGAAATCCTAAACCACGGCTTTTTCGTTTAAAAGAAGATGAAGCGATTATTAATAGAATGGGCTTTAATAATGATGGACATCAAGTTGTTTACAATAGATTGCGTGCGTGTAAAAAAACAGGTGTTGTAGGAGTCAACATTGGAGCCAATAAGGATACGGTCGATAAGATTGATGATTATACTGTTGGTATTGCTCGTTTTTATGATGTTGCTGATTATTTTACAGTTAATATTTCGTCTCCTAATACACCAGGTTTACGTGATTTACAGGCCCGTGACAGTTTGCATCTTTTGTTGAATGCAATTTCGAAAGCGCGAAAAGAGCAAGAGAACAAGCATGGATTCTCCATTCCCATTTTTTTAAAAATTGCTCCCGATTTATCAGAGAAAGAATTAGATGATGTTGCTGAAGAAATAAAACTTTCTGATTTTAATGGACTGATTGTTTCGAATACAACTCTTTCACGCCAAGGTCTTAGCAATAGTCACCTCAGTAATGAAGAGGGGGGGCTTTCTGGACGTCCACTTTTTGAGCGTTCTACGATTGTGCTTGCAAAAATGCGTCAAAAATTAGGGAAGGAGATTGCCATTATTGGTGTTGGCGGTGTAAAGGATGCTGAGACCGCTTTGGAAAAAGTAAAAGCAGGTGCAGATTTAATTCAACTATATAGTGGGATGGTTTATGAAGGTCCAAATCTTGTCATAACTATTCTGCAAGAGATTTTGCAGATGATGCAACAAGACGGTGTTGATAACATAAAAGACTATCGTGATCATAGTCTTGAGCATTGGGCAAAATGTTCTTTGTAAAAAAACGCTTTTTTCTTCACAAAAAATTGCGAGATTTTTTTAAAGGGGCTTGCAAACTTTGTTGATTTTCCTTATGTCACATAAGCATAGGAATAACTGTTTACGAAATCGTGAACAGTTATGATACATTTTCTTTTATGCGGTTGTAGCTCAGTTGGTTAGAGCGCTGGTTTGTGGCACCAGAGGTCGTAGGTTCAAATCCCACCAACCGTACCATTTGTCTTGTTACAACTTTTCTAATTCTTATTTTTGGCGTTTTGTGAGGCGGTTAAAAGCCACGCTTGGCGGTCTTTTTTGCGTGTGAGCCGTCACGGAGCAGAGACCTTGCGTGGATGATTTTTCTCAAATTTTGCCCAAAAAGGAATGATACGATCAATAATCGCTTGAAATATAAATGAGTTAATTAAATCTACGATTCTGATTGCAATTGTAACAATAAATATCTCTATCAGTATATTTATATACTTTTAGTATATTTTGTAAACAAAGAGAATCTTATTTGCCTTTCATTATTATTGCTCATAATATAAATCATTAAGTTTAAACACATAAAATAAGTAAACATAAATTTACTAAAATACACCATATTTTTGACACAATTTCCTTGACTTTGTAACTCTATATTATAAATATGAACTTGCATGAAAGTGCATTCATATCTCCAGGGGTGTTTCGGTGGTTGATTATGGGTAGGCCATTCTGGCGCGGGGACATAAGTAATCTTGGGGGAGTTTATCTATACACTAAATTGGAGAAAATAAATGAGATTTTCAAGTAGTTCGTACAATTATTGCAGTGCCGATAATTTTAGTAGCAAATATAACTCTGGTTTTGCGTTTGGTAGCAAGTATGGTGGTAAGGTTGGCTTTGCGGGTGGTCTTTTCATAGGAGCAGCGGTAGGGCGTAATCCTTATGCTGCAATGACCTCAGCAAGCTTTGGGCAAATTGTAGGCAATGAATTCGGAGACACCATAGGCGGTTATGGTGGTTATGGTGTGGCTGCTTTCCAGTGTGGCGCACAGGTGTTGGGTCAATCTATGGCTAATTCAGGTCATGGGTTGATGCACTTTTATTGATGTAGTTCTTTGGGTTATCCTAAAGCCTAGAACGGTGGTGCTGTAAAAGGTGCCACCTTTATGTTTGGAATATTACACAGGAGGAGCTATGGGCGCGTTTGGTTTAGTGCTCGCTTATTTTTGTCTGTGGTTTGGCATGTATCTATTCTTCAAAACTATTGCTATTAATGGAAAAAGCATGTTATACAAAGGGAGCATGGTTGCATTCATAGTGGCGGCATTGGTTGTTCTTCCCATCATATATATCTTTGAGTATATAGATGATGTGCCGATAACATCTTCTCATGTTGCTATAATTATGTTCTTTCTTTCTTTTTGCATGGAATTTATACCCAATATAGTAAACAATATAAAGTGCTTTAGTTTGGCCATCATCGCAAGTTGCCCCATTTTTTTCATCGCTGCTGGTTTTATTGTTATGGGTGATGACCTTCTGTTAGATTTTTTTGATCTGCAGCTTTCGAGCTATATTTATCTGCTTTTCATTATTCCGTTGATGATAGCGGGTGCTCGCTATGTCCTAATTGCTAAAGCTTTGAAGGAAAAATCTATGTCAGTGCTAGATTTAAGCATTTGCATTGGCTGTGGGTTTGCCATAGGCATCTTTTTTGTGTCATCACTGCTTTTATCAGACCTTCGAGAAATCTATCAACAGATAGGTTTTGCAAACAGGGAGGCAGTGAAAAAAATGTTTGATTATGCAGTGTTTGGTTTCGCTATTCTAACGGGCCAAGTTTTTTTGACATTTTTGATGGTTCTCTTTGTTACTACAAAGAAATATTATTGGTTGCTCCTTGATGTTCTTGCAGAGCTGTTTTTTAGCCTCTTTGTTTCTTATTATGTAGCGTTTGTTCATACAGATGATAAGTATAGAATGGTTATAAGGTGGATTTGTTTGATGTATGTTGTTTATGTGTACGCGCGTTACATTAAATCAAAGAATGTAAAGCTTAGCGTGATTAACCCGTTTAAAAAGAAAACTGAGTGAGAAGACAGGAGACTATAGTTCTTTGGGTTATCCTAAAGCCTAGAACGGTGGTACTGTAAAAGGTGCCACCTTTATGTTTGAAATATTGCACAGGAGGAGCTATGGGCGAGTTTGGTTTAGTGCTCGTTTGTTTTTATCTGTGGTTTGGCATGTTGTATCTATTCTGCAAAAGTATTGCTATTAATGGAAAAAGCATGTTAGGCAGGGAGAACACGGTTACATTCATAGTGGTGGCATTGGTTGCTCCTCTTCTCATTTATGCCTTTGAGTATTTTGAGTATATAGTCGGTGTGCCGATAACATCTCCTCCTGTTATTATGATTATGTTCTTTCTTTCTTTTTGCATTGAATTTATACCCAATATAGTAAACAATATAAAATGCTTTAGTTTGGCCATTATCGCAAGTTGCCCCATTTTTTTCATCGCAGCTGGTTTTATTGTTATGAGTGATGACCTTCTGTTAGATTTTTTTGATCTGCAGCTTTCGAGCTATATTTATCTGCTTTTCATTATTCCGTTGATGATAGCGGGGGCTCGCTATGTCCTAATTGCTAAAGCTTTGAAGGAAAAATCTATGTCAGTGCTAGATTTAAGCATTTGCATTGGCTGTGGGTTTGCCATAGGCGTCTTTTTTGTGTCATCACTGCTTTTATCAGACCTTCGAGAAATCTACCAACAGATAGGTTTTGCAAACAGGGAGGCAGTGAAAAAAATGTTTGATTATGCGGTGTTTGGTTTCGCTATTCTAACGGGCCAGGTTTTTTTGACATTTTTGATGGTTCTCTTTGTTACTACAAAGAAATATTATTGGTTGGTCCTTGATGTTCTTGCAGAGCTGTTTTTTAGCCTCTTTGTTTCTTATTATGTAGCGTTTGTTCATACAGATGATAGCTATGGAATGGTTAGAGATTGGATTTGTTTGCTGTATGTTGTTTATGTGTACGCGCGTTACATTAAATCAAAGAATGTGAAGCTTAGCGTGATTAACCCGTTTAAAAGGAAAACTGAGTGAGAAGACAGGAGGCTGTAGTTCTTTGGGTTACCCTAAAGCTTAGAGCAACCCTCCCAAGAGGGGCCGTTTCTGGAGCAATGGTAGGCGGGGTCCGTGGCGCAGCCGCGGGTATTGCTAAAGCTGGTTGGGATTGTTTTCGCTCTAAGTGGTAAAATTGTTGTTTGACCTAGCTTTGTTAACAAGGTAAAGGCCTTGCTAAGGGGTACGCTATCAGCCCCTTAGCAGGGAGTTTCTCTCCCGCAATAATATCTTGGTATACTTTGGAGGGCAAGGCGCCTTAGGGAAATTATATGTCTGACTTAATTTTTGGAATGCAGCGTGGTTTTGGGATAAGTTCCAGCCCTCGTGTCCTTAAAAACAATGGCTTGTTGGACGAGCGCGTCATTTTTGGGGGGCTAGCTGGCCTTTCCTGCGCTATCATCTTCGCTTATCCACATAGTGAAAGTGGGCTTCCAGACTTATCTTTGCTTTTAGTATGTTATCTTGGCATGCTTTTAATTCTGCACGAGCACTACTTATATAAATATTTAGTTCTTGGATTCTGTGGTGCAGTTGCTGCCTTGTGTATTGGGGCAGGTTTTGTATATTTGAGCTCTTTGTTGCCATTGCCTGCTTTGTCTGCTGCTCATAATAGCCAGCAGCAGTTGGTGCATTACATGAGTGGGGTTGCTGCAAACTATCTCTTTTTTATCCTTTTGATATCAGTTTTAACTGCGGAGCTTTTGCGTTTGTGGTTGCTTCGCGTATATAAGCCAGAATTAGCTGCGCGTGAGGTCCTTTATTTCGGGCTGGGCTGGGGTGTTCTAGACTTATGCTATAAGACCCTCCCAGCTCTTTTTCTTTACTTGAATTACCGTGTTGATAGGGAGCCACAAATGGCGGGCTATGTCGCATTTGAATCCTGTCCACAAGCGATCAGCTATCTTATTGCCGCGGGCATGATTGTATTGATGCATGTTGTAAATACGCGCTTTATGTATCTTGGTTTCGAAGATAAGCGAAAGGCCTATTTCTATCTGCCTTTTGTAATTCATTTTGCTGTTGGTCTTTTGTCTATGTTTGGCATTTCTTCAGACTACGCAATATTAATAAATTCTATTTCTGAGGCTTACTATAATGCTTGACAAATTGACATTATCTGTTATCGGCGCCGTTTTTTGTCTGGTGCTGATTATTTTTCCTTTGATGAAGAAAAAAACATTGGTTGAACATTTGGTTTTCTTGCTCGTTGTTTTGTGTCTTGTTTTTCTTTATGTTTATGGCGCTGTGAGTTATTTTCCTTATTGTGTTTTGGCGCTTTCGCTTATATTGGGGTACCGCTGGTTACTCTCTTTGGTTAAAGCGTTTAAAGGCACGAAGGCGATTATTGGGTCAAGCGCTGGTTGTTATGTGCTTTTGATTTTTTTTCTATACGGCTTTATGCGTATGATAGGCAGTTTGATTTTTGATTTTGCTGCTTATAGTACGCCTAATATTGTTTTTGCTGTTGGTCTATTCCCTATAAGCATGGCGATTATGCAGTTTTTTTTGCTCTCTCATTGGGTGGCAGAAGATAATGGCAATGGTGTAGAGGCAGCACTGGGCGTGGGAATAGGAATTTGGGGGGCTGCTATAGGGCTTGCACTGCTTACATCTCTACCAGAAGCTGTGAAGATCCTAAAAGGGGCCTTTAGTCTTGATAGGGACGCCTTACTTTTTTTACTTGAGACGGTAATATATTATGCGTTTATTATAGGTCTGAGTCTTTTATCAACTTTCTTAATGCTTTTGGTTTGCCTTGACAAGAAATGGCGTTTTTTTGTTCTTATCCTGCTTTTACAATGCTTGGCGGCTTGGGCGCGCTTTTCATGGCGGGCCGCTGAGCCAGAACTTCTTGCAATTGGGCATTATACAATCGCTACTATTCTTATGTTTGCTCTTATGCGGCAAATTTATGATTTTGTGCAAGACAGATTATCCATGAAGAAAAATAGCAGTTACGCTGTAGTAAATGAGGGGGCATAATAATGTTGGTTTTATTTATTACCTCGCTTCTCGCAGGCCTTATTTATGGCGCTGTCATTTATAATTTTTTTCGCTCTACATTTAGTTGGATAAATGTGCTGTTGAGCGGCATAGTTTTTGGGGTGATTGTGCTGTTAGTATGGCGTTACTGGGAAACAGAACATAAACTTGATGCCTTACGTTTGCTGCAAGTGCTTGGCGTTGTTTTTCTTCTATGTGTGTTTCATCATTTTCTGAAGTTCAAATTGGTTGTCGCCGGTGCTGTGGGATGGTTTGTTGCTAGCTGCATTGGTGGCGGGCTTCTTGCTTTTTGGGAGCAATCTGTAATAAAAACGCTTTATATGATGAATATTGTTGAAACCAAGAGTCGTGCAGAGCAGGGGCTGGCGCTTGTTTTTTTATTTTTAACATTTACGGTTTTTTTTGTTGTAGCAGAAGAAGCCATGCGTCGTTTGTTAGTTACTAAGTTTTATCGGTGCTCGCCTAGTTTTTTGTGGCGTTTGCCGCTGAATATTGGCATAGGCTGGGGTTTATGCGAATTAGTTTACAAGGCGCTCGGGCCTTTCCTTGTTTATAATGGCTGGCCTATTCGATCTAGCTTATTAGCCAGTGAATATGTAATTTTTTATTCCTGGACGCAAGCGAGTATTTTTTTGTGTGCTTTAATGAGCGTCATACTCATGCATATTTTAAACACATGCTTGGCGTATCGTAGTGTTGTTACGCGCTCTAAATTTTATGCGTGTGCGCCTTTTTTTGTCCACGCTATTGTTAACTGTTTCGGTGCAACAGTGCTGGTTACAGACAAGGTTTGGTTTAATGTTGGGGGCATCTTGTTTATTCTACTTTGTGTGATGTTGTTCGTATATTTTGAAAGCAAAAATCCTTTAATACAAAACATAAAATTGCGCGCTTAAGGTGTTGTAGAGTGATGAATAACTTTGCGTACTCTAAGTATGGCTAGAGAGCCTGATACGCGCTTTCTGTTCTGCAAAAAAAATAGAGAAGGTCAGCACCGAGGTAATGCGTCCAGTACCAAGAGCGACGTCATTTTTGCACTAATTGGGGGGAGGGTGTGCCACTGGCCACGCGCATATGGGAGTTTGCAAATATGCTATCATGTAACTTTCTAGTGTCCTCCTTTCTATTATCCTCCATGAGATTGAAGATGGGAATCTTGAGGCGGCGATGACGCATTATTGCAAGGAGGATGCACCATGTTTAACATAATAGTCTCTTTATTCCGTGGAGTATTTACTCCTGGGTTATCAATGGAAACGTTTTAACTCTGGTCGAATACTCTCTCATCTTGACTGTGATTTTATTGTCTATTATTGCTGTGAATATTAAAATTGTCCGACGGGGGGAGCTCATGATGATTACTAACATTCTGACAGTTATTGTCCTGTTTGTTAATTATTTCGCTGGATGGTCTACACTTTTACTGAACTACCCCATAGTTTTTTGCTATCTGTCACTTGCTCTGGTTTCATTGATGAGCTCGCTGGTAAAGAAATCCTTTACCATTTTTTATGCCAGTGCTGGTGTTTCTGAAGAGAAACGCAAACATATCCTATTTTATCTCATCAATAAATATATTACATGGATTTGGGTAGTCATCTTTTTTGCCAATGGTCTTCTAGTGGCTTTTTTTTCATGCTCCCCCCAGCTTTGGTGTGTCACTATGGGTTTAATTTGTGCTGGTATTCTTTTTTCTAAATATCTTCCTAACATCATGCAATATTTTTATCGCATAAAACATCATGGAGCATAATATGTCATTGTTTAACATTCTGACCGGCCCCCCTTTATGGGTCTGGATTTTACTTATTTTTCTCATCGCGAGGGGAATAATCGCATTGAAAGATAGGGAAACGAAGGTTTACCGCCTTTTTCTCTTGCCGTTAGTCTTTCTTTTTTTGGGCGCAAGCGATGTGATTAACCAGCTGGCTTTCCCACGCTGGGGAGCAATCGCAATGTTGGCAGGGCTGATGATCGGCTTTGGCGTTGGCTGGTTGCTCTGGCGTGCTACTGCGCGTTTAAAAATCAAAGAGGGAACGGATTTCATTATTCTGCCTGGTACGCCGTTGACGCTGACATTTATTCTTATCGCTTTTGTCATCAAATTCACATTGATTGTTTTTCTCAAGGTTGTACCTGATTTGAAATATGCATTTGATTTTAACCTTCTTTTTGGTCTTTTAAGTGGGTTTACTGGTGGTGTGTTGTGGGGCGGCACATTAAATTTATATATAGCATTTCGAAAGAATCCAAATTAATCCCTATACCATTAGCTGTGGGTGCTTCCCATCAGAACTATCTCAATAGAAGCTTATACCTAACAACAACGCTGCATACAAATGCAGCGTTGCCTCATAGTTTCAGATTCTTGTCCCAGCGCGTGAATACGTGAGGGAAGTGATATATCTGACTATGCCCCCTTGGGGGAAGGGCGAGCCTAAAGGTTTAGAATGCTATGAGTTTAAGCTAGTTGGACTTTGAGCAGATGGTTTATCGCTGATAGTAAATCATTTTGTTTTACGATTCAAAAAGAGGATCGTGATGGTCTCATTGGCGTAGGTGGGCAAGAAAACTGTTAGCTTGGCAATGCGTCAACAATTTGTAGAACTATGTTGTGAAACCTATATGCAAAGCGGTTGCTATGATGGCATGATGCTTTTGTCAAGCATTATGATATGGTAGGAACCGGTGTTTAAGGGTGCAACTGCGGTCACACTGTACGACCCAGTAGCATTACGTCTGAGTGTTTAGGAGCGGCAGGCTCCGTACAGGAAATACGCGTACAATATGTGAAGCACGCTTGCGGGAATCAGTGTGCCATTATTGCGTTGTGCACGCAACCCTCTAGCAGTACTTCATTGGTAAGGCTGTTTTTTGAAGCTGGTTGTAATTATCTGTGTGTTTTTAAAGAGAACGTTAGCACCGATGTGTCGCGTGAGTACCATTTTCCTTTGTACAACTATTTTCATTTTTCTTGCTTTTTTCCTTAAAAAACTGCGATTATTGGTTTTTGGGGGGCACACGAACGATAACAGAGTAAAGACTTTTCTCTTGTGTTTTTCCTTTTTTTGTTCAAAAAAGCCAAAGCGTCTTAATGAGCAGAGATCTTGTCTAAAAAGGTATTTTTTAGATTTATTACTTTATTTTCAATGGAATAGAGAATTTCTGCTTTTGAGTGTGCAAGTGCACCTTATGATGAGACATAAGATGCGAACCCGTAAACTTGGGCGCGCAGTAGGCTTATAGTAACAACAAGCTTAGGCATATAGCTGGCAGACACCGTCATTATTGAGTTTTTTTTCTAGATTGTGTTTGGTTATGCCACATGTGAAGCAATTTTAAATTTACCCGTGGTGATACGTCGTCAAATTGGAGATTCAGCTCTTCGATTTGTCAGAAATATGTCAATGCCAAAAGATAGACGTTTTTGGATGGACTTGTGCCAATTGATAAGCTTGCTGATAATATTTGTAAGTGCCATAATAGCACACAAGAAGAAATAGACAATCGCCGTCTTTAATTATGCAAAACAGCGCGTCAACTTAGAAGGGAAAAATTATTGCTCTTGCAATTCACGGGCTTGTTTTAAAGAGACATCTCTCAAAGAGCACCCAAACCCATTTCACAGCGCCGACCATGAAGGGTATAACGATAAAGCCCCCATGAAATAATGTAGCACCACCATCTTTACGCTTATGAAGTAGCAAGCCAGCACCATCATTATATTTGCCAGCTCGTGGGTGTTGCGACAGCTCTTGGCACTTGAGAGCGTTCATAAGAGCCATTTTTAGTCCTTTCTTGTATAAATTTTACCCACACACCAGCCCCGCTTATGACGTGCAAGCAAGTGATGTTGATTGATTCAAGATAAGTAGATTTGAAATGAAGAAAATCTTACGATATTCGGGGTTCTAATTCAATATGAATAACGATAGATTGTCATTATAAATCAATATGTTACCCTTAAAAAAGTAAGGCAAAAAAAGCAAAATGTCAAAATGTGGCAATGCGAATTGATTGAGCTGACTTGCATAAGCGAAAAGAAATCAAATAAGCACAAGAAACTCTAAAAAATAAAGAGAACAGCTTATCCGACACTTTGCATGAAAGTAAATTGGCAGAGGACACAGAAATAAATAGGATAAAAGGAATTGTGATGTACAAAAGAAATATTCATAGACATATTTTATACTAAGCGTAACGGAGAAGCGTAAAGATGAGTATAAGAGTGGACGACGAATTAACTGGAGTATAAGGGGGTATTGCTAGGGCGGCGTTTTTGGTTAAGAATTAGGTTTCGTATGCTATAAGCTCTCTGCATCCTTCATATTATAGGCGTTGAGATTATCGTCCAATGCAGCGTGAAGGAGCTGTTTTGTCTTTAGCGCTTGTTTAGCTGCTTCTATAGTGCTCCTTAGCTCTATCAGCCATTATGGTGATAATTTCCTCGTCCAAAGAACAGATCAATCGATTGCGTAATAGGGTATGTGTGCCTTTTTTGACCGTGTCTTTTTGAAAAAGCAGCTGTCATCTCGTGGCAGGGTTGGGGGTGTCTATATGATCAGCCTGCCAAAGAAATGGAAGCGTTATCGCGATAGCCACCAATAGTAGTCCAGCGATAAAGGCGGCAGCAAACTGCAATGATATAAAAGAACCAAGGACGCCGACCAAAAAGCTTCCGACCGGCATTCCAGCATAGCCGATCACCCGAAAAGCAGAATTAGCTCGCCCGAGAAGTTGCTTTGGTGTGAGGCGCTGCCTGAAGGCAGTAACACCAATAAACCATAAGCTTGCTCCAACACCAGCGATAAAGGTGACGCCCCATACGACGACAGCACTTTTTGAAAAGGCTGGAATCAGCAGCAAGACAACCGTTCCTAAACCGTCAATGAGAACAGCTAGGCGCACCGGTGCATAGCGTATACGCGGCACAAATAGGGCACCTGCCATTGTACCAAGCGCGTAGGCTGCAAACATCACGCCATATTGGCTGCTATGTAGGCCCAGATACCGACCGTCGGTAACGAAGAAGATGAACGAGGTTAGGAATGCTCCAAATACTACCGATAGAAAGAATGTGAGTAATGTAAGGGAGGTAAGATGCCGATTTGAAAAAATGAAACGAAAGCCGGCAATGATATAACGGAAAGTGATGTTTTCTTTATCAAGTGTTGGCGATGTTGGAACAGCATGGCGAGCGGTAAAAATCAATGTGATAAAAAGCACGATTAACAGGCCGAGAAATAGCAGTGTGCTATGCGCTAAAATGCTGCTTGTTATGACAGGGGCAAGAAAATAGGAGACACCGAAATCTAAAAACAAGACAATTGAGTAGAAGGTCATCAATCGCTCTCCCTCCATGATAAGTGGTGGAATCGTCATTATATAAGCTTCGGCAGAAACGACGATGAATCCAGCAATGGTTGCATAGAAGAAAATTTGTTCGGCTGGAGCAATCTGTATCATAAGCAGTACGAACAGTACAATATGCAGTAGCATGAAGATGAGGAAAGCCGAGGTGGCAAGTTTTATTTTGTCGCAGCGATCAAGTAAAGCGCCTGCAAGGATACCGAAAATTGGCCACGCTAATGAGAAGAGACCTTGCGCCCAACTTACTCCGACTACGCCATATCCAGATTGTCTTGCTAATAGCGGGATGGCAGTGCGCAAAGCACCGCTGAGTAAGGCGAGCAGACTAACGGTTAGGCAAAAATAGCGTATGTTCTTGTTGGCAAAAAGCGTGAACATTCTTTTCTCCTTAAGATGCCACACAGGTTTCCGCTGGTCCATCAAGTACGGCGGTTGTATTCAGCATGTTTGCGACATAGCCGTCCAAGATATTCCTATCTGCCTGAGGTAGAAGAAAATACATAAGGTTGGAATACCATTGCCAACCACGCTGAGTCAGCTGGAGATCGTTATCACTTTCTGCGATGAGACCTGCACCTATGAGCTGTTGTAGGTTATTGTATACGAAAGAGGGGAGTGCGGTCCAGTCAATTCTTTCTTTTTTGGCATAACCGTTATAAGGTAGCCGCATACACAAAGCCTTGGAGGCTTGTTGCTCCGCTGATACCCAATTGTAGTATACTTTGGATTTGCCTTTAAGTTGTATGTCGGTAATGTATTCGCTTCGACTAGGATTGGCTCGTGTGACGAGTGAGCCGAGAATCGACTGTGCTGACGCCCCAAAGCCAACCACATAATCATCATGATAACCATGCAAATATTTGTGATAGCGGAAATAATTAGCTGAACTCGTTTTAGCGAGCGTTAGAGGAGTGTTATTGGCAATTTTGATATAGGAATGCCCATTACACGGCGCATAGCCGCAGCTGCGCATAACGATGTCGCTAAATAAGCGAAGCATCTGTCGATGCTGTAGACTGGATGGCTTTAGCCCTTTTTGTGCGTAAGATTTATGCAGTTGCGACGTGATAGCCAGATTGTTGATTGCATAGAGGTTGATGGTTTCAGGATGAAGCTGGCTTGCTTGCTTCAAATCGTATAATAGTTCTTCGGCTTGCTGGCTGTGCATGCCATATAGTAGGTCGAAACCGACATGTCCAATTATCTCTTGTGACCAGTTCACGGTATTTTTGATTTGTTCACGTGTTGAGGTGAGGTTAAACAATGATCGGAAACGCTCAATGAAACTCTCTGTACACCGAAGCTTATCCGGTTAACGCCGATCTCACGGGCAGCATAAAGTTTATCACGTGTGATGCTCTTCGGTTCGCTTTCCAGTGTAAAATCGGCTAAGGAAGAGGGCTCAAATTCGGCATGCAATACTTTTCCGATGTGGCGGATATTGTCTGCGGACAAGAGCGACGGTGTGCCGCCCCCTATATAGATGCTGCGGATGGGTCCTCTAAGCGAGCGAATGAAGTTTCCTTTGTTTCTGATTTCTGTGGTAAGCGCTGACATATAAGATTCGATTTGCTTAATGTACTTGTAGGCTCCTTTCTGAAAGGGACAGAAGGAACAGATGGTTTCACAAAAGGGAATATGCAAATAAAGAGAAACTGTATGCGCTTGTGGAATCTGCTTACTCTGCGTTAGCTTATTAAAGTCTAGGTAAATTGTAAAATTCATTTGAAATAGTACGAAATAGCGGATATGTAAAATTATAAATCGGCTTGAGTTGATCGAACTTCACAAAAGGATGATCCACGAGTTGCATAGCTTACCTCCCCCAATTTCTTAACGCGCAATATATTATCGACGGGCGACTAGTGATCCAATTGTCCGGCTGTATTACCAAAGATTTTCACGGAACATAATAAATCCTCCTTTTGTAGAAGTTATATGTATTATACATATAACTTGTTATATAAACGGGCTAGTTTGTTTAAGAGGCAATGTAAAGATAAAAAAATGTCTATTTATAAAAGAACTTTCTCTTGCAGTCTTATGGCCTGATATTTTAATTGGTATCTTGTTTTACGTGGTCGGGCTATGAATGCCTAGAGCGAGAAAAAGCAGGGTATTTTAATGGACGTGCGGGGCATCATTGTTATGTTGCTGGGACTTGGAATTTGCATCTGATTATGAAATATCATTAGCGCAAAAAGATGGTTTTAAAGGTAGAGATACATTTTTTAATATCCCTGTAAAACTTCGAGAAGAGATAGAATTATCTACTAGAAAACATATAAGTGTCCAATGTGATAATATTATCGAATTACATGACATCATCGCTCTTGCCCGCCATTTTGACATATTACCTAAAATCTCATTGAGATTGTGTACTGGCAAACGGGGATAGATCGCGTTTTAGTATGACTGCGGCGAAGTTACGTGCCGCATTATCTTCGCTAGAATCCAATAGGATTAAGCTTAATGGGGTGCATTTGCATGTGGGCTCTAATTTGAATTCGACTGAGTTAATCGTATCCACCTTAACTAAGACTGGAAAGGATATTTACGCATTGAAGGATCAGATAAGTTTTTATCAGTCTAGGTGGGGGATATCTGATTTCCACAGCGTTCTGCGATGCCGTGACGGTCAATGACGAATACTCTCGTAAAATTTATGAGGCATTGTCACAATTGGGTTGTGATTTACATAAGCTTACGGTAATTATTGAATCTAGGCATATTGTATCTGAAGATTATGGTTATTTATTTTCAAATATTAGCTCTATAAAAGAGCGGAATGGTACGAACTTAATTATAATCTAGGCTCTGGGGGCGTGTGCTCAGTCTGCACAGTATCACGAGAATAGAGTGCTACAAATTTTGTCTTTTCGAGATATGAGCGGTGAATTTAGTTTAGCGGATGTCGTTGGTTCAAATTGTTATGAGTATGATATTCTTGTAAGAGATATATCTATCCCATTGGATTTATCCTTAGATGACAAATTTATACTGGCGGCATGTGGGAGCTATGATATCATAAACGCGCCAGGTTGGATTCGAATGCGGCCTCAAATTATTATTTTTTGAAGAAAATGGCTATTCGTATGGAGTTTATCGCTTTGCTTATTCGGTATTGTACTTTGTTGGAGCGCATCTAGTCATAAAGTGCTTTCTGGTTTATGGTGAATCTTTAGTTGCGAGTGGGTAGCTTGGTAGGAGGTTATTCCAAAGTGTGGTCGTTTTAGGAGCGCTGCGATAGTTGCTGTCGAATAAAGGAGGTATTCTGCAGTTGTATAAAACCTAGTGCGGTGCAAAATGTTCGTACTTATTTGTAAAACATATTTAATTTGATTCGTCGATCTTTTATACTAGTCAAAAGTTAGCACCGATGTATCATCTGCAGTACAATTTCTTCTTCCCTAACTTTTCTTATTCTTATGTTTGGCGGATTTTGCATGGTTGAAACTCCGCGCCTCTGCGGCTTTTCGTGGTTGAGCAAAAACACAGCCGAGACTTTGCGCACGTGATTTTTTGCGTCTTTTGCTAAAATAGGACAGAGTGTCTCTTTGAGCCGAGACTTTGTCGCAAAAGGTCTCGGTTCATTTTATGCTTTATTTTCAATCCGTTATGAAGTTCGCGATTTTGGGGTTAGCAAGCGCATCATGCGTGAAGCATCTGTGATATAAACGGGCACGCTTAGTTTAAGCTTTATGCAAATATAAAATAAACTGACACAAGAGAAAGAAATAAATAAACTAAGAAATATTGATTCTGACAAAATATATTATTCATGGACATTTTATTCTAAACGTCACGGGGAAGTGCGTAAATGACTATAATAGCGGGTGAAGATAAAATAGAGGGCATGAGTCAAAGCCCACAAGAGCAAGATATTGCAAAACTAAAGGCAGCCTTTCCGCAATGTTTTGCCGAGGGAAAGCTGGATATAGACCAACTTCTTAATCTATGCGGCGAATATATCGATAATGATTTTGAAAAGTTCAAATTTGAATGGAAGGGCAAAGGAGCAAGTTTAAAGCTTGCGCAAAAGCCTTCACTTGCGACATTGCGCCCGAAGCGCGAGGAGAGCGTAAACTTTGATAATACACATAATCTTTATATTAAGGGCGATAATCTTGAAGTCTTAAAGCTTATTCAGCGGGCTTATTTTGGCCAAGTGAAGATGATCTATATAGATCCGCCCTATAATACGGGGAATGATTTTATTTATGAAGATAATTTCAAGGACCCGTTGGCGCGCTATAAGGAAGTGACGAGCCAAACGACAAAATCAAACCCTGAAACAATGGGGCGGTTTCACACAGCGTGGCTCAATATGATTTATCCACGCTTGCGTTTGGCGCAGACGCTTTTGCGTGACGATGGTGTGATCTTTATCTCAATAGATGATCATGAGGTGCATAATTTGCGCAAAGTGTGCGACGAGGTGTTTGGCGAAGAGAATTTTGTCGCGCAATTGGTGTGGAAAAAGCGCACTGGTACTAATGATGCGCATAATAATGTCAGCACGGACCATGATTACATTTTATGTTACAGTAGAGGTTTAACGGCCTTTAGTGGTGTAAAGAAGACTTTCGAAAATTATAGTAATTCTGACCAGGACCCGCGCGGGCCTTGGACACAAGGCGATTTAACGTGTAATAAAACAGCGTCTGAGCGGCCAAATCTCTTTTATCCTATTACTGACCCGCAAACGGGGCAGGTGTATGAATGTAACCCTAACCGTGTTTGGGCTTATGAAAAAGAGCGTATGGCAAGGATCATTAACGAAGGCAAGGTGATCTTTCCTAAAAGTGGGCGTGGGACACCGACCTATAAGCGGCATCAAGCAGAAGTTAAATCTCAGACTAAGCCCTTTAGCTCTATGCTTGAGACCGATATGAACTTTGTTGCGACAAAACAACTACGCCAGCTTTTGGGCGGGCAATTTTTTGATCATCCAAAAGGTGTAAATCTTATTAAGCACCTTATTGAGCAAACAACTAGCAACAATGACCTCATTCTCGACTTTTTCTCTGGCTCTGCCACAACAGCGCATGCAGTGATGGCTTTGAATGCAGAAGATGGTGGCAATCGCAAATTCATCATGGTGCAATTGCCTGAATTATGTGATGAAAAGAGCGAAGCTTATAAGGCTGGTTATAAAACTATCTGCGATATAGGTAGCGAACGTATTCGCCGTGCTGGTGCACAAATCAAGCAAAAGCATGAAGCAGAATGCACAAGCGAGCAGCCTCTAGACATCGGATTTCGCGTGCTAGAACTCGATAGTTCAAACTTTCCCCTATGGGACGATAGCCCGATTGATCCGAATACACTTGATGTTAAAGAACAATTGAAAATGCGCTTTGATCATATTTTGCAGGGGGTAAATCCCGAGCGCTCTCATCAAGATATTATCTTTGAGATCATACTTAAATATGGTTGGCCACTGGATTTAAAAATTTATCCTTTACCCATCAATGGCAAAAAATTCTATTACATAGGTGAGAGCGAAGGCGATGTCTTGGTGATTATAGCCATAGACTCGCCCTTTGAACCCGAAGATGCGGAAGAGATGATAAAGTATTTGCCCGTAAAAATCGTAGCGCTTGATGCGGCCTTTAAAAGTGATGAAGCGCTTATTAATTGCGACTTTATCTTTAAAGACAATGAAGTAAGTTTTGATAAAATTTAAACTATAGAGAGACGATTGGGGCGGCGATATGAAACTTAAATTTAAACAACAAGAATTTCAAAATGATGCGGTTAAAAGCGTCATTGGTTTATTTAAAGGCCAACCACAATGGGATTCTTCTTTTTCCTTGCTTTCAGAACAAGGACAATTAGCGTTAAAGGAATTTGGCTATGGTAATCAATTATTGATTAGTGATGAAAGCATATTAGCAAATTTACGAGAGGTACAACAGAACAATAAACTTTTGGCGAGTGAGACGTTAGAGCAAAAGCAGTTTTCTATTGAGATGGAAACGGGGACAGGCAAAACTTATGTCTATAGCAAGACGATTTTTGAGTTAAATCAACGCTATGGCTTTACCAAATTTATCATTGTTGTACCAAGTGTTGCTATTCGCGAAGGGGTATATAAATCACTGCAGGTAACGAGGGAGCATTTTCAAGCAGAGTTTAATAATCTACCCTATCGTTATTTTATTTATAATTCAAAAGATCTTTCGCAAATTTGCCAATTTGCAAGCTCGACCAATATTGAAATTATGATTATCAATATTGATGCATTTAAAAAAGCAGAAAATATTATCAACCTTCCGCAGGATAGACTGAATGGCGAAAGTGCTATGCGCTATATCCAAGACACAAATCCGATTGTGATCATAGATGAACCGCAATCGGTGGATAATACAGCAAAAGCGAAGGAGGCTATTGCAAGCCTTAACCCACTTTGTGTTTTTCGCTATAGTGCCACGCATAAAGATGAGATTAATCTTTTATATCGTTTAACACCTGTTGATGCTTATCAAAAAGGACTAGTGAAGCAAATTTGTGTCTCTTCTAACCAGATAGAGCAAGATTTTAACCGTCCCTATATTGCCTTGAAATCCGTATCCCACGAACATGGCTTTAAGGCGCGCTTAGAGTTGGATATTGCGGGGAAGAATGGCACTGTTAGCCGCAAAACAGTTACAGTGAGGCAAGGCGATGATCTGTATCACGTTACGGGCGGGCGTGAGCTTTATAGGGGTTATATTGTTTCGGGTATCAATTGCATGGCAGGGGATGAAGCCGTTGAATTTTCTGATACTGAAATTGTCAAATTTGGCCACGCGCTTGGTGATGTGAATACAATAGAGCTTAAACGCGCGCAAATTTATCGCACGATAGAAACACATTTAGATAATGAATTGCGGCTTGTGCCTTTAGGGATTAAAGTTTTATCACTTTTTTTTATTGATGAGGTGGCTAAATATCGTAGCAATGATGAAGAGCCAGCACTTTATGAGCGTATGTTTGAAGAATGTTATGAAGAGTTGTTGGCGAAAGAGAAATATGCCTCCTTGCGGGCTAAATTTGCTCAAAATGTTCGAAACGTGCACGGCGGTTATTTCTCACAAGACAAGAAGGGTGTGTATAAGGATACAAAGGGCGACAGCCAAGCTGATGATGACACTTATAACACGATTATGCGTGATAAAGAGTGGTTATTATCTTTTGCATGCCCTTTGCGTTTTATCTTTTCGCATTCGGCATTGAGAGAAGGCTGGGATAATCCAAATGTATTTCAAGTGTGCATGTTGATTGAGCAAAAATCGAATTTTACCGCACGGCAAAAGATTGGTCGCGGTTTGCGCTTGTGCGTAAACCAACAAGGTGAACAGGTGGAAGATAAAGATATAAATGTGCTGCATGTCATGGTGAATGAAAGCTTTGCTGAGTTTGTGAGTACATTGCAAAAAGAATTAGAGGCGGATATTGGTTATAAACTTGGTACATTGCAGATGGAGCAGTTGGTTGGCCGTGTTTATGAAGATGTAAAATATGTTGCCGCTAAAGTGGAAGTATCGCAAGCACAAGAAATTATTAAAACACTTGTTGCAAAAGATTTGATTGATGAGTCGGGCGCCGTTAAAGTAGATAAAGATTTAGTGGCGAGCGAATTTGAAGCTATAGGGGCGGAGGAAATGTCATGCGAATTGCGTCAAGAAATTGTGAAAAAAATTGACGCGGGCGCGCTTATTAATGTTGAGACACTGCAAGATCTGACTTATGTGACAGCTGTGACGGAAAAAAAGATTCTGTCTCCGCAAGAGGCTGCTGATATATTGGTTGAGTTGCGTGAAAAAGCTTTGCTTACATCAGCAGGAAAAATCACAGATACATTAAAAGCACAAAGTGCGGCTGGGACGTTGGATTTGAGTGAACGTTTTAGTAGAGGGCAAAAGCGGGCTGTGCTGCAGGCGCTAGAAGCGAGCCAAGCTATGCCGATTCGTAATGCTACGCGCGAGGTGCGGGTTAAGCTTAAAAAGCAAACAGTGGTTTCGCCCGAGTTTTTGGACTTGTGGGAGAAGATCAATAAAAAGACCACTTATCGTGCAAAGTTTGATCGCACAGAGTTTGTCGCCAAAGCAGTGGATGCAGTGGAAAAAATGGCGCCAGTTGCGCCTGCGCATTTGGTTTATCAAACAGCAGAGATAGAACTGGATAGTGCTGGTGTGACCTATGAAGAGCAATTATTAAAGCAGAGTGCGCTTGATTATAGTTGGTGTGCATTGCCGAATATTGTACATTATTTGACCTTAAAGCTGAAATTAACCGCAAAGACAATTATTGGTATTTTGATAAAGAGTGGTCGTGAGCATGAATTTGTGAAAAATCCACAAGCTTTTTTAGAGCGCATAGAAGAAATACTCAATAAAACCCATGTTAATCTTACAATTGATGGCATCAAATATTTAAAGCTGGTTGGGCAAGAATATAGTGTGCAAGAGCTTTTTACCAGTGAAGAGCTTGTGGCGAATTTAGAGCGTACAGCTGTTGCGAGTGAGAAGAGTGTGTATGATCATGTGGTTTATGAAAGCAGTGTGGAGAAAGAGTTTGCACAAAGTCTTGAAAATGATCCTGAAGTCAGATTGTTTTTTAAACTGCCAAGAAGTTTTAAAATAGCCACTCCCATAGGTTCTTATACGCCTGATTGGGCGGTCTTTTTAGAGCGGGATGGCGAACAAAAGCTTTACTTTGTGCTAGAGACAAAAGGGGCGAACAGCGAGTTTGATTTACGTCTTAAAGAAATACTGAAGATTAAATGCGGCAAAGCGCATTTTGCCGCGCTGCGAACGAGTGTTGCGTTTAACGAACAGCCGGTGACAAATTGGCGTGAATATAAGCGTACTTTGCCAGAAGGGGAGCGTAAGTTTTCAAGTGCTGCAGTGGTTGTTGCAGAATGATTGGTGCATGAAATACTTAACGTGAGTGCGTGGGGAAGAGCAAAGCTTTTTATATCAAGATGATAAATTGATAAAAGGTAGCTACAAAATAGCTATAATGTGTACTTTATTCTAAATTTAATTGTTTTCATTGAATACGGGAGGTAAAGTTATGAAAACTAAAAGTATGTATAAACCACTGAAAAAAATCAAATTAAGCGGGTTGATGTTGTTGCGCTAAACGTCTGAGCAAGTAAGCAGAAAATGGCTTCTCGAGGCACTTTTACGAATTGAGGTTTTAAAATATATAAAGCTGGCGGCAAAAAGCTGCTAGCTTTATAGCTTTTGGATATATTAATGACGATAGATTATGAAGTTAAAAAGTTGCTCTATGGCTGTGGAGCAATGAGCGGAATTCGGCTAATTACAGGTTCCTTCCATGCTTTCTTTTTGTTGTCTATGGGCGTTAGTATAACACAGTTAGCTTTATTGCAAATTGTGTTTAGCGTGGCTATTTGTATTTTTGAAGTGCCTTGCGGGATTTTAGGAGATAAAATCGGCGTTAAACAAAATGTTACCTTATCATGTTTCTTTTTTTCGCTCTTCTTCTTTTTATGTATCTACGCGCCTAATCTTTCTGTCTTAATTCCGGCAGAAATTATTTATGCTTTAGGCTTTGCTTTATGTTCTGGCGCTGATAGCACATGGATTAAAGGTTTAATCGACGGTGGTGGTTACAAGGGTAGTTTGATCTACCACCAAGTAAACGCCTATAAGCGAGAACTGACAGCATTCATGAATACGGTTGCTGGTGCGCTAGGTGTCCTTATTGTTTTGTGTATGGATAATTATCAGTCGGCATATTATTTTTGTTCTTTCGGGTTTCTCATGCTTGTATTCTTTTTTAGTCGGGTGAGGGGGATAGATATTGCATCCGTTTCGGGTAGTCAGTCAATAGACTCGGGTTCTCTGTTGCATGCAAAAGAAGCTTTTTCTCATTTAGTTACCTCAAAAATCGGGTTATATTATATATTGATATGTGGTTTTATTGTTGCCGCATTGCAGCCAATATTTCATTTTTGGCAGCCTTTTATTTTGGGACAAACAGGAGTATTAGACAATGCAACGGGAAAGACTAAAATTCTTATTCTTGGCTTGTGCTTTGTGTCTTATACTCTCGTAAAATACTTATTTAATCGCTTTGTAATTAAATATCTTATGCACAAATATGCTCCTATGGCGATAACTTTGTGCTCACTCGTTCTGAGTGCTGTTGTTATGCTTGCTCTGCTTCTCGTTGCAAACAGTTGGGCCCCTATTATTTTATTCACCGTATTTCACAGTTTTTTTTCTGTCCCTATGACGCAGTTTGAAGCAGAATTTTTTAAACATATTCAACAAAAGAATGCAAATACGGTTTTATCCATTGTTAGTTTTCTTGCACGTATTTTTGGTATTTTAGCGCTTGTGCTGATTGGTTTGTTGGCAAACAATGTTTGTATAGAAGCTGCTTTTTGTTTCACCTTGCTTTGTATATGTTTAATTATCCCGCTTAATTTGGCCTGGCTTTATACGGATAAAAAGTTAATAAAAGACGAGGAGGTTTGAAAGTGAAGATACAGTTGAACAGAGCCTTGCCTGTGACTTACGTAAAGACACAGGAAAAAATAGTGTGTGGGTCATCTTATATGGATTTAGTCGAAATTAATAGCTGTCCATCGTTTTTAGGAGAGATGCTTACCGATTTGAATGCGTCAAATGATTGTGCTTCTTATTAGTCAGAAATATCGCGAACGAGCATAACAAAGTACCTGCGTTTTCTGACAACTCGGTCGGCTTTGTTTTTTTACATATGTAAGCAGCGGGTAAGAGAAGGTTAGCACTGGTGTATGACTTGCAGTACCAAAAGTTTTATTAAAAATACTAAAAATGGATGTGCAAGACGAACAAACACTTGCTGAGGATCTTTTATCAACGACTGTAGCTGCTTGGGGGCATAATATTGTATAAAAAAACGCATGGCATGAGGTCCAAAAAACGCATAAAAGTGCATTGCACTTCTCAGAACTGCTCATTTCCTTTTAGTTTAATGAGTGCTCATTATGCATCCTTTAGGCAAGACTTGCGATGGAAGGACTTTACGGAAAAAATCAATGCGTTTTATTTAAAAGATTCAAGCTTAATACGTTCTTCAATAGGGAAGGGTATTTCACAATGTTTGTTGTGATGAAGCAATTGCTCTCTCTTGGCATGCCACTGGCTGTTGGGTTTATCTCGCAGATGATGATTTCCTTTACAGATGCAGCGCTTGTGGCGCATTTAGGTGTTCAAGCCTTAAGTGGTACAATGTTAGCTCTGAGTCTGTTTAGTTTTGTGATGTTGTTGGGGCTAGGGATTATTACTGCGGTTGCACCAAAACTTGCGGAAAGTTTTCGCAGACAAGATAGATATGCATTGAAGGCGTGGTTTGATCAAGGAATATGGCTTTCCCTTTTGATTGGAATGATGAGTGCAATCATTTTACTCAATACGAGGAATATTTTGTGTCTTCTCGAACAAGATGAGACAATTGCTAAGATAGCGCAGGAATATAATAGTGGTGCTGCTATAGGGGTGGTGTTTTTTTATCTTTATGTAAATAGCCGTGGATTACTTTCAGCAATTGGTCATCCCAAGCCCTTAACTTTTGTTATGCTTGCAGCTATCCCTATGAATTTTCTTATTTCTTGGCTGCTTATTTTTGGTATAGGTCCTGCAAGCGGATTAGGTGTCTTTGGTGCTGGAATTGCGAGTAGTTTGATCCGTATTTTGATTGTTATGGCAGTGGCAATCATTCTGTCCCACAATTCTGCTTTTCATTCCTTTCACTTTCATTATTTGCGACCAAAGTTTGAGATTTCACGAATCATAAAATTGCTGTTCGTAGGATTTCCCATTGGTATACGTATTCTTATTGCGGAAGGTTTTCCTTCTGTCATTGCCTTCATGATTACAGCTTTTGGGGTTGAAGCTTTGGCAGCACATACGATTGGAATGCGTCTTGATATGCTTATTTCTGTGGTGGCTTTGGGTATTTCTAGCGCAGCCGCGACAATAGCAGCGTGGTATAGGGCAGATGGGAATCATATGGCTCTAAAACAGTTACGTATGAATGTCACAATTTTTGCTATAGCTTATGTCTTGTTTTTATCAGGGGGTGTTTATTTTTCTTATGAATTCATTCTTTCAATCATCTTTGACATTTCTTCAGTCCACGTTATTGTTTTCTCTTGGGAGTTGCTTCCGTTTATCTTATTGTCTTTTGCTTTTGGCACTTTAGGAGCCATGCTCAATGGCATACTTATGGGTTTGCTTGATACGTTTTGGCCAACAATTGTTGTAACAATAAGCTATTGGGGGATAGGCTTATTTGGGGGAGCTCTCATGGCACATTTTTTTGAATATGGCTTTATTGGCTTGGCATGATTGGTGCCAGTTTAATCGTTTCTCTCTTTAATTATATGCGCGTGGGGTATTTAATAAAACGCAATCCTATGTTTGGGGCGGGATGAGATTGAGGCGGGAATTAGTTGTTGGTGGCTATGAATGCGGGATTTTTGGCTTGTGCTGGGAGTGTTTTTGCGTGCATAGACACATTTGTGGAAAGTGCTGCGATTCAACATTATTCAAGCTTATTACGAGTTTAGTCATCACTTTTTTTACGCCGAGGTTTCTCAAGGGCTTTAATTGCTTTATCAAAATCAGATTCAAATAATTTATCTTGAACGATGCGGTATTTTTCAAATTCAGTTTCGGCATGGTCTTTGACAATCTTTGCTGTGATTGTGCCAGAATTTTGTAAAATATTTCGCTGCTCAAGCTCAAGGAGCTTACCTAATTGTTTTGCCCAATCTTCCATAGTCATTGGTATTTTTCGCTCTGCGCGGCTCTCTACTAAATCAAGATAAGCATTAACAATTAAGCCAAGCTGCTTAAGTTCATCTTGTGTTAGGTCGTTTTTAGCAATTGTGATATCGGTTTTTACAATTTTACTATGTGGAGAATTCTCCCACGTTGCTAAGCCCATATGTTCTTTTTTGCTGTCTGCTCGCTTAAACATCAGTTCATCTGCTGTTTGTCCGTGCACAGCGAAATGCATACTTATTCTGAACTTTTGCGAAAAACTCGTGTGTCGTTGGCGCATCTTTGTTATAATCTATACTGGTTGTATAAATATGTGTAATTTTTTGATACCGTTTTCACTAAGGCGAATTTCTCTTATTTCAGCGAGTAAATGTTCTAAATAATCTTCATTAAGAGTCATGCCGTTCTCAAGGTGCTTTTTGTCTATGACATAGCTTCTAATTGCAAAATCACGTAATATTTGCGTTGCCCATTGTCGAAATTGTGTCGCGCGTTTGGAATTAACCCGATATTCAACAGCGATAATGGCATCGAGGTTATAAAATTGAGTATTATAGTTTTTACCATCAGAGGCAGTTATCCGGAAAATCCGGATAACTGAGTTTTCATCTAATTCTTGAGTTTCAAATATATTTTTTAAATGTTTTCTGATTGTACGTACATCTACGCTGAATAACTCTGCCATGAGCTTTTGACTAAGCCAGATTGTATCATTTTCATAGCGAACTTTAATGCTGTCTTCACCAGCTTGTTGAGTGAAAATCAGAAATTCAGCAGTGCTATTGCGGATGGTTAATTTTTTAGGGGGCATCTGATACCTTCTTAAAACGCGTCTTTTGCTGCTGAATGCTACGAGTTTTCTGTTGGCTGTCAAACGATATTGGCAAAAGGCTAAGGACAATAATTCACGCTCGTTTGCACTGTTTATATAAGAAGAAGATTAGCACGCGATATATGACGTGCAGTACCATTTCCCCATCATGTTTGATACAATCAGCAGCTTAGAATGATGATAAGAACGATTTTGCTTTGATAGACGTTATATATTCTATAAAAATTAAGTTGATTAAAATATTTTTTGTGACATTCATGCATGGGATGGTACCATAATAGCGGGGCTTGATTGTGTTTTAAGTTGGTGTGTTATGGCTGTGAAAAATGGTAAACAAATAAAAAGTAAGGGTTCTAAGCCTGTTTCTGGTTTTCTTAAAAATTTGCGTGGTGTAAGCAACTGGCAGCAAGTTTTACAATGGCTTTCTTTTCGTAATGTAGAAGATATTGAGTGTATTACGCCTGATCAAGCAGGTGTGCCGCGTGGCAAGATGATGCTTTCTAAAAAATTTACATCGGAAACATCATTAGCGCTACCTTCAGCGGTTTTTATGGCAACAATTTCAGGAGATTATCCTGAAGATGGACACGGCTTTGAATATCCCAAAACCGATGGTGATCTGCGTCTTGAGCCTGATTTGTCTACGTTAAGTATCGTGCCATGGGAAGAGGCCCCTACGGCACAGGTGATTTGTGATCTTGTATATCAAAATGGACAGGTCGTCGATTATACACCGCGAAATGTTTTGCGAAAAGTTGTCAATTTTTATACGCAAATGGGTCTAAAACCAGTTGTTTCACCAGAAATTGAGTTTTATTTAGTAGAGAAAAATCCTGATCCGGATTATCCTTTAGTTCCTCCTGTTGGTCGTTCTGGACGTTCAATTGGTGGAGGACAGGGCTATTCAATTGCCGGTGTGAATGAGTTTGATGAGTTCATTGATGATATTTATCATTTTTCGGAAGCGCAAGGATTGGAGATTGATACGCTTATTCACGAGGAAGGGGCCGGTCAGTTTGAAATCAATTTACGTCATGGTGATCCGATAGAATTGGCTGATCAAGTTTTTATGTTCAAACGCACAATTCGTGAAGCAGCACTTAAACATAATATGTATGCAACTTTTATGGCTAAGCCCATTCAAGGACAGCCGGGTTCTGCTATGCATATTCACCAATCAGTCGTTGATAAGAAGACAGGGATGAATATTTTTACGCAGGAAGATGGTGGAGAAAGTATTTGTTTTCGCCATTTTATTGGTGGATTACAAAGACATATGGCAGGGGGACTTGTCATGCTTGCGCCTTATGTAAATTCTTATCGACGTCTTATGCCGGATGTTTCAGCACCTGTTAATTTGCGATGGGGATACGATAACCGTACCACAGCATTTCGTGTCCCTCGTTCTGCTCCTCAAGCGCGGCGTGTCGAGAATAGGCTCCCTTCGTCAGATGCGAATCCTTATTTAGCCCTTGCAGCTTCTCTAGCGTGTGGTCTCATTGGTTTACAGCAAAAAATTGAACCGGATGAGCCAACAACAAATAATGTGAATGCTGATAATATTGAGTTACCGCGTGGTCTTATTGAAGCGGTTAATTTATTTGAACAAGATACAGAAATACGTGCTATTCTAGGAGATGTGTTTGTCAGTACTTATGCTGCGATCAAACGACAAGAGTTTGAAACTTTTATGGAAGTGATTAGCCCGTGGGAGCGCGAATATCTCTTGCTTAATGTTTGAGGTTTATCACGATGATTGGCTCTAATCCAATTTCTCCAGGAATTTCTTGGTATGAAGATACTTTAGAAGAACGCCCCTCTTATCCTTCTTTTTGTGAAGATAGACAGTGTGATGTGGTCATTATTGGAGGTGGATTTACAGGACTTTCAGCTGCTTATCATTTAGCGAAGGCTGGAGTGGATGTTGTTTTGTTTGAAGCATCACGTTTTGGTGATGGTGCTTCGGGACGCAATGGTGGACAACTAGGAACGGGGCAACGGCAATGGGCCGAAACATTAGAGAAAAAATATGGTTTTGAGCGCAGTAAAGTGCTATTTGATTTAGCAGAAGAAGCAAAAAGAGATATTTTATCTTTATGCGCGATGCCTAATTACCCTTGTGATTTTATAGGGGGGCAGCTTTCTGTAACCCATAAAAGGCATGAGCTTCTCTCTTATCAACGGCATATTGAGGCGATGCAGCGTTATGGTTATCACGCACTTACTTTTATGGATCGGGCAGAAATATCTGAGCGACTTGGATCGCCTTTTTATTGTGGTGGTATTTATGATGCGGATACCGGCCATATAAATCCCTTAAAATTGATTGTTGGGTTGGCAAAAAGAGCCAAAGATGCTGGTGCTAAACTTTATGAAAAGATACAAGTAACAACCATGAAGAGCAGGGGGGCTCATTGGAAAGTGATAACAGAAAAAGGGAGTATAACAGCAGAGCATGTTTTACTCGCAACCAATGGGTATAAACTTGGGCTTCAGCGTTTTATTCAGAAAAATATTGTTTCTATTCGCTCTTATATTGGAGCAACGGAACCATTACCAAAGAACAGTAAAATTCTCATGGGGGGTGAATCGGTTGATGATTCCCGTTTTATGGTTCGCTATTTTCGCAAAAGCATTGATAATCGTCTCTTATTTGGGGGTGTAGAAAGTTACAATAATAAGAATCCTGTAAATTTAGATGCACGAATAAAACGGCAAATTGCTGAAATTTATCCTCAATTACACTCTATCAATCTCAGCCATCGTTGGGGGGCAACGGTTGCCATCACGGTTGAGCGTATGCCTTATGTTCGCCAACTTTTCTCAAGGATGACTTATTGTGGCGGTTATTCAGGGCATGGCGTTATGCTTGCTCCTTTTATGGGAAAATTGTACGCAGAATGGTTGACAGGGAATCATGAACGTTTTGCTTATTTTCAGGACTTAAAGATTTCATCTTTTCCGGGAGGAAGCGTTTTGCGTTATCCACTTATATTTTTAGCAATGCGTTGGTTTTCTTTAATGGATCGCCTTTAATAGAAACATTGATTGAAATGTAGAAAATTAATGGCTTATTTAGTATCTGTCTGCTTTAATGATGGAAGCTTTTATAAGTAATATGGGATTTCATAATCGAATAGAAAAATAAATAAGTTCATGGCGCGTAAAATTACTCCAGTTTCTTCTTTTGATTGTATTGTTTTTGGTGGCAATGGTGATCTGGCTTCACGCAAACTTTTGCCGGCCTTGTATCATTGCCAGTGTGTTGGGCAATTTAGTGAGCCAACACGTATTATTGGCGTTTCGCGCACTTCCTTAAGTCGTGAAGAATATCAAAATTTTGTCCAAGCTTGTTTAGAAAAACATATCCATCCAAAAGATCTCAATTCAACTGAACTCCATCGCTTTCTTGCACGTTTAACTTACGTTTCTGTTGATGTTTCCTCAAACCGAGGGTGGGAGGATTTAGCCCTTTTTTTGTCACAAGATTCAGCAGATATTCGAGCTTTTTATTTGGCTGTTGGTTCGTCACTTTTTGCTGATATCGCGATGAAGTTGGGGAAAAGCAATTTGGTAACACCACAAACACGAATTATCATTGAAAAACCAATTGGTTGTGATGCAAAAACAGCGGTTTGGCTTAATGATGCATTTGCAAGTGTTTTTAATGAAGAACAGATCTTCCGCATTGACCATTATCTTGGGAAGGAAACTGTCCAAAATTTAATGGCATTGCGATTTGTGAATACACTTTATGAACCGCTATGGAACGCGAACTATATTGATCATGTTCAGATAACCGTTGCTGAATCTTTAGGGTTGGAGGGGCGTACAGAATATTATGAGAGTACTGGTGCTCTACGCGATATGGTTCAAAACCATATGCTGCAGCTTCTTTGTTTGGTTGCGATGGAAATACCATTTATCAACAGTGCCAATGCTGTGCGTGATGAAAAACTTAAAGTTTTGCATTCTTTAACACCTCTTGATGTGCATAATGTAGAGCAGAACACTGTGCGTGGGCAGTATCTTGCTGGTTTATCAAATGGTATATCTGTAGAGTCTTATTTTGATGACTTGGGAAGAGAAAGTGAGAGCGAAACATTTGTCGCGCTTAAGGTTAAGATTGATAACTGGCGTTGGGCCGATACACCTTTTTATTTAAGAACAGGTAAGCGCATGTTCACGCGAATGTCTGAAATTGTTATCGTATTTAAACCTATTCCTCATAATATTTTTGATGTGGATTTAGATGAAATTTTTTCTAATCGGCTTGTTATTCGTCTCCAACCGGATGAAGGTGTAAAACAATGGTTGATGATTAAGGATCCGAGTTATGGCGGTATGCGGTTTCGTCATATTCCATTAGACATGAGTTTTGCTTCTGCATTTTCTGAACGTAACCCTGATGCTTATGAACGTTTATTAATGGACGTTATTCGTGGAGATCAAACACTGTTTATGCGTCGTGATGAAGTTGAGGCTGCTTGGCGTTGGATTGATCCAATCATTGAGGGATGGGAAGCAATAAAACAGCCTGTTCATGGTTATAGTGCTGGTTCATGGGGTCCCACTGCTTCGACAATCCTTATGGAACGTGATGGACGTATATGGAACAATTTAATTTAGAGCAGTAAGTATGTATAGAATGAATATTGACCGTTTAAATTTTGAAACACCCACAACTCTTGCTTTAGCATTGGCTGACCGTGTTGCAGCAGAGCTTAGTATAGCTGTTTTAGAGCGCAAGCGTGCGATTTTAGCTGTTTCTGGTGGTAAAACGCCAGAATTGTTTTTTCATTATTTATCAAAAGCAGATATTGATTGGCAAAATATCATTATCACTTTGGTTGATGAACGTTTTGTCCCTGCGCACGATGAACGTTCAAATGAACATATGGTACGGTGTCATTTATTACAGAATTTTGCTGCAAAAGCACGTTTTGTAGGGCTTTATCATAAAGCAATTACTGCTGAACTTGCTGCTTTTTCAGCAGCAAATCGTATTAATAGTTTGCCTAAACCCTTTGATGTTGTTGTTTTAGGAATGGGGATTGATGGACATACGGCTTCCTTTTTTCCTGATGCTGATCGTCTAAAGCAAGCACTTGATCTTCGAACACAAGCACTTGTTCTACCACTTCATGCAAAAAGTGCCATTGAGCCAAGACTCTCTCTAACGCTGCCAGTTATTATGCAATCTCGTTGCATTATTCTCCATTTCGAAGGTTTTCAGAAACGCGACTGTTTTGAAGAAGCTTGTCAAGATGGGTCTGAAATAGAAAAGCCGGTTCGGGCGATTTTGCGTAATTCTCCTCATCTTGTGCAGGTTTATTGGTCGCCTGCAGAAAATGAAATAAGTGAATTAAAATATGAGAGACAAGGTGAATAGAAACGCACTCTCTCTTTAATGAATGAGGGGGAGCATCAATGAAGGGGGGAAGTAAATATGGCACTTTCCAAGACAATTGCCACAGTTACACGAAGGATTTATGAACGCTCTCGACCTACACGAGAAATTTATTTAGATCGTATCGCGAACGCACAGACTCATCGTCCCAAGCGGAGTTTTTTGGGATGTGCTAATCAGGCTCATGGTTTTGCTGCTTGTGGTGCAATAGACAAAGAGCGTTTGAAGGGAAATATCGTTGGGAATATTGGCATTATCACGGCATATAACGATATACTTTCAGCACATCAACCTTTTGAAAAGTTTCCTAACTTAATTAAAGAGGCGGCCCGTATGGTTGGTGGTGTTGCACAGGTAGCAGGGGGTGTTCCTGCGATGTGCGATGGTGTTACGCAGGGAAATGCGGGGATGGAGCTTTCCCTTTTTTCGCGTGAAGTGATTGCAATGGCGACAGCTATAAGCTTATCACACGATGTCTTTGATGCAGCATTGTATCTTGGGGTGTGTGATAAAATCGTCCCCGGTTTATTGATTGGTGCACTCACATTTGGTCACTTACCAGGAATTTTTATACCCGCTGGTCCTATGACAACGGGGCAAGGTAATGATGAAAAAGTAAAAATACGTCAACTTTACGCGGAAAATAAAATAGATCGCCAAATATTGCTGGAATCAGAAGCCCGTTCTTATCATGGTCCAGGGACATGTACATTTTATGGGACTGCTAACTCAAATCAGGTGATACTGGAGATGATGGGGCTGCATATGCCGGGAGCTTCTTTTGTCAATGCGAATACACCGTTGCGTGATGCTTTAACAAAAGAAGCTACAAAGCGTGTACTTGAAATGACCGATCTTGGTGATCATTATAGACCACTTGGTATGATCATTGATGAGCGTTCTTTTGTGAATGCCATTGTAGGATTAAATGCAACAGGAGGCTCTACCAATCATACGATTCATTTGATAGCTATCGCTGCGGCTTGCGGTATTCAATTGACATGGCATGATATTGCAGAAATTTCATGCCATGTGCCTCTTTTAGCGCGAATTTATCCGAATGGTTTGGCTGATATCAATCATTTTTATGCAGCAGGGGGTATAGGATTTATTATTCGCGAGCTTATTGAGGCCGGTTTAGTGCATGAAGATGTTGCTACAGTTTTTGGTAAAGATCTCAATGCTTATGCAATTGAAGCAAAGCTTTCTGCTGATGGCTGTGTGGTGCGTGAAGCAGCTCTCAAGGAAAGTGGTGATCATAAGGTGTTAGCAGGTTGGAAAAAACCATTTCAACCGGACGGTGGCCTTCGTGTTTTATCGGGAGATTTGGGAACCGCTATTATAAAAGTTTCATCTGTTAAACCAGAATATTGGCAAATTAAAGCACCAGTCCTTGTCTTTAATGATCAAGAGGAGCTCCAAAAATCTTTTCAATCTGGAGCGTTACATGATAAAGATTTTATCGCTGTTATTCGCTACCAAGGACCAAAAGCCAATGGTATGCCAGAGCTTCATAAATTAACCACCATTTTAGGCGTTTTACAAGATCGCGGTCAAAGGATAGCATTGATAACGGATGGTCGTATGTCCGGAGCATCAGGAAAAGTTCCTGCTGCCATCCATGTGACACCAGAAGCTTTGGATAATGGTCCCATTGCGCGTTTGCAAGACGGTGACATTGTTTTCCTTGATGTTCATGGGGGTAAATTAACTCTTTTAGAGGATTTAGCAAAATTTAACGCGCGAACAATTACACCTCCTGATCTTTCAAAAAACGACTATGGTGTTGGACGCGAACTTTTTCGTGTTTTTCGTCAATTGGTTAATCGTGCAGATCAAGGGGCATCTGTTTTTATGACATGAGGAATGCAAAAAGAAACAAGATGAACCATGTGCAATAATTGTTACAATTCTTAGAATTTTGGTATAGGAAGATTGTGTAATCGGGCGGCGGCTTTGAGTGTATTAACCATAAGCATGGCAATTGTCATGGGGCCAACGCCTCCTGGAACAGGGGTGATTGCAGCAGCTTTTTCTTTTACGTTTTCAAAATCGACATCCCCGACAAGACGCGTTTTTCCTATACCTTTTTCTGGAGCTGGAATGCGGTTAATACCAACGTCAATAACAACTGCGCCATTTTTTACCCAGTCTTTTTTAATCATTTGTGGGCGGCCTACAGCAGCTACGAGAATATCAGCGCTCCGACAGACATCATCAAGGTCACGAGTACGACTATGGGCAATTGTCACAGTAGCATTGGCCGCTGTTAAAAGGGCAGCCATAGGTTTTCCAACAATATTAGAGCGTCCAACAACGACAGCATCAAGTCCAGATAAATCTCGCCCACAATGTCGTTCAATCATCATCATAGCACCAGCGGGTGTGCAGGGAATAATAGCATCTTCAAGTGCATTTGCTGCGAGTTTTCCTACATTGATATAATGAAAACCATCAACATCTTTTTGGAAAGCAACAGCTTGTGTTATGAGGTTTGTATTCATATGGGCTGGGAGAGGTAGCTGTACCAAAATACCATGAATTTTGGGATCAGAATTTAATGTTGCAATAAGTTGAAGGAGCTCTTTTTCTTGCGTTTCTTTGGAAACGACATGTTTGATTGAAAGAAACCCACATTCTTCAGCTTTTTTATTTTTTGAGGCGACATATACTTGACTTGCGGGATCGTCTCCAACGATAATAACAGCGATACTAGGTTGTATATTATAGTTATCGCGGAGTTTTGTTGTTTCAGCCTTAACTTTCACAATAATCTCTTCAGCAAGTTTTTTTCCGTCGATAATATTATTCATGAGAGAGATCCTTTCGGTAAGGCTGTTTGTTTTTTTGTAAAGCATTTTCTAATAATACGATAGAGTTTTATAGCAATATTCATATGAGAACAGTAAGAATGGTTTGATAATGTTGTGGATTTACAGTTTTATAAGACTTTTAAATAATTGCTTTATAAAGAAGCAGCAATATTGCTGTTTGAATAAACTTTGGATAAAGAACAAAAATAATGAAAATACAAAATGGATATGATGAATTATAGGGTTATAAAAAGCCTTTTAACGATTATTTAAGTTTATTTTTAATCTGTTATAGGGGGATACGTGTAGAGGGATATTGTGCGCATCAGAATAATAAAATTTTTGAGCGGAATTTTTATTACAATTATCTTTTTATTTGGAGTGGGGATTCTTATTTTACCTTATCTTGTCTCTACGGATGCGATTCGTGTTCGTTTAGCGCAAGAGTTGAGTGCATGGACAGGTTATAACGTGCAATTGCGTGATCCACCGCGGTTAAATCTTTTTCCTTATCCTAAAGCGTTGCTTTCTGGCATTACTTTAACATCAAAAATGGATGATGTTGCACCATTAATGGAAGCTGAATCAATAGAAGTTGATCTTTCTGTCGTCGATCTTCTTTGGGGGCGTGTTTCTTTTTCAGAGACGCGGATTGTGCGTCCTCAATTTGTTATGGAAAAGCCCGTTAAAACAATGGCAGATTTTTTTGATCGATTTTCTCACTCACAAGGCGCCTTAGGGTTAGCCATACGCAAGGCACGTGAAATATTAAAACATAACCCTGAACATCCAGAGATAGAACACCTTTTAAAACAACCTTTTGGGCGGATTGTTATTAAAAATGGTGCTCTTGTGTATCATGACAGCTTTTCAGGAGTAGCAGAAAAAATAACAGGATTAAATGCGACTTTAGATTGGCCAGAATCGACTGAGGAAGTACGGTTGCGTGCAGATGCTCGTTGGCGCGGAGAATTTACAAAATTATCAATTGATGCTTCTCAAGCATTGTTGCTTTTGGCAGGAGGAAAAAGCCAGGTTAAGGCAAGTCTTAATTCTGTACGTGGGGGAATAACTTTTACAGGGCAGGCTCGGTTATCTGAATATTATATTTTTGATGGAAAGGTGTCGATGCGTTCACCAAGCTGGAATCAGACTTTGTCTTGGGTTGGAGGAAATCAGTTTTGGGGACATAGATTAACAATACCCATTGTATGGGAATCTCATTTTTTAGCGCGACCAATGCATATCCAAATGAACAGTGTTGCATTTACGATGGGGAAATCCAATGCACGTGGGGCTTTGGAACTTGATTTTCAAGATTATGTACCAAGTGTCATGGGCTCTTTAGCATTTGATAACTTAGACATTAACCTCTTGGACTCAATGTTTTTTTCGGATAAAAAGAAAAATTCATTCTTTGATATGGCGCTTTTTGATCGTATTGGGGTGGATATACGACTTTCTGCGCCACAAGCCAAAATAGGAAATATTTCACTTACAAATTTAGCAGCTGCGATGCAAATAAGAAATGGGCATGGGATTTTTGATCTTGGACATGTCAATATTTGGGGTGGATCCGTTCAAAGTAATATTGAAGTTACGCCAGCTGGACAGAAAATACGTATTGAAGGAACTATTTCAGGGGCTTCTATTGATACGCAGGAGGCTTTAGAAGCCTTAGGATTTATTCCATTTGTACAGAGCAAAACAAATTTTACCGCAGCGATACAAACACTTGTGGGTTCTTGGATGGAAGTTTTTACAAAAATGCAGGGCGGTTTAACGCTGAAGATGTCTTCTGGTCGGCTCTTAGGGTATGATTTGAATGAATTACAAACAAAACTTTCAAGCAAACAGCAATTTCTTTTAACGAGAAATGATTCTCTCTCCACAAGTTTTGATCACTGGGATATTCAGGCAAGCTTTTCAGAAGGGATGATGAAGGTGACAGAGTCATTGATGCGTACAGCAGACTTGAGTTTATCCATACAGGAGGCTGTTACAGCGGCTATTTTTCAAGGGAAGCAGAATGAATTGATACTACAAGCACAATTGCGCAAAAATCATAGGTCAGAAACTTTATGTAAAGATGTCCAATGCCTTGCGAATAGCCTTGCACGGCCTTTTACATTTTCTCTAAGCTCTAAAGGACAAAATCATGGTAATTTTTTGATTACAAAAGATATTGATACCGATTGAGCATTGTTTTTCATTTGTATGACATTTTATTCTATAATAATTCGTCTATTTGCAATTTAAAGCCTTTTTTAAATTTAAATAAGAGATTTCAATATCATAAGATTCTCTCATGTTAAATCTATTCGTGATGAAACCAAAAAACTTCCTCTCCCTCACAAGTGCAGTTAGTATGTAGATAAACGATTGAAGGGAGGAACAAAAACACCTCTTTACGGAATCTTTCAAATATAAGAGTTTCATAATATGCGTGCAAATCTTAGAAAATTGCTAAAAAACATTTTGTTGCATTAAAACTTATAAGGGCATATCAGCCCGTGCTTATTGAATCTGAGAAGAAATACCATATCCATCTTTGGTAACTGTATGCTTTCCATCTGCTCCAACAGAACCAATACCCACTGTAATCAAAATAAAGGCTAAGAGGGTTGTAATCGTAATAATGGTAGCTTTTTTAGCAGACATATCTTTCCTCCACTGATGCATCAATGACTGAATGCAAAGATGAATGTTGTATTATTTAAACTTTTATGAAAGCAGAATCACTTAATGATCTATTGGTTCCTATCATTATCTCATAAAGCTAAAAAAACTCTATAATTCTTTAATATATTATAGTTCTATAGATATAATTTTTTCTTTTTGTGATATGTTTTTCTTCATTTCTTGATGACGATAGTGAGCATTGGCAAGATTTTATGCGCATAAATTATAAACTTAAAAGATTATTTATCCGACAGACATTGGCTTTGGATGAAGAAATAAAGATAGAGGGGGCACAAGCTTCTTATCTTGTGCATGTTTTGCGGATGAAAGAAGGAGCGGAAATTCTACTTTTTAATGGACAGGATGGTGAGTGGCTTGCTAAACTTATCATTGTTAAGAAAAAGTTTGTTGTGGTTCAGCTTATCCATCAAGAAAGATTACAAACAGCACATTCCAATCTTATTTATTGCTTTGCTCCACTCAAAAATGCGCGGTTGGATTATATGGTGCAGAAAGCTGTTGAAATGGGGGTGTCGATTTTGCAGCCTGTTATAACGCATCATACGCAGGTTACGCGTATCAATATGGCGCGTATGGAAGCCAATGTTATTGAAGCTTCTGAACAGTGTGGCATTTTATCTCTCCCTGAATGCGTATCAGCTCTATCCTTAGCAGAGCTTTTAGCGCGTTGGGATGAGACACAGCCTTTATTCTTTTGTGATGAAGAGCATAAATCGCACAATCCATTACCTTCTTTTAAAAAGCGTGACGTTACAACGCCTGGTGTTCTCATTGGACCAGAAGGTGGGTTTAGTGAAGAAGAGCGGAGCTTTTTAAAAAAGCAGCCTTTTGTGGTTCCAATATCATTAGGTCCACGCATTTTACGTGCTGACACTGCCGCTGTTGCGGCTTTGGCTCTTCTTAATGCGACAGTGGGGGATTGGTCAATGGATTGAGATGTCTGTAAAATCATTCTAAACAATTCATTTAAGATGATAATACCAATGATAGGATACGATAAGTTATGGCGCTTGATATAATGGATGAAAGTGAAGTTTATAACTTAGATTCCTTGGTGAGCTATTTCCAAGGGGGGTATAAAGCAGAAGATGATTGGCGTATTGGTACAGAACATGAAAAATTTCCATTTTATAGAGATGGTTTTCGTCCTGTTCCTTATGACGGTAAGAGGGGAATCCGAGCGTTGTTAGAAGGCATGCAAAGCGCTTTAGGATGGAAACCTATTGTAGATGAAGGGAATATTATTGGGCTTGTAGGATCCGTTGATCAGGGGGCTATTTCTTTGGAACCAGGGGGACAGTTTGAATTATCTGGGGCACCATTAAAAACAGTAGGTGATACGTATCATGAGTTGATGGAACATTTAGCTCTTCTCAAGAAAATTGCAGAACCATTGGGTATTGGTTTTTTGGGGATAGGCGCTAGCCCAAAGTGGACGTTAGCTGAAACGCCGAAAATGCCTAAGTCACGTTATCAAATTATGACTGATTATATGCCGAAAGTCGGGCATAATGGTCTTAATATGATGTATCGCACATCAACAGTTCAGGTTAATCTTGATTTTTCATCTGAAAGTGATATGCGGCGAAAAATGCAAGTATCCATGAAGTTACAATCCGTTGCGACTGCATTATTTGCAAGTTCACCTTTTACAGAAGGACGCCCAAATGGCTTTTTGTCATGGCGTTCTGAAATTTGGCGTGATACGGATAATCAGAGGACAGGCGTTCTTCCCTTTATATTTTCTGAGCGTTTTGGTTTTGCTGATTACGTTGAATGGGCCCTTGATGTTCCCATGTATTTTGTTGTACGTGATGGTCGTTATTATGATTGTACCCATATAACGTTTCGTCAGTTTATGAATGGAGCATTAAGAGGACAAGTTGTAAATTCAATTCCAAATATGGGAGATTGGATTAATCATTTATCAACGTTATTTCCTGAAGTCCGCTTAAAAAGATTTTTAGAAATGAGAGGAGCTGATTGCGGTTCTTGGAAGCGCATCTGTGCATTGTCGGCTTTTTGGGTTGGGCTTCTTTATGATAGAGAAGCGCTTAACGAGGCAGAGGCTTTGACCAAAGATTGGTGTTTTGAAGAAGTTTTAGACATGCGCCAACGCGTTCCCAAAGAAGGGTTAAAAACTCCTTTTCGTCAAACCATTCTTTTAGAATTAGCCCGTCAAACTATCGCTATTGCTCGCAAGGGCTTAAAAAATCGCAAACAGTGTGATGCAAATGGTTTTGATGAAACAAATTTCCTTAATCCTTTAGAAGAGGTTGTGGCAACGGGGCAAACAGATGCTGAAAAATTTTTATCCCATTACTCTTCTATTTGGGATGAGTCTGTTGAACCGGTATTTTTAGAATGTGCCTATTAAATTTTAGGCAAAGACACTTTGTACTTTTTTAAAAAATGCATATCATCGTAGTAGTCTATTCACTCATTTGTTTGAGAGGAGAATATCCTCCCTTGCTTTCAACATTTTTCATAAAGGATACAATACAAAGATCTCTTGGAAACTGCGATTTTTATCCCAATACTATCACGATATTTCCGTAACCTCCATGTTATATCTTTGTGCTCAAGATGATTTGATCTATTTAGTTTTTTATCAAACACTTTTTATCCGCTTGGCTCATTCCTCTTAATGAATAGGGCAGAAAATAATTTTTAGACTTTTAAATAAGGGATAAAAAATATTATTTATATTCAATATCCTCAATGCTATTTTATAAAAATACGAAGTTTTTTTATTTTGTAGAATAAAAATACAAAGCCTTAGTTTATTGTGCTGGTAAGCCACAAACACCTCTTTTATTATTTAAAAATGTAGAGTACGTTTCTTAACTGTTTGTTGTTTTCGTTTTTAAAAGCAAGATTGCATGAGGGGGCTTATACCTTTTTATACCATTATAAGATATAGTTATACAGTCATCATGAAGGGCAAGAGCTGCATTTTTAAAATGGGTAGGAAAATTACAGGGTATCATTTTCGCTACACGAATAATTTGTTCTTTTCGGTTAATGCTCGTTGGGGAATCTAGAAATTTTTCTACGTATTCAAACACTGGATCACTAAAGTCTGCTTCAAGTTTTGCGAGGAAAATGTTTTTTCTAAATAAATCAAAGAGCATCCTATTTTGATCGCTTAGCAAACCCTCACATTGGGATTCTCTACCTAAAAAGGGTGAAGCATCCACAAAAAATAAGTATTTTTTAGTAATACTTTAAAATATTAATTATGCAGATTCAATTTGTCGTTCTATTAAATATTTCTAAAATGATCCCTTATCCTATTCTGTAGATGTGATAGGTTCTATCTTACTCTTAAACATTTTTATATATTCTTTTGCTATTTCCTCTTTGTCGCGGTATTCTAAATCTCTACAGTTTTTATTGAGGTATGACTGATAAAGTTCATCGTACAGATTCAGATCGTTCACTTTCGTATACCCAAGTGATATTAATACAGCAAACAAAGGTATCAATAGAGAAGATAATACAATAAATGTTATGGTACGTTTCATGAGTGATTTAACTCCTTATCTTTGATAAATAGACCAATATTGAATACGGCTATTATGACGGTTGATATCACTTAATTTCGTTATATCGACAGGATATAGGGTATTTTTGTTGGTATTGTGTTTCAGATTGTATTGAGAAATATTATATATTATTGGTTGTATGTCGTTTTTAGGCATTGTGGCTTTTAAAGCCCTTCATATTTACGATTTTTTTGTTATTGAGAGGGCATATTTTTATGCCTATAAAAATAATTAAAAAAACAAAAAAGCTTTCCCAAAAAGTTTTTATTGAGAGCAAAGAAAGAATGTATAATAAGTATTTTCAATAAAATAATTATATTTGAAGGGATGGCCAAAGTTTTTGAGAGTGCTGTTCATAAAATTGGCAAAAGGAGCTTGATAATTTATTTGCCAGAAAATTCATGAATGTTCATTTGTTAATGAACCATTTTTTAAGAAAGCTCTTTTCAATTCAAAGGGCAAAAGAGAGCGATAAGAACATTAATAGCATAAGATACGTTGGAATTATTCAGGATTAAGATGCAATGAATGGTGTTTATATTTCTCTTATTAACCTATTATAAGATCGTAATTATTTAAATAATAAGGAAATAATTTTATTTATTTTCTTTAAATTGTTATTCGTAGATAAAAAATTCTCTTTTAATCTATAAATTAAAAAAATAATGACTTTTAAAAAGCCTTGTAAGTTTTATACCTTAATTTTAAATATTATGCATTGATTTTGAATTATGCATATTATTCACCATCAATCATAACCATAGTGGATATAGACTGGGCATAGACAATGACATTTAATTTTTTCATCAATTTATTTCTATTTGTTATTTTTTTATTGTGGGTTGCCCAAAGTAAGAGAATGCAATGGAGTCTTTCACTCCGTGTTATGCTAGGGCTTATCCTTGGCTTGATTTTTGGAAGTGTTTTGCAGCTTTTTTATGGAGAGGGTGAAGCCACTTTATTGAAATCCGTTGAATGGTTTAACATTGTTGGTGAAGGCTATGTCTTATTGTTACAAATGATTGTTATGCCACTGGTTTTTGTCTCTATCGTTTCAGCGGTTGCTCATTTACATTCTGTTTATGCTGTTGGAAAGATGAGTATCATAACGATTTCAATATTGCTTATTACAACGGCTCTTTCAGCGTTGGTTGGTGTGCTTGTGGTTAATTTCTTTGGATTAACCGCAAATGGTTTGGTGCATGAAGGGCAAAATGTTTCTGCTGTTCTTGGGGATCGTATTTCTCAACTTGGAGATATGAATATACCAAAAATGATTTTGTCCTTGATTCCTAAAAATCCCTTTGCTGAGTTAAGTGGAGCCAAGCGTACATCAATTATTAGTGTTGTTATTTTTGCGTCCTTTTTAGGGGCTGCAGTTCTTCTTTTAAAGAAAGATGAGCCGGAAAAAGGGGAAAAGGCTCTTTTATTTATTCAAGTGGCACAAGCTTGGATTATGCGGTTAGTTCGTATTGTGATTGCTTTGACTCCTTATGGTATTTTTGCACTTATGACTAAGGTAGCAGCAACTTCGCGTATTGCAGATATTTTAAATTTACTCATTTTTATCATCGCTTCCTATGTTGGTATTATCCTTATGTTTGCAATTCATGGTGTATTGCTTGGCATTTCTGGGATTAATCCTTTTCGTTTTTTCAAAAAAGTTTTACCAGTTTTAACATTTGCTTTTAGCAGTCGTTCAAGTGCTGCAAGTATTCCTTTGAATATTGAAGCGCAAACGCAGTGGATAGGTGTGCCGCAATCCATTGCGAGTTTTGCAGCTTCTTTTGGGGCAACAATTGGACAAAATGGGTGTGCTGGTCTTTATCCAGCGATGCTTGCGACCATGATTGCACCGACCACGGGGATTAATCCTCTTGATCCTACTTGGATTGCTACGCTTGTTGGGATTGTAACGTTGAGTTCTATTGGTGTCGCTGGTGTTGGGGGAGGGGCTATTTTTGCTGCATTGATTGTATTACCAATTATGGGACTTCCTGTTACTTTGGTTGCTGTACTTATCTCTATTGAGCCACTGATTGATATGGGACGTACCGCCCTAAATGTGAGTGATTCAATGGTAGCTGGAACGATCACCAGTCAAATGTTACGGACAACGGATAAAAGTATTTTTAAAAAATGATTTTGGGTTATGTTTTTTGGGGTTGTAAAACATCCATCAGAGATATTTGTGCCGAACCAGGTTGTAGAGGTTTTTGTTGATTGGGGTGAGGAGCCCAACCAGAGAGCCAGATGAAAGAAAAATGTGCACGAATACGTCCATCAGGATCGCTAAATTTTTGTGCATAGATTTCAGCAGCACGGAGAAAAAATCGTTTAGATACAGGACGTCGTGAGCGATTGATAAGCGCATTTTGCATTCCCATCGCTTTAAGATCGTTTATGAGATCAAACATTGTATTATAACGTATTGTGACATCTTCAACATCTGCTACAGGTAGGGCAAAGCCAACACGCTGTAAAAGAGCACCTGCATCACGAATGTCGGCAAAAGGGTAGATCCTAGGGCTTGCACCACCATAAATTTCAATTTCGGCTTGTAGAAGACATTCACGTAATTCTTTGAGTGTACCTGCACCCGCCATAACAGCTAGAAATAAGCCATCTGGTTTAAGGGTGTTTTTTATCTGACTTAGAACACCAGGGGTATCATTCGTCAAGTGTAATGAAAGAAGTGAAACAATAAGATCGCAGTAATTTTGAGGAAAATCAAGAAATTCTCGATGACGTAAATGAAACTTTTTATCATGGCTTTGATAAAGTGTATCAGTCTCAATACGTTCTATAGAACAAACCTTTCCAGATTTCATGAGAGCTTGCGTGGCAAGATCTGTATGGCTGTGTAAATCGAGCGCTAATGTGAAGAGACGATCAATGGTGCTAAGACGTTTATAGAGATCTTCTGCCATGAGAGAGAGTAAAAAGTCGTATCCTTTTTTTGCTTTTTCAAAGGCGCGTTTGCGGAATTGTTCAATGCGGTTATGATCAAAAATTAAAGGATGCGACATATTGTGGAATACTTTCGATTTATGAAAGAATGCATTTTGAAAAGGTTCATGATTGTGCGAGCTCTGTCAAGTTTATAATGTGAAAGAAAAATAAGTTTATAGGAGGTTAAGATTTTTTAAAGAAATTAAATTTATAAATTGAGGAAATACAAAGGAACTTTTGTTCTACGGGGGGGACTTGTAAAAGCCTAAATTTATAATGTTTTACTTTCGAGAAGTGGCTTTAAATAGCGGGGATATACTACGTCAATTCATTGAGCGCTTTAAAACGATGCTTTATCCACCAATTTGTCCTGGATGTAAGCAAAATGTTTCTACTTATGGCACGATTTGCTCTGAATGTTGGAAAGATCTTCAATTTATCACGAAGCCTTATTGTCCTGTTATGGGGACGCCTTTTGTTTGTGATATGGGGGATGGTTTTCTCAGTGGTGAAGCGCTTCGTAATTCTTACCCTTTTTCGCGTGTTCGCTCAGTCATTGTTCATAAAGGGCTTGCACGTACTTTGGTAACGCGCTTAAAATATGGTGATCATATAGAATTGGCATCTTTTATGGCTAATTGGATGGTGTTTGCTGGACGTGAGGTTATTGAAGAGTGTGATGTTATTATTCCCATTCCATTGCATTTTCGTCGTTTTTGGGAGAGACGTTATAATCAATCTGCTGAGCTTGCACGTTATATTGCAGCATCACAAAAAAAGCTTTTAAAACCGGGGTGGCTTGTTCGTTCTCGGCATACGCGTCCGCAGGTTAGTCTTTCTTCAAGAGAAAGAAAACTTAACGTAAAAAATGCTTTTAAGGTTTCGCATAAAGTTAAAAAATATCTTAAAGGATGTTCTGTTTTACTGATTGATGATGTATTTACAACGGGTGCAACAGTTACAGCAGCAGCTGCTGCATTAAAATATGCAGGTGCACAACAGGTTGATGTGCTAACATTTTCGCGTGTCCTTAAAGAAGATTCTATTTTTCCTTCTTCTTAAGGGGAATTTAAAGTAGATATTATTAAAAAAAATACTTGGAGGATAATACTTATGAAAGAGATAATCATTTATACACGTCCAGGTTGTCCTTATTGCACAAAAGCACGTGATTTACTGGACAAAAAGGGTGTAAAATATACAGATATTGATGCTTCCACATCCCTTCGTCAAGAAATGGTGCAGCGCGCGAATGGACGTAATACATTTCCACAAATTTTTATAGGTGATTATCACGTTGGTGGTTGTGATGATCTTTATGCTTTAGAAGCAGAGGGAAAACTCAATTCTTTATTGCAAGACCTATAATTGCCGTAAATGACATATCTTTAAGATCGTTTTGCGAGAAGGAGATAGTTAACATCCATGTCTTTTGAACGATTCCAGCTGTCGTTTAATGGATTATAAGTAATACCTATCTCATCAATGACAGTCAGAGCGTTTTTTGATAAGAAATTTTTAAGTTCTCGAGGTTTTAGGAATTTTTTATAATCATGGGTTCCTTTAGGGAGCCAACGGAGGATATATTCAGCGCCGACAATAGCAAGTCCCCATGCTTTCCACGTGCGGTTGAGTGTTGCGACAAACATCAACCCTTGTGGTTTTAGCATTTTTGCTGTCGCTTTTATGAAGAGATTAACGTCAGCGACATGTTCAACAACTTCCATATTAAGGATGATATCAAATTTCTCTCCTTCATTGGCGAGTGCTTCTGCTGTCGTCGTGCGATAATCAATTGAAAGGTTACTTTGGGCAGCATGGATTTTTGCGACTTCAATATTCGTTTGTGCGGCATCAACGCCTACAACTGTAGCGCCAAGTCGTGCCATTGGTTCACATAACAAGCCCCCCCCACAGCCAATATCAAGAATTTTCAAATTGTCAAAAGGCGTCAGTGAGACAGGGTCACGATTAAATTCTAAACAGATTTTTTCTCTGATGTAAGCAAGACGTGTTGGATTAAATTGGTGAAGAGGTCGAAATTTTCCTTGAGGATTCCACCATTCTGTAGCGATACGTGAAAAGTGATCAAGTTCACTTTGATCAACAGTTGTTCGTGTTTCATCTATCATGTTGCCTTCCTTTATTTTTAATGATCAGATCAAGTCCAGAGGATTTTATACAAAGTCAAGAGAAATTAATATAATCATAATGAAACTTGCACAAATGATAGATATTCGCTATGTCGAGAAAATGGTTCGTTGATACAGCATGTTATTCTCATTATCGTTTGAGATAAGAGATGTAAAGGTAAGAGTGTTATTAATGGCGCGCATTGTCATGAAATTTGGTGGAACGTCTGTAGCAAACATTGAATGTATTCATAATGTTGCACGGCACGTCAAAAGAGAGGTTGATGCAGGCAATGAGGTTGCTGTTGTTGTCTCTGCGATGGCGGGTAAAACTAATGAGCTTGTCCAATGGACGTGTGATGCTTCGCCCATACAGCGAGATGCTCGTGAATATGATGTTGTGGTGGCTTCTGGTGAACAAGTCACTTCAGGTTTGCTGGCTTTGACACTTCAAGCAATGGGGATCAATGCGCGTTCATGGCTTGGTTGGCAGATCCCTATTCATACAGACAATGCGCATGGTCGTGCGCGCATTACTGATATTGACGGATCTTTTTTAATAGAGTGTTTTCAGGAAGGTCAGGTTGCTGTTATTGCTGGTTTTCAGGGGTTAGCTTCAGATAATCGGATTTCTACCTTAGGGCGTGGGGGGTCAGATACAAGTGCTGTTGCGATAGCCGCAGCTGTACAAGCTGATCGCTGTGATATTTATACGGATGTGGATGGTGTTTATACAACGGATCCACGTATAGAACCGAAAGCGCGCCGTTTACCAAAAGTAGCTTTTGAAGAAATGCTAGAGATGGCTTCTCTTGGAGCAAAAGTTTTACAGGTTCGTTCTGTTGAATTAGCAATGGTTCATAAGGTTCGTACCTTTGTGCGTTCAAGTTTTGAGGATCCCGATGCCTTAGGCATGGAGGATTCAATGAGTTCTTCTGGAACACTTATTTGCGATGAGGATGAAATTGTGGAACAACAAAATGTTACTGGTATTGCTTTTGCTAAGGATGAAGCGCAAATTTCGCTGCGTCGACTTGCTGATCGTCCAGGGATTTCGGCAGCAATTTTTGGTCCCTTGGCTGAAGAGTGCATTAATGTTGATATGATTGTGCAAAATATTTCTGAAGATGGATCAAAAACTGATATGACTTTTACTGTGCCATCAGCAGATGTAGAAAAAGCCGTTGCTCTTCTTGAAAAAAATCGCAAAGAAATTGGATTTGATGTGCTCCAATTTGAAAGTGATCTTGCCAAAATATCTGTGATTGGCATTGGAATGCGTAGCCATGCAGGTGTTGCGGCGACAGCTTTTAAGGCTTTGGCTGAAAAGGGGATTAATATTCAAGCAATCACCACTTCCGAGATAAAGATTTCTGTTTTGATTGATAGCGCTTATACTGAACTTGCGGTGAGAACATTACATGCTGTTTATGGATTGGATAAGAGTTAAGTATTTTTAAATGCTCAATTTCAAGAACATAAAGTTTTAATATGTATGAGTGATTCGCTTTATAAGCATAACGCGCACTTATTAATGTAAATAAGAATAATTGATACAGTGAAATTTTTTCATTGAAGATTTTTTATGATGAAGCAAAAAACTGTTTGCTTGTATACAAACAAGATTAGCATAGGAATAAAAACTATTTAAGAGACAACATCATAAAATACTTCTTATAAATCGTTTAGATATAAGATAGAGAGAAAGGAGAATTGTTTACATAGGGGCTTTGAAGAGAAGAAGAATGGCACCATGTATCTGTTATGAAAGGGGGATTTATACTTCAGAGTCAACATTATAGAGCTTACAGAATTTGCTTTTTAGTTGGCTAAAAATTAAAAATGTTATCCTAGCAGTAAATAATTTATAAAAATTTCAAGCTCTCACGCTGAAGGGGAGAATGTTCTTGATATCATACCTCTGATTTCAAGAGATAAAATGCCTTATTTCTAGACAAGAAGATTTTAGATGTAAAATGACGTAAATTATATGAATGGAGAGAAAGTGTATCTTAAGAAAGATATTTATAATTCCATGTGGTCTTCGAAGCAATATGCTGGTTCTTTTGGTGCTCTATGCGGATTTGATGGGAGTGGAAAGACCACTCAAGTACAAGAGATTTCTCGCCATTACTCACAAGAAAAACATATCATACAAACTTTTCAACCCAGTCATTGGTATAGAAATAATCAAGAGGTTAGAGATTATTTAGAGAGTGGAAAATCAATTGATCCATTGCTTTTAGCACTTTTAGCTGCGACAGATAGACGAAAACATACGCTTGAAATTATCGAGCCCTCTTTAACTTCATCGCAAAATTTTATAATTAGCGATCGATATGTTTATTCTAGTCTTGCTTATTTTTACGCTCGAGGGCTTTCACTTGAAAGTGTGATTAAATTGAATCAATTTATCCCAAGACCTTGTATCACATTTTATCTTCATTTGCCGCCTGCTGCTATTATCGAACGATTGCAAAAAAGGGATGGTTTAGCTTTAAAATACGAAGAAAAGCTCTCCTTTATTGAAAAAGTTTATGAAGTCTATCAACTTTTATCAGAAATAGACGAACGATTTATCGTCATTGATGGAACCGCTTCTATTTCTTCAATTCATAATCAAGTACGATACCATATAGACAAGGCTTGTTTTAATGATAAATGAAATACACCCATTTATGAATATTATTGAAAAATTTATCTGTGCTCTATTTTCCTTTATGATCTAGTTTCTATGTGAAATCTAAAATTTTAAAAGTTAGTCCGCGATAATTTAAGAGTTTTGGAAAAATATTACATATCTTAATATGTTAATGAAACGACTGGTAATCATTAAACTGCAGCGCATTTTTTTGAAAAGTTTGGAAGAGAGAAGTTATGCAAAAAGGTTATCAAGTTTCTGTTATGATAATGATATTTTCATTCTCTTGAAATACTCATATGGCGATATAAGAACGACTCGTAGAGATCTGCACAAATATATTTGAGTAGAGAGAATAAGCTAAGAGCGGAGGCGATAATAACAGCAAATCTTTTTGAAGTTGAATATTCTTATCTCTGATCAATGAAACAAAAAACAGTTCTTAATGTTTTTATGGGGACTTTCAAATTTGTTCCTTTAACCAGAAAGAACATAAGATAAAAATACCCTAACAAGAAGATACACCCATTTCAAAAACTGTAGGTAACACCTTGGTTATGCTAAAAGATCAGTCTAACAAAGCAAATGATTGTTTGGTTTTATTCAGAACTATGAGAAATTTCTTTGTTGCGCTTAATATAAATAAATCCATATCCAAGACCGATAAGAGCAGATAAACCAGAACCACAAAGCACCCCAATTTTGGCAGCATCAAGAAGGATAATATCCTTAAAAGCAAGCATTGAAACAAAGATAGACATTGTAAAGCCAATTCCTGCTAAGAATCCAATGAGTAAAATCCCGGCCCATGTCATTTGAGGAGGAAGGCGGCATAGTCCTGATTTCACGGCTAGATAACTAGCAGTGATAATGCCAAGGGGCTTACCAACGAAAAGACCAATGACAACACCAAAAACAATTAAGAATGATTTGCCAGAAGAAAGATCAAAGTTTGCAAAACTAACACCAGCATTTGCAAAGGCAAAAACCGGCATGATACCGTATGCAACCCATGGGTGCAAAGCTTTTTGAACACGTGTTACGGGAGCAATCATGGCCCTTTGCCCTTTACGCATTTTTTTCAATGCAGTTGAAATATGATGGAGATCTGTTTTTGTGTTTTTTTCTTGGAGAATTTGCATAGCGTTGCTGAGCATGGTGAGTGGCGCTACAAGAGTGCGTGTAGGAAAAACGGGCGTCATCATACCTAAGATTACACCAGCAAGTGAGGGATGAACGCCTGTTACCATTAATCCCCACCAGATGATTGCACCAGGTAAAATGTAAAGCCATGCTGATGCAAGCCCGATCCATTGAAAAAAGAGTACCAGAGCAATACCTCCCCCTGCAATCAATAGACCACTAGGATCAATGTTTGTTGAGTAGAAAAAAGCAATAATAAGAACAGCGATAATATCATCAATAATCGCTAATGAGAGAAGAATGACATGAAGATTAGAAGGAATTTTTTTTCCAAGAAGCGCCAGAATACCAAGAGCAAAGGCAATATCTGTTGCTGTTGGCACAGCCCAACCATGGATATGTCCCTCGTTAAAGTTGAAGATGAAATAAATAATCGCAGGAACACAAACGCCGCCTATTGCAGCAACAATTGGTAAGATTGCTTGTTTAAAATCGGCAAGAGCACCTTCATGAATTTCGCGTCGAATTTCCATTCCAGCGACGAGAAAGAAAATAGTCATAAGGGCATCATTAACCCAAAAATGTAAATCCCATGAAAGCGTGAAATGACCCAAATTAAAGCCAAGAGGTGTATGCCAAAAAGATTCATAGAGAGCAGCATATTGAGAATTGGCAAAAATGAGGGCAGAAGCAGCAGCGAGTAAAAGAACAATACCACTAAGAGCTTCAATATGAAGAAAACGCTCGATAGCAGAAAGCGCTTGATTGGTGACACGAGAAGCGCGATTAGGCAAGCGATTTGAAGATAAATCAGACATGAACAACTCCAACTATCGACAATTTTATGATTCTATATTCTCTGTGTATAGTGACTCTATTATGATGTTTTCTGTATCATATAAAAGCAAAAAGAGGAATAAAGTTCTTAATTTATAGACAAGATCATCATGTTTAAAGCACAATATGTTTAAGGCGATGCTTCATTTTTAATAGCGAGGTCTACTTTGTTTAACACCTTGGATAGATCATTTTGTAGAGCAGATTCGAGATCAACCATTGTGAGCCCTTTATTATCTTTTGCTTTAATTTTAATGATCAATGTTTGTGGATTTTTAGCAAATTCACCTAAGGATTTTGAAATTTTTTCTGCTTCGTCATGATTTTTTAGCAGCATTTTTGGGGTTTGCGTCATCATTAAATAGAAATCATCATAGAGTTCCTTTTTAAGATCATGTTGGCTATCATTAAGGCTTTTCGCAAGATAAGAAAAAAGCTTATCAATAAAACCTGCATCTCTATATTGTATATCAATTTCATTGATGCCAATGTTTTGAGAAGCAGCAATCATGACATTTTGTTGACCAGAAAAAAACTTCTCATCAACATCAATAACCTTAGCCGATATGTTCCCAGACCCAACATCTTTCATATCGAAAGACATTGTATCAAGAAGGAGCATATGTTTTTTTTCATCATAAGAAATATCAAGTTTTCCTGAAAAATCGATTTGTTCAAACCCCATCTGTTTAAAGAGTTCTAAGTCTTTTTCATTCATTTTTTTCGGTAAAACCGAAAGGTTATTGAAAGAAAGAAAAAGCTTTTTGGGGATAGGGTGTTTCCACAAGCTTGGTTTAAATTGAAATGATTCGAGAGTTGCTTTCAAGGGCGGAATATCAACGGTGACATTATCAACTTTGGCATCTGCTGAGGTAATGGCGAGCAGTATGTTTAGAAGGAGACCATTTTGTGCTATTTTTTCCGCGACTTTATTCTTCTCTTTTCTTGCATTAAGATAAGCTTTAACCAATTTTTCAGGCGTTTGTTCAAGTGGTTTCATCTTTAGACCAGATGTTTTAAATTGGCCGAGGAAGAAAGAGCTATTTTTTTCTGCTTCTTCAAAAATATCGACACTTATATTGTTCAGAGAAATAGGGCCAGTAACGGTTTTTCCTTGAGTGAGAGCGTTATTTTTTCCGAAAATGATAGAATAGGCATAATTGATGTCGATATCATTGGCTTTTATGCTATCACTTTTAGCCATCAGCTGCATCTGTTTATCACCATTGACTGCGATTGTTTTAAAATCCATATTTTTGATACTAACGGAACGAATATGACCTTTTTTAAAATCAAAAAGCTGAAAATTTTTGACTTCAACTGTTTCTGCTGGTTTGTTTCTATTTTCTACAGAAAGCTGTATATTAGGAGCACTTATTGAGGCAAGCTCAATACGCATCATTGATTGTAAAAGACGTGATGTGATTGTTCTATCTTTGTCTTTTAAGGATACACTTTTAAGAGAAATTTGGGGAATTTTTACATGAATATTATTATGCTTTAAATCAACATTATAAAATGTAAAAGTTCCAGGAATAAAGGAAAGAGGAGGACGAGCAGAAATGGCACCAATTTTAAGTGATGTACCGGCTGGAACGGGGAGTGTAACATTCTTCAAATTGACTGTACCTAGAATGCTGACTTCAGTTTTTTCTGCTTTTATAGCACGACGGGCTATCTCTTGTTTGACAAAACTGTCAAGATAGGGTTTTGCGATATAAAATCCACCCACAATTATAATTGCCAAGATAGCAACAAATCCAATAATGCAAGTGAGCCAATATTTTAGGTGACTTTGATACCCACTATTAAGATTGACCATTCTTTCTTCTTTCATTTTTATCACTCTTTGAATTGAGAGTGAAGATAAACTCTTTTAAGCAACGACAAAGGTTAAAATATAGCGTGTACCAGTTTCAACAGTCATCTACCTTGTATATTAGAGTTATTCTCAGCTTTTTTGCAATATCACTTTATCAACTTTTATCGATTTTCTTTAGATTCAGCACGTTATAGAAAAGCACGCATAATGAAGGAGAGATAAGTTTATGCGCATCATATTTTTTATCACTTTAAGTTATCATAAAATATTCCTATGTCCGCTTTTATCTTGCTGCTGTTTATAAGAATATTTAAAACATATAAAGATATGTTTTTGTTTATTATAATTTAATGGGGAGAGGTGAGTGTTATGACAGAAAATCAAATAATGGCCTTTTTGATCATTGGTCTCATGATGGTTGTTTTTATTTGGGATCGATTTCGTTATGATCTTGTCGCTATTTGTACATTATTAATAGCGTGTGCTCTTGGTCTTGTCAGTCCAAAGGAGGCTTTTAGCGGTTTTAGTAATGATATTGTTATTATCGTGGGAAGTGTGTTTGTTGTCAGTACGGCTGTATCACGTTCTGGTATAATGGAATTTATTATTCAGCGGATATGGCCAGATGTGAAATCGGTGCGTCTTCAATTAGCTTTTTTGGTTCTTTCTGTTGTCGTTTTATCAATGTTTGTTAAAAATATTGGTGCTTTGGCTATCATGCTTCCGATCGCTTTTCAGTTTGCGCGTCGTTCTCAGGTTTCTCCCTCTGTCTTTTTGATGCCCATGGCCTTTGGTTCTTTATTGGGGGGGCTTATGACACAGATAGGGACATCTCCCAATGTTGTTATTTCAGCGATGCAAGAACGTTTAGCAGGAACACCTTTTACGATGTTTGATTTTACACCAGTTGGTGCGGTTATTGCGATGGTTGGTGTTTTATATTTGGTCTTTTTTTATTGGCTTTTGCCTGTACGTGTGCGTTCAGGTGGATCGTTTGATAAAGCCATTGATATTCGTAATTATGTTGCAGAAGTGCATATTCCAATAAATTCACCGATTGTGGGGAAAAGTATTATTGATTTGGTTAAGCCATCAAGTGGTGATGTTATGGTGATTCAAATTATCAGAAACAAAGTATTTATTTCGCCACTACCGGATTTTGTTTTATCTGAAAATGATATTGTTTTGCTGGAAGGGTCACATACAGGAATAGATAGTGTGATGAATTCTGCTCGTTTAGAGTTTTCTAAGGAGCGAACGCTTTCTACAGGGGATAAGGACAGTGATATTGATATTATTGAAGCGGTCATCACGCATAATTCGCCTCTTATTGGCATTAGTGCGAAAGAGTTTTCCCTATTTGATCACTATAATGTCAATTTGCTTGCGTTAAGTCGTCAACATGAGAGGGTGAGGGGAAGACTTAATGATATTATTTTCCATCTTGGAGATGTGATTGTTTTACAAGGACAAGATGCGGTTATTCCAAATTTATTAAGGGAATTGAAATGTCTACCCCTAGCAAAACGAAATATTGTGTTTGGAAATTTACGACATGGTTTTATATCTTTAGCCATTTTATTTATAGCCATTATTTTTACAGCTTTTCATATTGTTCCAGTGGCTTTTTCTTTCTTTTCTGCAGCCGCTGCAATGGTTATCTTTCGCGTTTTGCCTGCGCGTGATCTGTATCAGGCATTAGATGGCCCAATATTAGTCCTCTTAGCGGCTCTTATTCCAGTGAGTGAAGCCTTAGAGAGAACGGGATGTACGGATCTCATTGGTCAATGGCTGAGCCAACTGGCAATATTTTTCCCGCCATCTGGTGCTTTAGCACTGATGTTGGTGACAGCCATGTTGGTCACGCCATTTTTGAATAATGCAGCAACGGTTATGATGGTTGCACCCATCGCGTCAAGTTTTGCTCATTCTCTTCATTATAAGCCTGAAGCTTTTTTGATGGCTGTTGCAATTGGTGCGGGGTGTGAGTTTCTTACACCTATTGGACATCAAAGCAATATGCTCGTGATGGCGCCAGGAGGATATCGTTTTAGTGATTATCCACGTTTGGGGGCTCCATTGGCGGTGTTGATCGTTATTGTTGCTGTTCCCATGCTTATGTGGGTTTGGCCATTACAATAGGATATTTTTAGAAGCTTTAAGGATCGATTACAAAAGGTCGTTAATCGTATGAAGATTAAGTTGAAGGGATACACTTTGTATAAAAATTTTTACTTGAAACTTAGGGGAGAGCATTCTTTTAATAACGCTCCAGTGTTTTTTCTGTGGGGTGCAAATTTGTTTATTTGGTTTTAGAGGGGGAGAGAGAAGTTTAGCTATCGTTTTTTGTAAAAAGTTTGTGTGTTTAATGCCATTCTACAATTGAAGACAAGGAACCATTTGTTTTTAAGGGCTTTAAAAGATTGTCTTTGGTATACATTGAATTAAGAAAGAATGGTTAACATTATCGACAAGCATCTATATATTAAGGTCGTGATCTTTTTTATAAATTCAAATTATATAAAACAAATTATATAAAAATTGTCATGTTAAGCAAAAGGATATTTGCGTCGTTTTTAATTGATACAGTTGCAAAAGACTAATCAATTGGGATACATATTGCTTTGAAATGAATAAACAGAGCAACTTAAAGCTTTTTCTTTAATGAGGACTACCATCTTTGTCCATTTATGCGTAAAAGTGTAGAAAGTAAATTTTTTACAAGGTATGTTATATGTCGTATGATAGTTTTATTGCTGAAGTTAATGCAGAATTTCGCCAAGAAAAAGCACTTGCTTTTTGGAGACGTTATGGTTTTTCAATTATTGGGGCAGCTCTTCTTTTCATTCTCACGATAATTATTTATCAAATTTATCATCATGCGCAAATAAAGAAAGCCAGCCATATTGGTGATGCATTTGTAAAAAGCCTTAATTTTGCGGATACACGTCATTTTGATAAGGCGATAAAGCAATTGGAGAATGTTAAAGACTCTCATTTTGGAGGATATCCTTTTCTTGCCCGTTTGCGGGAGGCTTCTTTACGCATGGAGCAAGGTGATCTTATCAAGTCGGTAGAGATCTTTGATTCTGTTGCAGCAGATGAGAAAGCACCGCAGATTTTGCGAAAGGTTGCAAAAATTCGAGCCGCCTATATTTTGGTTGATACAGGGACTTTGGATGATGTCAAAAAGCGCGTCGAAGATATGGCAAGTGATATTGATCCTATGCGTATGTCCGCACGAGAGGCTTTGGGCTTAGCTGCTTATAAAGCAGGGAAGATTGATGAGGCCGTTGACTATTTTCAGAAAATTTCTGCAGAAGGGACGCTGAGATCAAAAGTGACAGATCGGGCTCGAATGATGCTTGAGCTTATGCAAGCTGAGGGCAAGGCAAATAAGGAATAAATCGATGAGCCTTACCATTGCTATCGTTGGTCGTCCCAATGTTGGGAAATCGACACTTTTTAATCGTTTGGTTGGGCAAAAATTGGCTTTGGTTGATGATAAGCCGGGTGTAACACGTGATCGGCGTATTCATGCGGCAAAACTTCAAGATCTACGTTTTGATGTGATTGATACGGCTGGGCTGGAAGAAGCAGGAGATCATACACTTGAGGGGCGTATGCGTTCTCATACAAAAGCTGCGATTGATGAAGCAGATCTTATTTTCTTCGTATTTGATGCAAAGAGCGGAATAACACCGAGTGATTTAAATTTTGCTTCACTGGTTCGCAAATCAGGAAAACCGATTGTACTCGTTGCTAATAAGTCTGAGTCAAAAGCGGCAACAGGGGGAGAGTATGAGGCATGGTCATTAGGTTTGGGAGAGCCGTGCCCAATATCGGCTGAACATGGTTTGGGACTTAGCGATCTTCGTGATGCCATTATAGACGCTGTTGGGTCAGAGCGCGCTTTTGGCAACAACAAAGAAGAAGATATGACGATACAGCCTGCATCTGTTGGTAATGATATAGAAGATTTGCAAGAAGAGGGGCTTATTTACGATGAAAGTAAGCCTATTCGGATTGCCATTGCCGGGCGTCCCAATACAGGAAAATCCACTCTTATCAATAGTATGTTGAAGCAAGATCGGTTGTTAACAGGACCAGAAGCAGGGTTGACACGCGATTCTATTTCTGTCGATTGGGAATGGCGTGGTCGTCATATTAAACTATTTGATACTGCAGGTTTACGTCGAAAATCGAAAATTCAAGAGAAATTAGAAAAGTTATCGGTTGCAGATACTTTGCGTGCTATTCGTTTTGCTGAAGTGGTGGTCATTGTTTTTGATGCAACGATGTCTTTTGAAAAGCAGGATTTACAAATTGCGGATCTTGTGATTCGTGAAGGGCGTGTCCCAGTTATTGCTTTCAATAAGTGGGACCTTATTGAAAATAGTCAGGCCACATTGATTGATTTGCATGAAAAATGTGCGCGATTTCTTCCTCAAGTTCGTGGTTTGAGGGCTGTTCCTTTATCGGGACAATATGGTCAAGGGATTGATAAACTCATGGAAAATATCATGATCATGCACCGTGTATGGAATCGCCGTATTTCCACGGCTAAATTGAACCAATGGCTTGAAACTGTTGTGGCACATCATCCACCACCTGCGATTTCGGGACGTCGACTTAAGGTTAAATATATCACACAGGTGAAAACACGTCCCCCTGGATTTATGATTTCTTGCTCACGTCCCAAAGTCATGCCTCAGTCCTATTTGCGTTATCTTGTCAATGGATTACGTGAAACATTTGATATGTCTGGTATACCAGTGCGCCTATCATTACGAGCTTCTGATAATCCTTTTGCGACACGCTCTCAAAAGAAATGATTAAAAGTGAATGAAATCTATAGAACCTTAAAAATAAGCTGTTGCATGATTTGTCGTGTTCTAAATATCGAAAATGAAATGATAACTTCAACAGACAATCATCTCCTTTTTTATAAAAGAAAAAAATTTTTATTTTCTAAAGTCTTGATTCATCAATAATCATTTATCATGAGTGCTATAGAGCTTTCTCATTTTATTTTCTCTTGATAAAGATTCTCTATGCGCATGTTATGAGAAGAATTTAATGGGGAGTATTTAAGAAAGAGCACACAATCCTTTTAAGAGTGTATTTTAATGCAAAAATAAATGCAATCTGAGGGGAGGGAAATATAATGATGATGCTCATTTGAAAAGAAGCATTAAATTATCTTTTCATAAAAATAGACGGTATTCATAAGCGCTTTTGCTTGCGATAGTTTTTCTAAATAAAAAGCAAAAATATCTGCGGAATCTAATAATATTCAATTGCAAAGGGTGAGATTCAAAAAGTGGATTAAAATTGTATAAAGCGGTATAGCGGTCGTATTCAAGTTTTATTGAGCTCTATTTAAAATTGTAAATTTATTATATCTCGTACTTAAAGAAAAATCTCTTTGTGCTTCTATAAGCCTATTTCACGATGGTGTCTGTAAATAGAGGATAACGTAAAATACCTTGCAAGTGGAATCATATACAACCCGTTGAGAATTTTCAGTTAAACAAAAAGTACAAGTTTACTTGAATAAAAGCCACAAGCTAATGCGTTCATATTATTTTCAGCTTTCAAGGGTGTATCAATTCTATTTGTACCAATTCTCGTTTTGAAAGAGAGCATAAAAAGCAATTTTTCAACCGTTTTTAAGCACACATAAACCCTTCTTGTGATATACAAAAACAGTTTTGATGACTTCAATATGAATACGCAAGAATATCTTATCAGAGTTCTTTTTAAAGGTGAAAATTATAAATTATCCTTATAAATAAATACGTTGCGCTAAAATAACGCAAAAAAAACTAATAGCTTCCATTTCCCTTAACGCATGATGGGTAAAGCCTACGCGATTGATTCACATTCAGTGAATATGTGTTTAGTATATTATTGTTACCAAGAATAAGACATCAGTTATGTTTGTGCTATCTTATCAAAGTGTTACACGATATATTTTGTATGTTTTGGGTAGATGAATTTACATACGTTCAGAATATTTAAATGATATGAGGAAAAATATGATTTTGACGGAAAACAAGACAGCATTCCATTTGTTTGCAAGCTAGAATGATGATGTGCAAGTGTGTTAATGTTTAGTGTTATTAATTTAATAATAGTTTGATTTATAATAATAAATTATCACTTTTTATATTGAATTAAGAACACAAAATATCGTACGCTTCTTTATATTTCAAACATGTTCATATTGAATTAATTAAAATGGTGTCCTTGCCATCACAAGTCGGATTGATGTCTGAGTAAAAACGATTAAAGAAAAGTCTTTTATGCGTTCTTTCAAGACGAGGACTGTTGCAACATTGGAGTTAACAAAGTGTATAAGGGTGCCAGCTTGTTTCTTCATAAGCATAAAGATGGAGAACTTAAAAGTTTTATATTATTTACGGAAGCTTTTATGTATTCTTGGGTGATGTTGTGGAATTGGTTTAGGGGCTTTAAGAAATATCTTTTAAAAAAATCATGTGAATTGAAAAATAGGTTACTTATGCGATAAAATTTATACGATAATTTGTGATAGATTTCTTTTAGTGTCTTGACGAATAAATTCGGGAACAATATGATGCACACGGTTTTATGAGATGCATTTTTACTTTGCTTTTTGATAAAGGAGCCGATGATGGCGATGGGCGAAAAACCCGTTACAAGCCGCAAGGAGGCTGAAGAAAAAAAGCAAAGAGGGTGTTTTCATTCAGAGGATTTGGAATGTCGTAGTAAAAACTTAAGCGTAGCTTTAGGACGTAAGCAAGCGTTAAGGAAGCGGGAGCATAAGGATAGGCGGAAAAAATCACAAGGAAGGATAGCGGATGCGATTAAGCTTTCCAGTGAGTTTCTAGCAAGTGTTATTGTTGGTGTTGTTTTGGGGGTGGGGTTTGATAAGTTAGCAGGTTCATGGCCGTGGGGATTGGTGTTCTTTCTCTTTCTTGGATTTGCTGCTGGTGTATTGAGTATTCTTCGGTCTGTGGGATATGTTTCCTCCAGTCAATTAGGACAAAAAGGCGTATTGCGCCAAGATGAACAAAATAAAGGGGCCCATGAGAGGTCCGATAAATGAGGTTGAAGTGACAGCGCACGCTCCAGATCCTATTCATCAGTTTGAGGTTTCACGGCTGATTAAGATTTCCATAGGAAATATGGATTTATCATTTACAAATGTATCATTGTTTACAGTCGTTACGGTTGTTATAACCTCCGTTTTTCTCTTTATTTCATCATCAAGTCGTGGATTAGTTCCAACGAGGATGCAATCTCTTTCAGAAATGGCCTATGAGTTTGTAGCGTCGACTCTGCGGGAATCATCTGGTGTGCGGGGAATGCAGTTTTTCCCTTTAGTTTTTTCTCTGTTTACTTTTATTTTGGTTGCTAACTTTATTGGTCTTTTCCCCTATTTTTATACGGTGACCTCTCAGATCATGATCACGTTTTCGTTGGCAATGGTGGTTATTTTAACGGTGATTGGTTATGGCTTTTATAAGCATGGGGTCAGTTTTTTGAAACTGTTCGTTCCCAGTGGGGTTCCTGTGGTAGTTTTGCCTCTAGTGACAATGATTGAGATTATTTCTTTTCTCTCTCGCCCCATCAGTCTTTCTCTTCGTCTTTTTGCGAATATGCTTGCTGGTCATATTACGCTCAAAGTGTTTGCTGGGTTTGTTGTTTCAATGATTGGGGTAGGAATCGTAGGCGTTGGTGGTTCGATTTTGCCCCTTATTATGACTGTAGCGATTACGGCTCTTGAGTTTTTGGTTGCATTTCTTCAGGCTTACGTCTTTACAGTTTTAACTTGTATGTATCTTAATGATGCAATTCATCCAGGACATTAATAGAATTGGCGGTTTTCCGTCGAATAGTGCAATTTCGCTTTAAAGGAGAATAATATGGAAATGGTGCTTGCAGCAAAATATATTGGTGCTGGTCTTGCTTGCTTTGGTATGGCTGGAACAGCTTTAGGGCTTGGTAATATTTTTGGGAGCTATCTTTCTGGTGCATTACGTAATCCATCAGCAGCAGATAGTCAGTTTGGACGTCTCGTCTTTGGTTTTGCTGTGACAGAGGCTTTGGGTATTTTTTCATTGCTCATTGCTTTATTACTTCTTTTTGGGGTTTAATCATCATCAGAAGGGTATGTTTGTTCTCGCTATGAGGAAAGATTTACCCTTTTAGCTCTCAATTAAGAAAAATGTTCGTCAATTATCATCGGGGATAGAGGGCTTAAGCTATTTAAAGGATGAAAGAAGATGTTTGTTTCCAGCGCTTATGCACAGAACACTGAAACGTCGATAGAACATATCAAAAAAGTGGCAGAGCATGCAAATCGTGTGTTTCCGCCTTTTGATTTTGTTCATTTTAGTTCGCATTTTTTCTGGTTGGCAATTTCTTTCGGACTTTTTTATCTGTTTATCTCTCGTGTGATTGCGCCGCGTATTGGTGGTGTTATTGAAACACGTCGAGATCGAATTGCATCTGATTTAGATCAAGCAATGCGCATGAAGCAGGAAGCAGACACTGTTGTTGAAACTTATGAGCGGGAATTAGCAGAAGCACGTTTGAAAGCTCATACTATAGCACAAGCAGCTGGTGAAAAATTAAAAGAAAAGGCTGAACTTGAACGGCAGGAAATTGAAGAGCGTTTAGAGAAAAAACTTGCAGATGCTGAAAAACAGATAGCAAAAATTCGGGATAAAGCGATGCAAAATGTTGGTTCTATCGCTGAAGAAGTCGCCCTTGAAATTGTGAAAAAATTAATTGATGTTGATATCAGCAAAGAGGTTGTTCATTCAGTTGTGAAAACTGCGGATTATTGAGGAAGACAAAGATGAGTGATACTTTTTGGGCTTTTGTTGGATTAGTTCTTTTTTTAGCTCTTTTAGTCTATTTCCAAATTCCACAGAAGGTTATACACCATCTTGATGCACGCGCAAAGCGTATCAAAGATGAGTTGGATGAGGCTCTGCGTCTTCGTGAAGAGGCACAGGAAATATTAGCTGAATATCAACGCAAACACGCGGAAGCAGAAAAAGATGCGCAAGAAATTATTGCAGCAGCAAAGCATGAAGTTGAATCTGTTATTGCTGAGGCGCGTACAAAAGCAGAAGAATATGTAAAAAACCGCAATAAATTGGCAGAGCAAAAAATCGCTCAGGCAGAAGCGGATGCAATACGCATGGTTTCTGCATCGGCTATCGATTTGGCAATTTCTACGGCACGTATTCTTATCGCAAAGGAATTAGATTCTAACGGGGCAGATGAACTCGTTAAAGAAACTCTTTCGAAAGAATCATTGAGCAAAATGAAAACACATCTTAATTAATGGTGTTTTAGAGATAAGAAACTGCTTCTTTAGGTGCATAATTTTTTCATTATTGAATGCTTTAATCTATTATGTCGTGATGCTAGTTTTGAATTGGTTATGCATTGAGTTTAGAGAGCACTATTCCCTAGCTTAGATTCGTTTTTTGATTCTATTCATAAAGATTATAATGAGGAGTGCTATTGTCTTTATTTTTATGAAGCGATAAGCGAGTAGCGTTATTGTGTTATCAGTTAAGATATTACGCCCATTTTGTATTGAACAACTGCTTTTATATTTAGCGGTTTTATGAAAAGCACCTCTCTCATTTTTTAAGAATTCTTTTTATCAGTTTTTTATCTCTCTTATCTATCGCCATCATCTGAAGACGGTTATCACTCATGATGGAAGAGTTTAAAGTAAGAGATTTTTTTCTATATTCTCATTGAATATGCGAAAACGATAAGTTGGTTATTATAAATCAATAATTTTGCTTTTTGATGATTTATTCAATTTTTTGACAAGTCATTACAAAGTATCATTTTCACTGGAGATTCTATAATTTTTTAAAAGTTATCTCAAAACTCACAGAGAAATGTTTTTAAATGGAAGTACGCTCTTTATAAAAAAACAGAGTATTTTAATATGCAATATATTGATTTATATAACTAATTTATCGTTGTTCAATTTGGATTAGAATCCTGAATACCGTAAGATTTTCTCATTTCAAATCTGTTTTATATTGAATCAATCAAAATCATTTTCTTACACGTGACAAGCGGGGGTGGTTTGTGGGAAAAAATTCTACAAGAAAGAATACTCTCTTATGAATCGTCTCAAAAGCTAAGGGTTATCGGTAGCATTTGGGGAAGGCAAAGTGTGTGACGGAGCTCGATCTCTCCTTTATAAGCGGTAAAGATGGTGGTACTCAATGGCTTTATCACAATACCATTCATGGGTTTTGTTGTGAAAAGGGCTTGGGGGGCTTAAGAAATTTTTCTTTAAAAAAGCCAATGAATGCGCAATCCAATGGCATTTTGTCTTACAGAATACCTATGTGCTAAACATTTATATACTTGTTTTTAAAAGATATTTTCCAACATATACTCTTCCTTTATTTTACGACGATATCTGTGAAAAGTAGCACCTCCCCGTAAAGTGTATAAAATCTACTGAGCGTAACCATCTTTTTGTTTTAATAAAAATTCAGATCAATAGCATTTATATTACTTGGCCAATTCTCCTAATTTTGCAACAGCACTTGGCTCCGTTCATGAGGAGCGTTTTGACTATTGTCTTCAATATGTTACCAACAAACTACTCCTGCTTGTCACGTGCAAGAATATGATTTTGATTGATGCAATAAGAGAGAAGGGACTTATGATAAGAAAATATTACGATATAAAGTGTCATTGACGATAAAAATTCTACTGCTTTTTAAAGTGAGGTCAAATCTCACGGGAAACTTCTTTTTAAGATTTTGGAATATTCATTAATAAAAAGAAGAAAAAATTTATCTTTATTATTTCTTATCAGTTAATGGACATTTTAAGTTTAAAGGACAAGTTTTGAGAAGTCTACAACCGCTTGTGTAATTGTGTGAATACGTTTAAGAAGAGCAAGACGGTTGGCGCGAACATCGGGGTTTTTATCGTTCACCAATACCTTTTCAAAAAATAGGTCAATCAATTTTCCAAGTGGCGCTAGAATATCGAGTGCACATGATAAATTTGTTGCATTGATGGGTGCAAGAACCTTTTTTTCTGCTTCACAGATTGCATGATAGAGCTGCTTTTCTTCTGTCTCAATAAAGAGATCAGGATTAATTTCATTTGCGATTGTTGTGTTTTTTTGAAATTCATTTTCAAGAATATTGGCAGTACGTTTTACCGAGGCTACAAAGTTCATTCCATCATGGGTATTGATAAAAGCAATAAGAGATTCGACATGACGTGCAACCAATAAAAAATCATCAGAATCTTTATTTAAAACGGCTTCAAGAGCATCGTAGCGAGCCCCTTCTTCTTTTAGATAGATTTTTAGGCGGTCATGAAAAAAGAATAACAGATCAGATAAAATAGCTTCTGTTTTTTCTGGAAAAAGATTTTGCAATTGTGGATTTTCTCTTTGAGAGATTTCATGTTTATTTTTTTGTTGTACGAAAAGATTCGTTGCCAACTGAAACAGTGGCATGAGATTAATTTTCCAATCCCGCGAAAGTACAAGCCTAATAATTCCTAAGGCTGCTCGTCTTAACGCATAGGGATCTTTCGAGCCCGTTGGTTTTTCATTAATGAGCCAAAAGCCAACCAGCATGTCAATTTTGTCGGCGAGCATAATGGTTATAGCAAGTGGTTCTTGCGGAAGACGATCTGTTGGTCCTTGAGGTTTATAATGCTCTTCAATGGCTACAGCTACGCGAGGATCTTCCCCTTGAAGAAGGGCATATTTGCACCCCATAACCCCTTGTAGTTCAGGAAATTCTCCGACAATTTCTGTTTGCAAATCAGCTTTTGCAAGGATTGCAGCACGATTCGCTAAGAGAGGATCTGCTTGTATCAAAGGTGCAATTTTTTGTGCGAGTGTAGCGATGCGTTCTACTCTTGCACCTTGCGTGCCTAATTTGGTGTGAAAAGTTACATTCAAATGATCAAGTCGTGCCATTCTCTGATCGAGAGGTTTTTTTATATCAAGATCAAACTTTTTTATAGAAGATTCCAATTGTTGGATATCGGGCAAATCACGTTGATCTGTTTGCCAAAAATAGAGTGCGTCAGAAAGACGGGCACGGACAACCTTACTATTTCCTTTCGAAATTTCTTTGCCTTCATCATTTGCAAGAATATTAGAAACAAGAATAAAATGATGAGAAAGCTTTATTTTTTCTCCTTGTTTCCGGGTGACAAAACATTTTTGATTGGCCCGAATGGTCAAGCGAATAATTTCGGGAGGAATATCAAGGAATGATTTGTCAAAATCACCCATAAGGATAACAGGCCATTCAACAAGACCAGCAACTTCTTCTAGGAGTGCATTATCTTGAACCAGTTCTAAACCGTTTGCAAAGCAAAGATTTTGGGCATCAGCTAAAATAATATTCTTTCGTCTTTCGGCATCCAGAATGACTTTATGAGTTTCAAGTTGCGTCACATAATCATCAAAACGGCGCACTTGGAATGGCTTTCCGTCACTTAAGAAACGATGACCATAAGTTAGATTGTTACTTTCAAGAGAACCAATTGTAAACGGAATAACATGCGTTTCACCAATTTCTGGTCCGAAGATGCAAAGAATATTTTGTAAAGGTCGAATCCACTTGAGAGCACCACTTTTTGCTGAATTTTTTCCCCAACGCATGGATTTTGTCCACGGAAAGTTACGGATAATATCTGGTAAAATATCGGCAATAATTTCTTCTGCTGCCCTGCCTTTTTTTACAATTTTAGCAATATAAAAATCACCTTTTTTATCATCATGCCCAATATGTGCTTCAGAAATATCGTTGAGCCCCGTTGCACGTAGAAAGCCATCAATTGCATGTTGTGGTGATTTTGTACTGGGCCCTTTTCGTTCCTCATGGACATCTTTTGAGCGGATAGAAAGTCCGCGTATGTCCAATGTTAGTCGACGAGGTGTCCAATATTCACGAGCAGCTTTATAGGTCAATCCAGCATTCACAAGTTGATCCGTGACAGCTTTTTTAAGGTCAGCAGCAGCTTTTCGTTGCATACGTGCAGGAATTTCTTCACTGAAAAGTTCAAGAAGAAGATCAGACATTAGGCTTCTCCAGTGTATATTTGTCCAGCTTCTGTGAGTAAGAAGGCTTCCCCACAACGGCGTGCGAGATCACGAACGCGAAGAATGTAATTTTGTCGTTCGGTTACAGAAATAACGCCACGTGCTTGCAAAAGATTAAAGATATGGCTCGCTTTAATACATTGATCATAGGCAGGAAAAACACAGCGATGTAATGTATTTTCTTTATTGGGTTTCCCAGCATCAAGAAGTGCGTTGCATTCGCGTTCGGCATCAATAAAATGCTGGTGGAGCAGTTTTGTATCAGCAAATTCGAAATTATAATATGAATATTCCTGTTCTGCCTGTAGAAAAATATCTCTATAACTTATTTTGTTTTCTTCCTCCAAACCATTAAAGTTAAGATCATAGACATTATCAACCCCTTGGATATACATCGCTAGGCGCTCAAGACCATATGTGAGCTCTCCTGAAACTGGGGCGCACTCAATGCCGCAAACTTGTTGAAAATAAGTAAATTGAGAGATTTCCATCCCATCGCACCAACATTCCCATCCAAGCCCCCAAGCGCCAAGGGTTGGGCTTTCCCAGTCATCTTCAACAAAACGAATATCATGCAGTTTTGTATCAAGCCCGATAGCTTGTAGCGACTTTATATAAAGTTCTTGTAGATTGGGCGGAGAAGGTTTGAGAAGCACTTGAAATTGATAATAATGTTGTAAACGATTTGGATTCTTACCATATCGGCCATCTGTTGGACGCCGAGAGGGTTGGACATAAGCGACTTTCCAAGGCCGTAGACCTAGAGAGCGTAGCGTTGTTGCTGGATGAAAAGTTCCAGCTCCGACTTCCATATCATAAGGTTGCAAAATCGCACATCCATAGTGGGCCCAATAATTTTGCAAAGTTAAGATTAGTCCCTGAAAAGAACGTTTGGGGTTTAGATGCTCCGGCAGTTTCACGCTTTATACTCTTTAAATATTGAACGATATAGATAGCAACCAAAGAAATTTTAGTCTCTTTAGTTTATTATTTTATGTGGTTTACGGTTAAGCATTGTTTATTGCAAACCAAATTTCAATTTTTCTTGAATTTGTTTAGAATTTTCAGGTTTTCCGTCAATTGCGTGGTTCCATTGAAATATTGCTTCACGTTTACGTCCAACTTTCCAATAGGCATCTCCTAAATGATCATTCAGAGTTGGATCCTCAGGTTGTAATCTGACAGCATTTTCTAATATTTGGACTGCTTTGTTGTATTCTTTTAGTTTATAATAAGCCCATCCTAAAGAATCGAGAATATGACTGTTGTGAGCTTGCAAAGCAGAAGCTTTTTGCAGCATATGGAGCGATTCTTCAAGCTTCTCACCTCGTTCTACAAGGGAATAGGCTAAATAATTCAGAACCTGCGGTTGGTTTGGGAAAAATTCAAGTGATTTTCGCAAGTCAACTTCTGCTTTTGACCACTGTTTTAGACGTTCAAAAGCAATACCACGCTGATAAAAAAGTTTCCAATCGTCCTGCTGAAAGTTTTTTATCTGGGCAATAGCATGGTCTAGAGTTTTAGTCGCTTCAAGAAATTTATGATCCTGCATATAAAAGGCAACAAGCGTTATCAAAATATTACGATCATTGGGAAATTTTTTATTTAACAATGTGAGTAATTTTATTGCTTCTTTATAATTGTTGTTATTGGCAAGAAGGAATGCAAGATGAAGTTGTCCATCTTTATAATAAGGAGATTGAGGGGATAAAGCGCGATAAAGTTTAATTGCTTGATGAGGATCGTCTAATTTAGCAGAAATATGTGCGAGCTGAAACAGTATTGCGTCATTTTGAGGGTATAAGGTGAAAGATAATTGTTTGAAAATACGTGCAATGCGCCCTGAGTTTTTATGGTTAAGGGCTGTTCCAAAATTGTACAACACCTCGGCTGCTCCTTGTTGAGGTGTTTTAATCAACCTTTCTAAGAAAGTATTTTTTTCAATTTTTTTTCGAAAGTTTTTGAAGACTTCTCGACCTGACAACATTTGTTCACCATGCTGGATTGTCTGAAGAGCTTGCTTGCGCATATTATGGCGCAATTGGAATGAGGCATAGGCTATAATAATACGTTCATAGGTATTAGGAGCGATAAGAGTCCCCTGTTTGTTACTCAATGCTTTAATAAAATATTTTTTTGCATCCTGTGGTTGTTCTGCAAGGTCGCTCATAAGTGCTAGGTGATAAGATATAAAAAGCTCATACCAGACAGGACCTTTGAGCTTCTTAAGATCAGCAATTGCTTGAGATTTTTGTCCAGATCCAAATGTAATCCAAGCACCGATGAGTTCAGGTATTGGGTTACTGGCTGTTGCAGGTTCTTTTAATTGCAGAAGAAGTTTGGCATTCTTATAGTCTCTTTTGATGAGACTTTCTATTGACAACGTTAAGGAAACAAAGGGAGTTATAACATCTTGCTCTTTGAGTTTTTTGGCTTGTTGCACAGCTCCTTTAAAGTCTCCGACCAAGAGCATAGCTTCCAGGAGCTCTTTTTGTGTTTCAATGTTATCAGGTTGATAAACGAGTGCCTGTTTAAAATAATTGATAGCAAGATCTGTTTTATTTTCATGATTTGCAACTCTTCCGGCTAAATAAGCACCTGTAAATGAGCTTGTATGAGTCGCCGTGCTTATTTTACTGTAGGTAGGGGATGGCATCAGCGTGATACCCACGATCAAGAGGGTAAAAAGTCGGGATACCGTTGCAGAGCACATGGAGCTAATCCTTTTCAAGATAATCAATCGATTGTGTCGTTTATAAATCATATCTCATTACTTTTTTTAGAAATACTGCGATTCTTGCAAAGAATTCAGTTTACGCGCGCAATGCAAAATTCAACAGTTTCAACGAGAGCATTATAAGCGGGATTTTCATTCATGGGAATAAGAGCATCAATTGCATATTTTCCATAGATGCGCGCTTGTTCTATCGTATCTGTGATGCTATTATATTTCTCCATTAAGTGTTGCGCGTGTGCGAAGGCTTCATTATTGCTATTGCCATCTTCAAGTGCTTGTTTCCAGAAAGCTTTTTCACCCATATTCCCACGCTCATATGCGAGAATAACAGGCATTGTGATCTTTCCTTCCCTAAAATCGTCCCCTATATTTTTTCCTAAGTTTTGAGCACTACCACTATAGTCAAGTGCATCATCAATCAATTGGAAAGCTAATCCTAAAGATGTTCCATATTCCCGTAATGCAGAACGCTCTTTATTTCCATAACCAGCAACAATGGGGCCTACTTCGGCAGCTGCTGAAAAAAGTGCTGCTGTTTTTGCATTGATAATTTTGAGATAATCTGAAGGGCTTGTTTTGATATTTTTTGCGGCAGAAAGTTGCATAACTTCTCCTTCAGCAATAATTGCAGCAGCGTTTGCTAGGACAGAGAGCGCTTCTATAGAGCCAACATCGACCATCATTTTAAAAGCTTGTCCTAACAGGAAATCTCCAACAAGGACACTTGCTTGATTTCCCCAAATCATTCGTGCGGTAGATTTTCCACGTCGTAGATCACTTTCATCAATCACATCATCGTGTAACAAGGTCGCTGTGTGCATAAATTCAACGGCTGTTGCGAGTTTTATATGCCCATCATGTTGATAGCCGAACATATGAGCAGAAGCTAATGTGATCATTGGGCGTAACCGTTTTCCTCCTGATGAAATAAGATGGTTAGAAATTTCAGGGATCATTTCAACCTCTGATTTTGCCATAGAGAGGATAAATCGATTGACACGCTCCATATCATTTTTTGTAAGACTAATGAGGGATTGGAGAGATATTTGATTATTTTGTGTTTGATCTAGTTTTGTGGCTACACTCACAATATGTTGACTCCTAGAGTATTGCAATGGACATCTATGAATTCTATTTTCTTGAATATTAGCATAAAGGGGGTTTTGTTTTGACTCAAGCTTTTGATGTTGCTTTGAAGTGCAAACTTTGAATGATATGTGCAAGAGTATATTTTAAAAGCTTGTATAATATTGTTTCTATGAGGGATAAGGAAACAATTTGCAACAGCTTTATTTAAGTAGTCATTGATAAGAAAAGTTCAGTTTATAGTGAACATTAGGCTTTCAGATGGATAAAATAGCGAATCAGAATGATGAAACAATAGACAGTTTTCATCGTGGGAAATTTTATTTGGTTCAACCACGTGTATATGGTCATCGCTCTGGGATAGACGCTATGTTATTAGCTAGTTTGGTACCCACTGATTTAAAGGGAAAGGTTGTTGATTTAGGGGCGGGGGCTGGAGCAGCAGGGTTGGCCGTTGCTTCGCGTTGTCCGCAAGTTCATGTTACATTGGTTGAACGCTCATCTTTTATGGTATCTTATGCACAAAAAACACTTATGCTAAAGCAAAATGAAAAACTTGCTGAGCGGATTTGTTTGCTAGAAGCAGATGTTACTCTCAAAGGGAATGCTCGTATAAAAGCAGGTTTGATAAATAATAGCTTTGATTTTGCCATTATGAATCCACCTTTTAATAATCCTAACGATCGTAAGACACCTGATAAACAAAAATCTGAAGCACACGTTATGCCTGAAGCGATGTTTGATAAATGGTTACGCAGTGCGGCAGCCATCGTTAAGCCAGGTGGATATTTAGGGCTCATTGCGCGTCCACAATCTCTAAGGGATATCTTGCATGCTTTAGAAGGCCGCTTTGGTGGTATCTGTATCATTCCCATTCATGCACGTGCAACAACTCCGGCAATTCGTCTTTTATTTTACGCAAAACGGGGGAGTAGAGCAGCTTTATCTATTTTACCGGCATTGGTTATACATGAAGGGAATAGCCATATTTTTTCACCACGGATTGATGCAATCAATAATGGATATATAAGCTTGTGGGAACTTTTGTAATGGTCTCTTGTGTTTTTCAGTTTATTATTTAAAGTCTAAACTTTATTAAGGAGGCGTAGCTTTGGGTGAAGTTATATTTCTGGTTGTAATGTGGGGATTGATTGGCGCTTTTGGATGCTATCGCGTTTTTCCTTTTTGTTGTCCTTGCCTATTTAATTGTTCTTAAATTAAGGAGATTTTGTTTTGATGGATATTTTAAAAAATCTTATTCCACGCCGTTTTTCTTCCAATAAACTTGAAATTCCTGTTGTTCGCCTTAAAGGGGCGATTATGGATTCATCATCTATATCTCGTACGCTTTCCCTCAGTAGATGTGCTAATCTTTTAGAGAAGGCTTTTGCGTACAAAAAAGCACCGGCTGTTGCAATTATTGTTAATTCTCCTGGTGGTTCTCCAGTGCAATCACGTTTTATTTTCAAGCGTATCCGCGATTTAGCAGAAGAAAAAAATAAAAAGGTTCTTGTATTTATTGAAGATATCGCGGCATCTGGTGGTTATATGATTGCTTGCGCGGGGGATGAAATTTTTGCAGATCCTTCTTCGATTGTTGGTTCCATTGGGGTGGTTTCAGCTTCTTTTGGTTTTCCGGAACTTTTGAAAAAAATTGGTGTGGAGCGGCGTGTATATACGGCAGGAAAAAACAAAGTTACACTCGATCCATTTCAGCCTGAAAAAAAGGCAGATATTGAGCATTTGAAATCTCTCCAACTTGAAGTGCATCAAACTTTTATTGATTTGGTTAAAGAACGGCGTGCTACAAAATTATCAGATGATTCGAATCTCTTTACAGGAATGTTTTGGAGTGGAAAAAAAAGCGTTGAACTTGGTCTAATTGACGGGTTGAATGATGTCCGTTCTGTTATTAAGGAGCGCTTTGGTAGTGATGCAAAACTTCGATTTATTACACCTCCAAAAAGTTTTTTAGGGTTTAAAACGCCTTCAGGAGTGACTGCTCATACAGTTTATACGGCTGTTGATAGTGCATTGATGGCAGCAGAAGAGCGGGCGCTTTGGCAGCGTTACGGTTTGTGATAGACAGGATCATTCAAGCAAGAGTTTTTTTTATCTAAAAAACAAATGTTAAAAGAAAAAATGCTTGAAATGATACGAATGAGAACGTGTCGTTTATTTTATGAGAGTTCTTCATAATATTTATTGTTTTTTTAGAAAAAATTAAGAATATTTCGAACTGTTTATAGGGTTGGTGTTAAAAGTATGAATAAAAGGGGATAGTTGTAAAAGAACCCTATAAAAGTGAATATTACGTCATATGATATCGGATGTACTAGTTTCGTTCCAAAGACATGTTTTATGTGTTTACACCCATTAAATTGAATTTAGCTCTGCATGTTGTAGGGCAACGTGCTGATGGTTATCATTTAATAGAAAGTTTGGTTTATTTTAGTCTGAGCGGTGATTGTCTACACTACGCGCCTTGTGAAAGTGATCGGTTTGTTTTAACGGGACCGTTTGCAAAAGAACTTGTGTCTCATTCAAACAATTTGGTTATTCGCGCACGAGACTTTATGCATAAGACTTTCCCTGAAAGTGCTCAACCTGCTTTTTTTCGACTTGTAAAAACACTCCCTATTGCTTCAGGCATTGGTGGTGGCTCAGGTGATGCCGCAGGGGTTATCAGTATATTGCGTCGACAATGGAATCTTGATTGTTCTTGCGAAAAATTAGCAAAAATGAGTTTAATCCTTGGTGCTGATATTCCCATGTGTCTTTTTGCATTGGAATATCAGCAGCCACTTTTGGTTAAAGGGATTGGCCAAGAGATTATACGACTCAAAGAAGCTTGTTCTCTTGCGATAGTATTGGTTAATCATGGACAAGAGATTTCAACACAAGCTGTTTTTAAAGCGTTAGACAAGCGCCATCATTCTCCTTTAAAAATTGATCCAGTCGCTTTAAAGAGTGTTGATTTATTGGTTGAAGCTTTACAAGAAACGCGAAATGATCTTTTTTCTCCAGCATTAAAAATGGCACCTCAGTTAACACAAGTGTTATCTATATTAGATGAATGTGGCTCTCTTTTTTCTCGCATGTCCGGAACGGGGGCAACTTGTTTTGGCATTTTTAAAAATCAACAAGCAGCGCAACAGGCAGCTCTTTTTATCAAATCAATGCACCCAAATTGGTTTGTTAAACCGATCATGACTTTGGGGGCTATTTGAGAAATAAAGGCTTTCATTTTATCATGATTCTATTATACAGAATGAAGAAGGGAACTAAAGAAATCTCTTTTTTTGTTTTTTAGATAAAATGAATACATGCTATAATAATCTTTTAGAAGAGAAAATGGACGATAAGATAGTCTTTAATTTCGTATTTTATTTCTACCTTTTGTGCAATAATTCACGCAATGTTTGAAGAGCTATTTAAAACTGTAACGCTTGCAAAAAATAAGCAGATTGCAGAAATGGATGGGTATTTGTTGTATTTGTGATTTATCAAAGAGGTTTAATTTGCCACTTCAACCAAATTTTTTGTGCGAATTAGATTTGCAGAAACAAGGTTTTTTTCATATAGCAGGGGTTGATGAAGTAGGACGGGGACCTCTCGCTGGACCTGTGGTAACGGCAGCGGTTATCTTGGATAAAGATCATATTCCTGATGGGTTAAATGATTCAAAAAAGCTTTCCTTCCTTCAACGGAGTAGGCTTTATCATGAAATCTTGCAAAGTGCATTAGCGGTGTCAGTCGCTAGTCTTTGCGCTCGTACAATTGATCAATCTAATATTAGAAAAGCAACTTTGGAAGCAATGCGTCGCTGTATTACAGGATTAGCTGTTCCAGCTCACTATGTACTTGTTGATGGACGTGATATCCCTTCTCAGCTATCCTGTCCCGCAACGGCATTGATTAAGGGTGATCAGCGTTCGGTTTCAATTGCAGCTGCATCTATTATTGCGAAAGTAACGCGTGACCGGATGATGGAATGTGCTGGACAAGTTTATAAAGGGTATGGTTTAGAGAAGCATGTAGGGTATGCAACATTAGCCCATCGTAGGGCTCTTGATAAATATGGTCCAATTGTAAGATTACATCGTTATAGTTTTGCGCCACTCAAAGAGCGTTATAGGAATGATGTGTCATGACGATTCGACCACTCAATAGCGTTTCGATAAAAGAAGCAATAGCGCTTCTTGAACAAGGCAGGTTGGTAGCATTACCAACGGAAACTGTTTATGGATTAGCGGGCGATGCAACCAATGGAAGGGCGATCTCTTCTATTTTTTCTACAAAAAAGCGTCCACAATTTAATCCTCTTATTGCGCATGTCAACGGTATTGAAATGGCGGAGCGCTATGTTGAAATTGATTTTCTTTCGCATCGACTAATGGAAGCGTTTTGGCCAGGTCCTTTGACATTGGTTTTACCTTTAAAGGAACAGCATAATATCCATCCTTTAACAACGGCCGGTTTGAATACATTGGCTATTCGTTTTCCAGATAGTCGTTTTGCGGAAATTGTACAATGTTTTGGCCGTCCACTTGCTGCGCCTAGTGCGAATCAATCGGGGAGTCTTAGTCCTACTTCGGCTGAGGCTGTTTTTGCATCTTTGGGGGAATCTGTTCCTTTGATATTGGATGGAGGACCTGCTAGAATAGGGCTTGAATCAACGATTATTAAGATTTGTGGTGAAAATATTTATCTTTTACGTCCAGGGGGGCTTTCGGCTGATAAAATTGAAGAAGTTGTGGGGAAGTCTTTAAAACGGAGAGATCAAAGGGCGGCGATTGAAGCTCCAGGGATGTTAAAATCACATTATGCTCCCAATGCCGCGATTCGTTTGAATGTAGAAAAGGTGGAAAATGGTGAAGCGCTTTTAGCATTTGGTCCAAAGCGTGTTATGGGGGCTGAGAATGCTGTTTTTATTTTAAACCTTAGCGAAGAAGGAAAGTTGGAAGAAGCAGCTTCTCATTTATTTCAATACATGAAGGAATTAGATTCATTTAAAGTGAGATGTATAGCCGTAGAACCTATTCCATCATATGGATTAGGAGAAGCTATCAATGATCGTCTTATAAGGGCTGCAGCTCCAAGGGAGAAATGAACATGGAGCAGGAATTAATTGAGAGGTTTAGAGAAATTGTTGGTGCCAAGCATGCTATAACAGATCAGGCGTTGATTGCACCGTATTTGCTTGAAGAGCGAGGGCTTTTTCACGGCAAAACACCCTTACTTTTACGTCCATCTTCACCGCAAGAAATCTCATTGATTATGCAGTTAGCGAGTAAAACACGCACACCAATTGTACCTCAAGGTGGAAATACAGGGCTCGTAGGGGGGCAACAACCAGATGAAAAAGGAGAGAGCGTTCTTTTATCCATGGAGCGATTAAATAAGATTAAAGCGATGAATCTTGAAGGGAATTTTGTTGTTGTAGAAGCTGGTGTTATTTTACAGGATTTACAAAAAAAAGTGGATGAATCAGGCCGTTTTTTCCCTCTTTCTTTGGCATCTGAAGGTTCTTGCCAAATAGGAGGAAATCTTTCATCAAATGCTGGAGGGACAGCTGTTTTAGCTTATGGCAATATGCGTGACCTTTGTCTTGGTTTGGAAGTTGTTTTACCGGATGGCCGTATTTTGGATGATTTGCGCTTTATTAAAAAAGACAATAGCGGTTACGATTTGAAAAATCTTTTTATTGGTGCAGAAGGCACATTAGGCATTATAACTGCAGCCGTTTTGAAGATTTTTCCAAAAATAAAAGGAAAAGCCGTTGCTTTAGTGGGATTACATAGTCCAGCGAAGGCTCTTGAATTTTTATCTTTGGCTCAAGAATATGGGGGAGGGATGGTGACGGGCTTTGAGCTTATGGGAAACCTCAGTTTGCAAATGGCTTTAGATTATAAGATGTGTGAGAAGTCTCCCCTCCAACAGAAACATGAATGGTATGTATTAATGAACATTTCATCGTTGCAAGGTAATGATGAGGCGTTATCCGTGTTGAGTATTATTTTAGAAAAAGCCTTAAAGAGGGCGGTGATAGAAGATGCAATTATTGCGCAATCTTTAAAACAGCAAGATTTTTTTTGGCAATTGCGAGAAAGTATATCACCGGCACAAAAATTGTTGGGAGGATCTATTAAGCACGATATTGCTGTACCGCTTGCTTCCATTTCTGATTTTATTGCTGAGGCAGCACTTATTGTTGAAGATGTTGCTCCAGGGGCGCGGGTGGTGTGTTTTGGACATATGGGTGATGGAAATTTGCATTATAATGTTACACAACCGACAGGTGCTGATACGACAGCATTCTTGCAGTTATGGCCAAAAATGAACCATCGCATTCATAGGTTAGTGATGGATTATCAAGGTGCATTTTCTGCTGAGCATGGAATTGGTCAGCTTAAGCGCGAAGAACTTCGTTCTTTTAAATCGCCTGTCGCATTGGATATTATGCGAGGGATTAAAAAAACACTCGATCCTTTAGGAATCATGAATCCTAGAAAAGTATTATAATTCAAAAATGCTGATCATGTATTTTTGTTTAGATTTTAATAACCAAAAAATAAACCAGTTGTTTTTTATTCAAACTTTTAATAATCCAATGAGGAAAAGCTGCTAAAAGGTGTATGTTATTTAAGATAAATTGGGACACTGTATATGGCTAATCAATGCTTTAATCAGGCAAAAGCGGTGCTTGAATTTCGGTTAGATCCGTGCCATTTGCCACAAACGACGACATATTTTTCATCCAAAACGGGCAATAAGGTCATTTGTTCGTTAAATGAGCGCGGTGTTTTTTTTAAAATGGATAAGCCTTCAAGCTTATCGCATTTAGTGCCCTCTTATCATTTTAAAGGAATTGCGGCACGTACCGTAAAAACATGTTCAGGAGAGAGAGCTGTTGCATTAGAATTACTTCATGCAGATGAGGAATCTTGTATTCCGCTTTTGGTTTCCAGAGATTTGAATAATGTTCTTCTGGATTGGCGGTTGTGGGCGGATACTTATGATCTTCCCATGCTTATGATTAATGAAGATGAGCGCATTGTGGTTGTAAAAGATCGCTCTGATTTACATCGATTTTTTGATACAGCGTCGCATTCTAAACAAAAGCGTTTTTTTCTTCGTTATAGCAATCCGTTAGGTTTGCGTTTGGTGATTGCAAATCGAATTACACTGCAATAATATTAATATGTATTCATTTTTTTCGATTATAAGCATTGATCTTGTTGTGTCGTAAAACACTGTTATTTAGCGCACTGATATAAGGCATGCACAAGCTTCACATATGAGGTGTTTTTAGAGGACGTGGTAAATAGTCTTCAGTTTGTTTGTCGAGCCTTACAGCAGTGAAGTACATGAGTGGGAAGACAAGGGGAACAAACTCAATAAGAAATCTGACTGTTTAGAGCTCGGTTTTGGCGGGAGTTCTAGCTCTTTAAGGCAAAGAGGAAGTCAAGGATTGCAAATGAGAGTTTTTTTGACAGTACATATTGGCAGCAGAAATTGATTAATATTAAATGCTTTTTTTATTGATGATGTAATTTTTGTTTTTGCTACATCGTTAAAACACGAGCAAATGGCGGGGAGTGTTTTTTACTTCCTTTTTTATAAAGCAAGTTATTGATTTATAAAAATAATGAATCATTTTGTCATATTAAATGAGAGCTACGAATATAATATTCTCATTTCTCTCTTATAATCAAAATCATTTTCTTGCACGTTATCAAGAGGGAATGCTCATGTGGATGAAAAGTACTCAAAAAGAGCAAAAACTCTCTGATAAGTTTTCTAGATAACAAGAGTTATCGGTAACATTGGGCGTTGGATCAAACGATAGTATCGGTTTTTTTCTTTATTTCGTTAAGATTGCAGAATGGGTTTATACTCTTCACGGTTAAGATCGTGAAATGGGAGAAAGAGCATGAGATATATTGCTTTGTTCTTGAATAACATGAAGCGCATTCTTTTTTAGGTATTTTATTTTTTAAAGGAAAATATATTCATTTTTTCCCAAAGTTATGGACAATGCAAAACAATAAGAAAATTCATGTATCATGCTCTTAGGTGAAAGAATCAAATCGTAAAAAAGAATACCAAAAGATTTAGTTTTCTCGCGCAATGGCTCGCCATCCGATATCACGACGAACAAAGCCTTCTGGCCAATCAATACAATCAACAGCTTCATAAGCACGTTTTTGTGCGTGTGTAATCGTTTTTCCTGTTGCTGTTATATTGAGAACACGTCCACCATTTGCAATAAGTTCTCCATTGCACAATGCGGTACCAGCTTGGAAAACTTTCACATCCGGAAGTGTGTTTACTTTATCAACGTTACGGATAACAGTTCCTTTTTGGGGAGAGCCTGGATAACCATTAGCAGCCATAACAACGGTGATAGCAGTTTTTTCAGACCATTGAAGAGGTTTATTTTCAAGTTTTCCTTGAGCAGCAGCAAGAAAAATCGGTAGAATATCATCTTTGAGGCGCATCATTAAAACTTGACATTCAGGATCACCGAATCGTACATTAAATTCAATGAGTTCGGGTCCTTTTTGCGTTATCATTAATCCGACGAAGAGAATGCCTTTAAAAGGGGCGCCCATTTCATTCATGCTTTTTAAAGCGGGTTCAACAATTTCTTTGAGGGCGCGATTCACCATTTCTTCGGTCATGATGGGTGCTGGTGAATAAGCCCCCATACCACCGGTGTTTGCTCCAGTATCTCCATCCCCCACACGCTTATGATCTTGAGCAGATCCAAAGGGAAGGGCAATTTTACCATCACAAAGACAGAAGAAGCTTGCTTCTTCGCCTTCAAGAAAAGATTCTACAACAATTTTGTTTCCTGCATCTCCAAAGGCACTTTTGAAGCAGGCATCAACGGCGTTAAATGCTTCTTCTATCGTTGTTGCAACCACAACACCTTTGCCAGCTGCTAAGCCATCGGCTTTAATGACAATGGGAACACCTTGTTGATGAATGTAAGCTTTGGCTTTAGCCGCATCATTAAAGCATTGGTAACTTCCTGTAGGAATGTTATTCTTACAACATAAATCTTTTGTAAAAGCTTTTGAACCTTCTAGTTGAGCAGCTTTTTGAGTAGGACCAAATACACAGATGTTGGCGCTATTAAGAGAGTCGGTTATACCTGCAACCAATGGTGCTTCTGGTCCCACAATCACAAGATCAATAGAATGTGCTTTACAAAAATCAATAACAAGGGGGTGGTCATCAATGTCTAAATTAATATTTTCACCAAATTCTGTTGTGGCAGGATTTCCAGGAGCGCAATATAACTTTTTGAGCAGTGGTGATGCTGCGATTTTCCATGCTAAAGCATGTTCTCGTCCACCTGAGCCGATAAGAAGAATATTCATTGCTTGCTCCTCTCATAAAAGATGATTAATTTCATCTTCTTCTCATAAGAATGAAATGTCTCTATCGCAAGACTAAAGGTAAATCATTTGATGAAAAAAAATAAAAATATTCCCCATGTTCAGTCCCATGATAGCCAAGGACGGGTTATGGATGCATCTTCCAAACAATGGGTCTATAATTTTCTTCCCTGTTCTTTATGGTTTTATGCGCAATTGGCGCGTTGGGATCGGCCTATCGGATGGCAATTGTTGATGTGGCCTTGTTTTTGGTCAACAACAATGGCTTTTCTCTCTTATGACATGCATTATGAGCCTCTTTTATCAATGCTTCTTCATTGGGTTTGGTATCTTTTTCTTTTTTTTCTGGGATCCGTCGCTATGCGAGGGGCTGGATGTACTTGGAATGACCTTATTGACCATAAAATCGATTCTCAGGTAGAAAGAACACGTTCTCGTCCATTACCGACAGGTCATGTGAGTCGGTTTCAAGCAAAAGCTTTTATACTTGTGCAATGTTTGGTTGGTTTAGGCGTTTTATCACAATTTAATAGGTTTAGTTTTTTTCTAGGCATTTCGTCATTGATAGCCGTTGCATTTTATCCTTTTATGAAACGCGTAACCTATTGGCCGCAGTTTTTTTTAGGCGTTGCATTTAATTGGGGAGCATTAATGGGGTGGGCCGTTGTGTTTGGAAGTTTAAGCTGGGAACCAATTTTACTTTATGTGGGATCAATCTTGTGGACCATAGGATACGATACAATCTACGCACATCAAGATAAAGAGGATGACATTACTGTTGGTATCGGTTCTACGGCGCTTCTCTTTGGTAAAGGCACTAAGCGTGCTTTAGTATTTCTGTATGGTGGTTTTGTCGTATTCGTTAGTTTAGCATTTTATTTGGCTAAAGTTCCTCCATTGAGTTTTTTGGGAATTTTTGTGGCAAGCATCCATATGTTTATTCAAATTAAAGTCATTGATATAGATGACAGTGCACAATGCCTTAGGCTTTTCAAATCTAATTCGTTTATTGGTTTTGTGATTTTTGCTGGTTTAGTCTGTGGTGGTCTATGGATGATATTTTATCCTACAGTTTAACAACACGTTAAAGTTATGTATTCTATAATGATGGGGAGAAGAATGAAAATACAAAGATACTTTCATTGATTTTAAAGTTTATTATTCTTTGAATTTTCAAAGCTTGTTTGTATTTTATGATTAGTTTCGTTCCAGATTTTTCTGGTTCGAAACGACGCTTTTATCAAATTTTATTGAAATGAAAATAGTTTTTAGGAGGAATGAACAATTTTTTAATTGAAAGTGCACTTTCTCTTCAATAAGCTTGTCGCTAACCTATCTTCAAGCGATAGAGAATATTATCAATCAACTTTTATCGTAAAAATAAAATTCTTCTTTAAATGAAATAAATCATCTCCTTTTAGAATTTTGCAAATAGACAATAATCGTTTAACTGTCAGAAAAAACTCATAACGATGAAGCTTGAAGGATTAGGGGTAGAGTTTTTGTCTTTTCCAATTGTTGTTTTCAACACAATCGCGTGTAAAAAGCAGACGATCATGTAGACGAAATGGGCGGTCACGCCAGAATTCAATAGAAAGGGGTTTAACACGAAAACCAGACCAATAAGGTGGTCGTGGAATAGGGCCTAGAGCATAACGCGCAGTATATTGAGCAATTGCCTTTTCGAGCACAAAACGATTTTCTAATGGTTGAGATTGTTTAGATGCCCATGCACCAATTCGACTCCCACGGGGGCGTGATTGGAAATAGGCATCGGCTTCCTGGGGACTTACTTTTTCAACAATTCCTCTTATTCTGACCTGACGATGGAGCGATTTCCAATGAAACCCTAAGGATGCTTTCATTGATTTTAAAATTTCTTGCCCTTTACAGCTTTCATAATTGGTATAGAAGACGAAGCCTTGAGGACTATAATCTTTGAGGAGAACCATACGAACATTAGGAAGTCCTGTTTCGTCAACTGTTGCGAGTGCCATAGCATTCGGATCATTTATTTCGCTGATCGTTGCTTCTTCAAGCCACTTTGCAAAAAGTTCAAAAGGTTTTTGCATTTGCATAAAATGATCGTCTGTTGGTATTTTATGGCTCATAGTGTCTCCAAATGTCAGTGAGCATAGGGCATTTTCTCATTTACTTTTTCATCAAGAAGTAAAGTACCATTTTTTCTTATTTTCAAAAAGCCAATGCTTTCATATATTTTTAACGCGTATTTTTATGGAGGTCTCGTTATTTTTGTCTTTAGCATAGACGACAATAAGCTATATTAAATAAATATCTCATTTTATCTGGTATTTTAGTTTCTTGATAGACATATAAAAGAAAAGAAGAAATTATTCTCTAGAATAGACTGATAAAGCTATGAGGGGTATTGAGCAACGTATCCGTTGATATTTTGAAAACGAAAAAATTGAAAAGAGGGCAATATGCGTGATCCCTACACGATTCTGGGTGTGGCACGTACCGCAAAACCGCAAGAGATTAAATCAGCATTTAGAAGATTAGCAAAGAAGTATCATCCAGACCACAATAAAGATGATGCAAAGGCTAAAGAAAAGTTTGCTGAAATTAATCAAGCTTATGAAATTATAGGTGATAAAGATAAAAAGGCACAATTTGACCGCGGTGAAATTGATATGGAAGGCAAACCGCTTTATCAAGCCTATGGTGCTGGTGAAAATTTTAGTAATAAACAAAATCCCTTTTCAGGAAGAGCGAAAGGATTTGATTTTTCCTCTTCAGGGGGACCAGGTTTTGATGCGAGTGATATTTTTCGCGATCTATTTGGGGGAGGTGGTAGCTTTTCAAATTCCACACACTATAATCGCCCTCAACAAGGAGCCCATATTCGCGCTAATCTTACCATAACATTAGAGCAGATGGTTGGCGCAGAAAAGGTGGAAGCTGTTTTTCCTCATGGAAAAAAGTTAAAAATTAAACTTCCCGATTATATTGAAGATGGGCAAACTATTCGTTTAAAAGGTCAGGGAGAAGAGGTTCCTCATGGGCAAGCAGGAGATGCGTTGATTACCATTCAGATTCAAAAACATCCTCGTTTTCGGGTTGAAGGAAGGGCGCTTCATCTTGATTTACCCGTTTCTCTTAAACATGCTGTTTTGGGAGCAAAAGAAGAAGTTGAGACATTGGAAGGACGTGTGGTTTTAACGATTCCTGCTTGGTCAAGTTCTGATCGCGTTTTGCGGTTGAAAGGAAAAGGGCTTCGTTTAAAAAATGGTACAAGAGATGATCTTTATGTGCATGTTCGTGTTATGTTGCCGGAAAGTGAAAATGCTGCGCTAGAACAGTTTTTGCAAACGCAAAAAGATTAATTTTTAAAATTTTTTATATATACAAAGTGTGGTTTTTGTTTGATTTTAAACCAATTACTTGAAGAAAAAGTTGACCTGTGTCATAGGCAGATGAATAATATTAATTTTAAGTAACAATGGGGCAGTGCTGATGGCGAAGGGTAATGGTTTATTGTACGGTAAGCGTGGTTTAATTTTGGGGTTGGCCAATAATCGCTCCATCGCTTGGGGAATCGCTAAAGCAGCAAGTGCTGCAGGAGCAGAGCTTGCTTTCACCTATCAGGGTGAAGCAATGAAAAAGCGTGTTGAGCCTTTGGCTGAAGAATTAAAAGGGTTTGTTTGTGGACATTGTGATGTTTCTGACAGTACCTCTATTGATACAGTCTTTAGAGCCATAGAGAAGAAATGGGGTAAACTTGATTTTTTAGTTCATGCTATTGGTTTTTCTGATAAAGATGAATTAACTGGTCGTTATGTTGATATCAGCGAATCAAATTTTATGATGACCATGAATATTTCGGTTTATTCCCTAACAGCGCTAACAAAGCGTGCAGAAAAGTTGATGTTAGACGGTGGTTCAATTTTAACACTAACCTATTATGGTGCGGAAAAGGTTGTTCCCAATTATAATGTTATGGGGGTTGCCAAAGCAGCTCTTGAAGCGAGCGTGAAATATTTAGCGGTAGATTTAGGCCCCCAAAATATTCGTGTTAATGCGATATCAGCTGGACCAATTAAAACGTTAGCGGCTTCAGGTATTGGTGATTTCCGTTATATTCTAAAATGGAATGAATATAATGCTCCCTTACGTCGTACGGTATCGATTGAAGAGGTGGGTGATTCTGCTCTTTATTTTCTCTCGGATCTGTCTCGTTCTGTTACCGGTGAAGTTCATCATGTCGATTCAGGCTATAATATCATCGGTATGAAAGCCGTTGATGCACCAGATATTTCCGTCGTTAAAGAATAAGTTTGGTTTAAGGACCCGTATTGGACAGCGGTGATTTGACCAAATTTGAAGCGGCTAAGAATATTTGTAGTAAAGAGCGGTTTTGTGTAAAGCTCAACATGCGTTGTCGTTGCGTATATTTGACAGAGAAATGGATCTTTTTTCATGTCGCATAATACATTTGGTCATTTGTTTCGTGTAACAACATGGGGTGAAAGTCATGGTGCTGCTCTTGGTTGTGTCATTGATGGTTGCCCACCCGGAATTATTTTTACTCTTGCAGAAATTCAAGCTTATCTTAATAAGCGTAGACCCGGGCAATCTAAATATACAACGCAGCGCCGAGAACAAGATCAAGTAGAAATTCTTTCAGGAGCGATTGCGCAGGAAGACGGGACGACATTAGTTACAACAGGCACGCCAATTTCTTTGTTGATTCGAAATACAGATCAACGCTCTCAAGATTATGGAGAAATCGCTCATCAATATCGTCCTGGTCATGCAGATTATACGTATGATGTTAAATATGGCATTCGTGATTTTCGGGGGGGGGGGCGTGCTTCAGCACGCGAGACGGCAGCACGCGTTGCGGCTGGTGCTTTGGCTCGTAAAGTTGTGCCTCATTTGGTTGTACGAGGAGCCGTGGTAGCAATTGGTCCCCATCATATTAATCGTGATCGTTGGGATTGGTCAGAGGTTGAAAATAATCCTTTTTTTACAGCTGATGCAGAGATGGTTCAGATTTTTAGTGATTATATCAGTAAAATCCGTAAAGATGGTACATCTGTTGGTGCGGTTGTGGAGATCGTTGCAGAAAATGTTCCGGCAGGTTTAGGAGCCCCTATTTACGCAAAACTTGATCAAGACATTGCATCATTCCTTATGTCAATTAATGCGGTAAAAGGGGTTGAAATTGGTGATGGTTTTGCGGCAGCCCGCTTGAGGGGAGAAGAAAATGCCGATGAAATGCGGATGGGAAATGATGGAAAACCACTTTTTTTATCCAATCATGCTGGGGGTATTTTAGGGGGAATATCGAGTGGACAGCCAATTGTTGCACGTTTTGCTGTAAAGCCTACTTCATCCATTTTAACGCCTTGTCGCTCCATTGATGTTGATGGTCATGATGTAGACGTTATAACGAAGGGACGTCATGATCCATGTGTTGGGATTCGTGCCGTTCCTGTTGGTGAAGCGATGGTAGCTTGTGCTATTGCTGACCATTATTTAAGACATCGCGGTCAAGTTGGGTGATTGAGAAGGTGAATAATGGCGTATAATGAAGAAAAAATTGTTTCTGCGCTTAAAGCTTTTGAACGCGGTGAAATTGTTGTGGTGACAGATGATAATGACCGTGAAAATGAAGGTGATTTAACAGTTGCAGCAGCGCATTGTACAGAAGAAAAGATGGCATTTATTCTTCGTCACACAACAGGGATTGTGTGTACACCTATGCCCAAAAAAGAGGCACAACGATTTAATCTTGCTCCTATGGTACGAGATAATAACTCTGCACATGGGACACAATTTACTGTTACTATTGATTTTAAACACGGTATAACAACAGGGATTTCGGCGCATGACCGTACATTGGCGGTGCGTAATCTTGCAAATTCAAATGCAGGTGCGGATGATTTTGTTCGTCCAGGACATGTTTTTCCTTTGATCGCGCATGAAGGGGGGGTTCTTATGCGTTCAGGTCATACAGAAGCCGCTGTTGATTTATGTAAATTAGCTGGTTTACCGCCGGTTGGTGTTATCGGTGAGTTAGTCAATGATGATGGAAGCGTTAAACATGGCGATCAGATTACAAAATTTTCACAAGAACATCGGTTGCATATCATAACGGTTGCAGATTTAATTGCTTACCGCCAGCGTAAAGAAATATTGATCAAGCATGTTGGGGAAATGCCGATTGAAACACCGGTAGGACCGGCTATTATTCAAAGTTATCAACTTCCTTGGGAAGCTGTTCAGCATGTTGCGATTATTTTTGGTGATATCCGTGAGGGTGATGATATTCCTGTGCATTTCCATCATGAAAACATTATAAATGACGTTTTTTGTCAATCTTCAGATATCATGGTGATGATGCAGCGTATGATGGAAAAAGAAAAACGTGGCGTATTTGTTTATTTGCGTGAAGGATCTATTATACAATCAACTATTGGCATTCAAAACATGGAAAGAGACGTTTTAGAAAACCATGTGCAGGCGATTGAGCGTGAAGAAGAATGGCGCAAAATTGGTTTAGGATCACAAATTTTAAAATATTTAGGAATAGGCTCTGTTATTGTTTATGCTTCTAAAGAGCATCATTATGTAGGTTTAGAAGGTTTTGGAATTCGTATATCTAGAACAGATATTTTTTGAGGTTCATATGAAAAAAGAGATACAAGAGGGTGATATTACGACCTTAAGCTTTGAGCAAGCGCTTAAGCAACTTGAAGCTATTGTTGAAAATTTGGAACGTGGCGATGTGCCTTTGGAACAATCCATTGATATTTATGAACGTGGTGAAGCGCTTAAAAAACATTGTGAAAAACTCTTAAAAGTTGCTGAAGCCAAAGTTGAAAAAATTCAGCTTTCACAGGAATGTTCTCCAGAAGGAGTAGAACCACTTGATGCTCAATAATATTAAATATTTTGGGATATTTATTGTGGGACTCTAAGAGATGCAATAATCTTAGTTTATAAAAAGCAAATTTTATTGATTTCTTTTTTATAAAATAAGTTAAAAATGGAAAAGATCATTAATCATCTCAAAGAGAGAAAAGCATTTTTCAGTAGAAAAGATGTAAAGCTCTCAATAAACGAGTAGAGAAGATATATTTTTATCGTTGCTTTCTCTTGAGCTAAGATAATAGAAAGGAATTTTTTTGTCTCAGGTCTTAACACCATTGCTTGACCGTGTTTGTTTTCCGCGAGATTTGCGGGCATTATCTGAGTCTGATCTGGTACAGTTGGCTGATGAGTTGCGGACCGAAACAATTGATGCTGTTTCTGTAACAGGTGGTCATCTTGGGGCGGGACTTGGTGTTGTTGAGCTTACAGTTGCATTACATTATATTTTTAATACACCCGAGGATAGGATTATTTGGGATGTTGGTCATCAAACCTATCCGCACAAAATTTTAACAGGGCGGAGAGAAAAAATTCGCACATTACGTCAAGAGGGGGGACTATCAGGTTTTACAAAACGTTCAGAAAGTGTATATGATCCATTTGGAGCGGGTCATTCATCGACATCTATTTCCGCGGGGCTTGGCATGGCGGTGGCAAGTGCTTTGAAAGAAGAGACAAGACGCAATATCATTGCTGTCATTGGTGATGGTGCAATGTCTGCGGGTATGGCTTATGAAGCAATGAATAACGCTGGTGCGTTAGATGCACGCTTGATTGTTGTTCTGAATGATAACGATATGTCTATCGCACCGCCTACAGGTGCTATGAGTGCGCATCTTGCACGATTAGTGTCTCGTCCTTCTTATCGTCATTTGCGTGAACGCGTAAAGATGTTGAGCGAAAAATTGCCAAAGTTTTTTTTGGATAAGGCACGTCGTTCAGAGGAATTTGCGCGTGGCCTTTTGGTTGGGGGAACGTTATTTGATGAGCTTGGCTTTTATTACGTTGGACCCATAGATGGGCACAATTTAGGGCATTTATTGCCTGTTTTAAAAAATGTTCGTGAATACCCTAATGGTCCTGTTTTGGTGCACGTTATAACCCATAAGGGAAAGGGATATCCACCCGCAGAAGCCTCATCTGATAAATATCATGGTGTTAATCGTTTTGATGTCACGACAGGAAGACAAATTAAGGCATCAAGTAATATTTTACCCTATACTAAGGTATTTTCTAAAGCTTTAATAGAAGAAGCCTGCCATGATGATAAGATTGTTGGCATAACGGCAGCGATGCCAACAGGGACAGGACTTGATGCTTTTGCAGAAAAATTTCCTGAAAAGATGTTTGATGTTGGGATTGCTGAGCAACATGCCGTAACTTTTGCGGCAGGACTTGCTTGTGAAGGGTATAAGCCTTTTGTTGCAATTTATTCTACTTTTTTACAGCGTGCTTATGATCAAATTATTCATGATGTATCAATTCAAAAATTACCGGTACGTTTTGCCATTGATCGCGCAGGTTTTGTGGGGGCAGATGGTGCAACGCACGCTGGCAGTTTTGATATTGTTTTTTTGGCCACGCTTCCTGAGTTTGTTGTTATGGCGCCTTCAGATGAACTTGAACTGATGCATATGGTGCGTACAGCTTCAGCTTATGATCAAGGCCCCATTTCTTTTCGTTATCCACGTGGTGAAGGTATTGGTATAGATTTACCGCAACGTGGTGAGATATTAGAGATTGGAAAAGGACGCGTTCTGCGTGAAGGAAATAGGATCGCTCTGGTTTGTTTTGGAACACGAATGTCAGAAGCGTTGCGAGCTGCTGATAGGTTGGGGGCTAAAGGGTTATCGACAACGGTTGCAGATGCACGGTTTGCAAAACCTTTGGATAAGGATTTAATGCGTCGTTTAGCTCGTGAGCATGAAGTATTGGTGACAATTGAAGAAGGGGCAATCGGTGGATTTGGAGCGCATTTATTACAATTTTTAGCACAAGAAGGGCTCTTAGAGCATGGTTTGAAAGTTCGTACATTAAAACTTCCTGATGAATATTTGAATCATGGTCCACCAGAAAAAGTTCTCTCAATGATTGGGCTTGATGCGGTGGGTATTGTCAACACGGTATTGATGGCTTTGGGACGCAAAATTCAAATGGAATAGAAAATTCGAGTATGAGATGGCTTCCAGAAAAAGACTCGATATTCTTTTAGTTGAAAGAAACTTTTTTACGACACGTTCCCGCGCACGTGATGCTGTCATGCGCCAAACTGTTAAAGTTAATGGTGAAAGAGTTTTTAAAGCGGGGGAAACTTTTTTTGATGATGCAGAGATTGTTGTTTGTGATCCAGCGCAGAATTATGTTTCGCGGGCAGCATTGAAATTGATTGCAGCACTTGATGCATTTCCGATTATAACGGATAAAGTGACAGCCATTGATGTTGGTGCATCAACAGGTGGTTTTACACAAGTTCTCTTAGAACGAGGAGCAGCGCATGTCATTGCTGTTGATGTTGGGCATCATCAATTTGATAAACGTTTATTGGGCAACAGCGCTATAACATTATTAGAAGGCTTGAATGTTAGAGATTTCCAACAGGAACATTTAGGCGGGCGGGAAATTGATCTTATCGTTTCAGATGTTAGCTTTATTTCTCTCAAACTTGCATTGCCTCCCGTTTTGTCTTTAGCCAAAAAGGGTGCCCAAGCTGTTTTACTGGTAAAGCCTCAGTTTGAGGTTGGTCGTAAACACCTTGGTAAGGGAGGAATATTAGATCCCTCAAGAGCTAAAGAAACCGCTGAGGGACTTTTTGTCTGGCTCAATACGCAAACAGGATGGCGTGCAAAAGATTTACTTCCTTCCCCTATTAAAGGAGGTGATGGCAATGTGGAATATTTACTATTCGGAGAAAAGCAACAGTGAGTGATAATGTTATCATCGACCATATTGGAACAAATGGTTATGGTACTGCTAAGACGAGGCATGGCTTTGTTTATGTTCCTTTTACTTTGCCAGGAGAATATGCTGAAATTATTGTTCATGGAAAATATGCAACATATATAGCATTAAAAGAAAAATCCCCAGAACGCGTTGATGCGCTTTGTCAGCATTTTGGAGAATGTGGAGGCTGTACGCTTCAACATTGGCGTGCTGATGCTTATCGCGTATGGAAACGACAATTGGTTGTTGATGCACTTAAAAAGTATGGAATTAATAGCGTTGTTACACCTTTAATAGAATGTAAACCCTATAGCCGACGGCGGGTGACTCTAACAGCATCTATGACTCCACAAGGTCAAAAAGTTGGTTTTAATCGTTATCTCTCTCATGAGATTGTCGCTCTTGAGGAATGTCCAGTAAGCCATCCAGAACTTATTTCTCAGTTGCGTAATATCAGAGAGCTCTGTGCTTTTCTAAGCAGCTCTGTCAAACGGTTTCATGTTACGATAACATGCGTTGAAAATGGTTTAGATGTTGCTTTAAGCGGTTGTATTGTACACCATGAAGCACTCCGTCAGAAAATGATTAGTGCCGCTCTTTCATATGGGATTACGCGTTTATCTGTTGATGGTGAAGTTTTGATTGAACGAGAAAAACCAGTAATTTACTTTGGAGATGTCCGTGTTGAATTCCCTTCTGGTGGTTTTCTTCAAGCAACCTGCGAAGCTGAAAATATAATGGGCAATATTATTTTGACACATTTAAAAAAAGCAAAGAATGCTCTTGATTTGTTTTCAGGGGTAGGAACATTTACCTTGCGTATGGCAAAAAAGATGAATGTTCATGCGGTAGAAAATAATGAGAAAGCATTAGAAAATTTAAGTTCAGCAGCGCGTTTTTCAACTGGTTTAAAAACAGTCACTTGTGAAAAACGTGATCTTTTCCGCCATCCACTTTCTGTAAAGGAACTTGAGTGTTTTGAGAGTGTTGTTTTTGACCCTCCTCGTGCTGGTGCAGAGGAACAAGTCCGTGAATTGGCGAAGGCAACAGTATCACGTGTTGTGGCAATTTCGTGTAATCCTGCTACATTTGCGCGTGATTTATCACTTCTTGTTGCAGGGGGGTATACAATAGAAAAAATCACACCAATTGATCAATTTTTATGGTCAACCCATGTTGAAATTGTTGCTGTTTTGAGCAAAAAGAAAAAGAAGAAGGGCTGGAAGCTTTAGCCTGAAAATTTTTTAACGCTATGAAGATTTTTTTAGTTCACGTGAATATTATTATAAAATCTTTTTCTCATTTATCTATAATAAAGGCTTTTTTCTTTTCTCATTGAATGAGAACACTGAATATAAGAAGTATTCTTATTTTAGACTTTTTTATAAAGACAGCGTTACCCTACACAAAAGACTAACTATTACGAAGAAGGTGCGTCTGAACAAGCACCACCATTATATTTGCCATTTCCCAATGTCGTGACAGCCTTTGGTATTTGAGACAGTTCGGCATGTCTTTCTTGTGCAGTTTCGCTCTACATGGCTCTCCCCGCTTGTAACCTATAAACCAATGATTTTTATTGATTCAACATGCACAGATTTAAAATAAGAGAATCCTATGGTATTGAGGGGTCTCATTCAAGTTGAATGACGCTAGGTTATCTTTATAAATCAATTGGTTACACAAAAAGACCTTGCCTCATAAGTCGTTTTAATAGACGGGAGGGGGCAATATTGGAAAGAAATAAGCAAATTTGCTCTTTTATAACGCAGTTCCACCGATTGTCATATTATTGATTCGCAGATGAGGTTGTCCAACACCAACAGGAACATTTTGGCCAGCTTTCCCGCACATACCAATACCATTATCCAGTTTACTATCATTCCCAATCATTGTGATACGTTTCATAGCATCCGGACCATTTCCGATAAGAGTTGCACCTTTGATTGGTGCACCAATTTTACCATTTTCTACTCGGTATGCTTCAGTACATTCAAAGACGAATTTGCCAGAAGTAATATCAACTTGTCCTCCACCAAATGAAACAGCATAGATACCACTTTTAAGGGAAGAAAGGATTTCTTCAGGTGTTTTATCTCCTCCTAGCATGATTGTATTGGTCATTCGTGGCATTGGGGCATAAGCATAGGATTCACGCCGTCCATTTCCAGTTGATTGACTCCCCATAAGTCGTGCATTAAGCCTATCTTGCATAAAACCAACGAGTTTTCCATCTTCAATGAGGACGTTATATCCTGAAGGGGTCCCCTCATCATCGATAGTGAGAGAGCCACGGCAATGAGGAATTGTTCCATCATCAACAACTGTAACACCTTTTGCCGCAACTTGTTGTCCTAAAAGTCCAGCAAAAGCAGATGTTTTTTTGCGGTTAAAGTCACCTTCTAAACCATGACCTACGGCTTCATGGAGCATAACGCCAGGCCATCCATTGGCTAAGACAACATCAAATGTTCCTGCAGGTGCTGCTTCTGCTTCTAAATTTGTTAAAGCCATACGTAAGGCTTCATCCGCGGCTTGTTTCCAATTGTCTTCACGAATAAATTGGTCAAATGCTTGTCGCCCTCCACATCCATAAAAACCATTTTCACGTCGATTGCCTTCAGCCGCAACAACAGATATAGAAAGCCGTACAAGGGGACGAATATCGCGAACCAAATATCCATCTGCACGTAAAATTTCGACATGTTGTAGTGAGCCCGAAAGAGAAACAGTCACTTGATGCAATTTGTCATTTTTTGCTCTTAAATAAGCATCAATTTTTTGCAAAAGAGCACTTTTTTCTTCAAATGACGGAGCATCAAGGGGATTATGCGGTTGATAAAGTCTCTTATTTGTTCGTTGAGGGGCTATGCTATAAGGACCGGCATGATTATTATAGGTAACAGCTTTAGCTGCTTCACAAGCACGTTTGAGTGCAGAAGCTGATAATTCACTAGAATGTGCATATCCAGTCGCTTCTCCAGCAACGACACGCAGACCAAACCCCATATCTTGATGGAAAGAACCGTTTTTAAGTTGTCCATTATCAAATAAAAGGGCTTCGCTTTCTGTATACTCAAGGTAAAGTTCGCCATCATCAGCATGATGAAGCGTTTCCTGTACAAGTGATTGCACTTTAGAGGAAGCAATATCAAAATGATCAATCAGCGATTTCATAAGAATTATCCTATTTTTATTGGGGGCTTAGAAGATTTTCATTGATCTAGCTTAAGAAGCTCTTAAAATATATAATGAGATTTTAATCATCCAATGTGCGTTGATTTCATTCATGTGGGTAAAGTTGCATAGGCATCGCCAAGGCCATCAAGGTCAACGAGACCTCCAATTCCTTGCTCCGGGGTCGTAAAGATAAAATAGGTTGCCATTTTCCCTTTTAAAAAGAGTTGTAATACGTCTTCTTTAAGAAAAGCTTCAGCAACACAATTATCACCAAGACAACGACGATATTCCATTCTGCCCATATTTTTATTGTCAATTTTAATTCCGACGCCAGGACGTAACTCAACGCGAATCGGAACAAAAACACGCATTAAAGCACCTTGCTTTTGAGGAAGTTTATAAAATGTAACGCGCAAGGTAATATCATGACGATCTTGTGTATGGACGTTTTGTACAACTTCACATTGCATATTAGGTGTCCCTGGTGGTAGAGTACAAACTTTTGTCCATGCACCATAGGTTTGTGGGGCAGGGACATTTTGCGCATAAGGTGTTTGTGCAAAAGCATGGTTGATAGAACTACTATAAAATGTGTGAAGAACAGCACCAATAAAAAAAGCTTTTTTGAGTAATTTATAAAGTATCACAGAACATCCTATCCGATTCAACACACACAACCCTGCATAGATTTGCATAAAAAATGAATTCCCCACATAAAAACTATAACACAAAACCCATATTTACAAAATATATTCATCCCTATGCAAGAAATAAAGGAAAATGAGAAGAAAGAGCATTTTATAGGGAATAAATTTTCAGCATGGCTTTATGATGTTTGGTAGAATACACTTTTATGATACATTTGTAATATTAAGAGAAAATGTTGATTGAAAAATGCATTTTTGTTGCAGATATTTTTACCTATTTTTAGAGGATACGTACAAAAAGGGTATGCCATATTTTCTCAAAAATATGATTGGTCTTAATGGAGCATTCCCATACGTTGGATATTATTTGCCAAATAATGTTTGCCAGATAATATTTATTTGTGAATGACAGAAATGGAAAAGGGTTTTGTGTGGAATGTCTGTTTCAGGAGAGTTATCGGTTGCGAATGGTAAATCAACGCCACCAAAATCCAGTATTGGTGATTATATCACATTATTAAAGCCGCGTGTTATGTCACTTGTGGTCTTTACAGCACTGGTCGGTTTGGTTGTATCTCCTGTTTCTATCAATCCGTGGTATGGTTTTTTAGCAATTTTATGTATTGCTGCTGGTGGTGGGGGTGCGGGAGCGCTGAATATGTGGTATGATGCAGACATTGATGCCGTGATGGAACGGACCAAAAAGCGCCCCATTCCTATGGGTAAAATCAGCGCCCAAAAGGCATTTATTTTTGGCATGGTTTTGTCTCTGCTTTCGGTATTGGTTATGGGGAGTTTCATTAATTGGTTTGCTGCATTTTTTCTTGCTTTTACGATTTTCTTTTACGTCGTTATCTATACAATTTGGTTAAAGCGTATTACACCGCAAAATATTGTTATTGGTGGTGCTTCTGGGGCTTTTCCACCAATGATTGGATGGGCCGCGACAACTGGGACAGTGAGTATTGATAGCTTTTTATTATTTTTAATCATTTTTATGTGGACTCCTCCTCATTTTTGGGCGCTTTCTCTCTTTTCATCTCTTGATTATGAGGCTGCAGGCATTCCTATGATGCCTAATGTACGAGGGGAATACTCAACAAAAAAACAGATCTTATTTTATACTATTTTGATGGTACTATGCGCTGTTGCTCCTTGCTTTACCGGTCTTGGTGGAATTTTTTATGGCATTTTTTCGACAATTTTAGGCATTATCTTTATTTATTTTGCTTATCGTTTGTGGAAAGCTAATACACATGATGAAACTATTTTAATGGCCAAAAAAACGTTTTTCTTTTCGTTACTTTATTTGGCAGCTGTCTTTGGAGTTCTTTTGATTGAATCTCTTATTTGGTATTTTATCGACCTTTAAGCAAATAAAATGAAACAGCAAATTTTAAAAGAGCTTTTCTGCAAAAAAATGTTATAGAATGTATTCTTATGCAAAGATGATATTGCGTGTTTTTTTACATTGCTTATTCATATGTAATAATCGTTTTTTTGAATATGAGACTAAAGCTATAGCGATTAAGGATGATTTATGTCTGGACTTCCCCCTTTAACGATACGTCTTTGTGGTCCACGTGGATTTTGTGCAGGGGTTGATCGTGCTATCCAGATTGTTCTCCTTGCGTTAAAAAAATATAGTGCGCCCGTATATGTTCGTCATGAAATTGTACACAACCGCTACGTGGTTGAGGGATTACAGCAAAGGGGAGCTGTTTTTGTTGAAGAACTTGATGAGATTCCAGAAGAACATCGCAATCAACCAGTTGTTTTTTCTGCTCATGGTGTACCAAAATCTGTCTCAGAAGAGGCACGACGTTATAATTTATTTTATCTCGATGCAACATGCCCGTTGGTCTCGAAAGTTCATAAACAAGCGATACGGCATCAACGTCACGGCCGTCATGTTATATTGATTGGTCATGCTGATCATCCTGAGGTTATAGGGACAATGGGACAGCTTGAAGAGGGGGCTGTGACGCTTATTGAAACGATAGAAGATGCTTTGCATTATCAACCAAGTGATCCGGATAAATTAGGATTTGTCACACAAACAACACTTTCTGTTGAAGATACTGCAGGAATTCTTAATGTATTACAACGACGTTTTCCTACATTAGCAGCCCCAGCGGCTGAGTCAATTTGCTATGCTACAACGAATCGACAAGATGCGGTTAAGGCAGCAGCAAAGGGGAGTGATTTGTTTTTGATTGTTGGAGCGCCAAATTCTTCTAATTCAAGACGTTTGGTAGAGGTTGCAGAAAAGTCTGGTGCGCGACAAGCTATTTTAGTTCAGCGTGCTAATGAAATTAATTTTGAAAACCTAAAAGCTCTTTCTGTTGTCAGTCTTTCAGCAGGGGCTTCAGCGCCTGAAATTATTATTGATGAAATTATTTCAGCGTTTCGTGCGCGTTATGATGTGACCATAGAATTAGCTGAAACAGTGGTGGAAACGGAAAGATTTTTGGTGAGTCGCGAATTACGAGATGTCATTTTAACGTCTCAAGATATGGCATTTGTGAATGGTCAAGTAAATAATGCAAAAAATGAAAATGAGAATACAGACATGTCTACAATGAAAGCAGAATAATGGCCGTTTATACAGATATCCACCCAAATGATTTAAAAGCGTTTTTAACCCGTTACACAATAGGGTCACTTTTATCTTATCAAGGGATAGAGGAGGGGATTGAAAATTCTAATTTTATGCTGGAGACAACACAAGGGCGGTTTATTTTAACACTTTATGAAAAGCGTATTTCAAAAGATGATTTACCTTTTTTTTGTTGCTTGATGCAGCATTTAGGACAGCGTGGAATTCCTTGTCCACAACCCGTTATTCAAAATGATGGAATGATGATCGGTGAACTAGCGGGACGCCCTGCTGCTATTATCACCTTTCTAGAAGGAGAGTGGATCCGTCAGCCCGATATAGGTCATTGTGGCGAAGTAGGGACGGGGTTAGCGCAATTGCATTTAGCAGGACAGGATTTTACACTCAGTCGTAAAAATACGCTTTCTATTATGGATTGGCAGGTATTGTGGCAACGTTGTCAAACCACAGAGGATGCATTGTTAAAAGAGTTTGGACAAAAAATTGAGTCGGAATTGGCTTTTTTACAGGAAAATTGGCCATTCAATTTACCAACAGGCATTATTCATGCGGATTTATTTAATGATAACGTCTTTTTTGTGAATCATCGTCTTTCTGGTGTGATAGATTTCTATTTTGCTTGTAATGACTTTTTTTCTTATGATTTAGCGATTTGTTTAAATGCTTGGTGCTTTGAACCTGATCATTCTTATAATCTTACCAAAGCACGTAAGTTATTGGAAAATTATCAAAAAATACGACCATTGATCTCTTTAGAATTGGACAAGATTGTTTTATTAGCTCGTGGTGCGTCTTTACGTTTTTTACTCACACGTCTTTATGATTGGTTTAATACACCGCCTGAGAGCTTTGTTATTAAAAAAGATCCATGGGAATATTGGCACAAGCTTTGTTTTTTCAGTAACGTAAATTCGCTAAGTGGATTAGGTTTTTAAATTTTATGGCAAGACAACAAAAAGTCGTTGAAATTTATACAGATGGTGCTTGCTCAGGAAACCCTGGAGTTGGAGGTTGGGGAGCAATTTTACGCTGGAATGGTCATGAACGTGAGCTTTATGGCGGTAATGCTCATACAACAAACAATCAAATGGAACTCATGGCGGCAATTTTTGCATTAAAGGCACTTAAAGAGTCCTGTTTGGTCGATCTTTATACAGACTCAGTTTATGTGCGTAACGGTATATCTAAGTGGATTGAAGATTGGAAAAAGAATAATTGGCGCACTGCATCAAAAAGTCCTGTGAAAAATATGGAGTTATGGCAAGCTCTTGAGACTGCTTGTTCTTGTCATACAGTCAGATGGCACTGGGTAAAAGGGCATGCGGGACATCCAGAGAATGAACGAGCTGATGCCCTTGCGCGCAAAGCAATTGCACAATATCGCGAAAATGGACGTTTCCCAACATAATTGCTGTTTGAGAATCTTTTCTCTTTTATCATGGGATAGCAAGAGGGGGTGATTGTGTATGGACTATAAATGTTCCACTTAAGGCGTGATCTTTAAAAGAAACTGTATAAAAAATTTTTTGTTTTTTTTCCTCTGGTACGAAATAGAGTGGAGCGCTAAAGAGTGTATATTCTGCATTATCATTGATTTTTTTTGCTGCTCCAATTTGCATTTCTCCTCCATCTAAAAAGAGAGAGCAAGGCGTGCTTTTGTTGTTATTTTGTATTTTTATAAGGAGGGTGTTATTATTTTTTTCGGCGCTTATTTTTAGGGCATTTTGCGTCATGCGTGGCAGAGAATCTTGGGCGTTTTTTAACAAGGAAGCAGGAAGATATTTGTTTTTAAGAGCAGATGGTAAAAAATCAAAGTTAACAGTCAATGGAAGGCAGATTTTATGGCATAATCCAAGAGTGAAAGCACCACTTAAATTTTTGTTTGAAGAAGATAATTTAAAAGGCAATATCACTTTATCTTTATAGCCTAATGACCAATCATTTTCTGTTTCAAAAAGCTGTGGAATAGGATAAAAGATTTCATATGAAATCTGTTGGTTGAAATTAAAAAAGGGTGCCATTCCTGAATTACCTGGATTACGCCAGTACGTTTTCCAGCCTGGTTTAAGCACAATTTCAATAAAGCCTTCTCTCATTCCAGAAAGAGAAGGTTCCGTGATTGCTAATCGGATACGGCCACCCTCTGTTTCATACCAAGAGGTTGAGAAAAGCTGGAGTTTTTGTTCTGTTTGAGCATTTACAGGAATATTAAGTAATTCTAAAACTATGAGTGTTAAGCTTAAAGTAACGACAAGCTTTTTATAAAAGAAAGTTGCGATATTTTGTAAATTTGTAAATATGTTACTTTTTCTCATTGGAGTTTTATTTTCCTAGTGTACTAAATGGACGAACTTTTATCATGTAAATTATGGAGAATAACAGATTAATGAAGCAATGTAATGGCTTTTTGGGTGGACAATTACTCATAGCAATGCCTGGGATGAATGACAAACGCTTTATTCGTTCTGTTATTTATATTTGCGCGCATTCTGATTCTGGTGCGATGGGCATTATTCTCAATCAATTGCATCATATTGATTTTCCAGAGCTTTTGCTTCACCTTGGAGTCATAGACAGTAGACAAAAAAAACATCTTTCTGAACCAATAAAACAGTTTCCAGTTCGCTATGGTGGTCCTGTTGATCCTTCGCGCGGTTTTGTCCTTCATTCAGATGATTATGCTTGTGAAGAAACTGTTTTTATTGCTGATAAGGTCTGTTTTACTGCGACAATTGATATATTAAAAGCAATCAGTTGTGAACAAGGCCCGCAACATGCACTGGTAGCATTAGGTTATGCTGGATGGAAAGCGGGGCAACTTGAGGCGGAAATTTCTACAAATGGTTGGTTAATCAGTTCTACATCACCTAGTTTTCTTTTTGAAAGTGATTTAAGTTGCAAATATGATAAAAGTTTAACACGCATGGGGATTGATCCAACTTATCTTGCTTCTGAAATGGGACACGCATAGAGCTTTTTAACTTTACACGTTATTCTATCCCTTATGTTTTTATTTTAAAGAAACATCCCTCAGTACGTTTAAGCCCATTTCGCGACGGCGGCTTGTGAGTGGTATTGCAGCAAATCCATTGAGCTCCTATCTTTACGCTTGTAAAGTAACAAGCCGGGTAACCATCTTTATATTTTTTAGCCTCCAATGTTGCGACAGCTCTTGGCACTAAAGACTTTTTATAAGAGGCATTTTTACCCCTTTTTTAATCGTTTTTTCTCCAGTTGCGCTCTCCCTACTTGTGACGTGCAAGCGAAAGGTTTTAATTGATTCAACATGAAAGAGATTTTGAAATAAGCAGATTTTATAATATTCAGAGTTTTATTTCAAGTTGAATAACGCTAAATTATCATTATAAATCAGTATTTTGCCTTATAAGGGAAATGGCTTTGAACGAGAGTGATTAATTCTTCTATGGCAAGTGGTTTCGTCACAAGTGTGCTTTGAACATATTTACAGCCTTCTTGACGGAGGAAGATTGCTTCTTTTTCATTTTCAACACCTTCTGCGATAATTTGCAAGTTAAGATCTGTTGCCATATTAATGATAGACTTGAGAACAAGTTTCTTTTTGAGAGAGTCGATTGAGATAAGTGAACGATCAAGTTTAACCATATCAAATGGATAACGGACGAGATAGGTCAGTGACGAATAACCTGTTCCGAAATTATCGAGTGCAAGATTCATTCCAAGTGTTTTAATTTGTTCGAGAAAGTGCGCTGATTGTTCAGGATTGTTTCTTAAGACAAATTCCGATATTTCAATCATCAAGCGCCCTTTGTGGAGCGGATGGCGAAGCAGAGCGGCACGCAGTTGACTGATAAAACGAGGATGAATCATTTCTGCGCTTGGTAAATTAATTGAAATAAAGAAAGACTGCTGGGGAAATTTTTCTTCTACATTCATGAGATCGATAATGGCATTGTCGATGATAAATTGTGACAAATCCATAACGATTTGTTCATTTTCTACGATTTTTATGAAATCAGAGACATTTAATTTTCCATAAGTTGGATGATGCCATTCCACAATGGTTTCAAAACCAATAATATGTCCGTCTGATAAATTAAGAATAGGATGGTAGAGAATTTTCATCTCATGACGCTTTATAGCATAATGAATATCTTTTTCCAGAATATTCTGTTCGAGACCTAGAGTGCGAAAATTAGGACGAAAAGGTTCAATATGATTTCCTCCCATTTGTTTTGCACGAATCATTGCTAATTCACTATCATTAAAAATATCTTTAGCTGTTGATCGGCTTTCACTCCATGTAACTAATCCGATAGACGTTGAAAGAATTATTTTATTTTCCGAAAGTGAAATAGGTGCTGAAATTGTTTTGTGCAAATGATCCGCAAATGCTGCAATTTTTTGTGGTTCAGTTTCACTGAGTAAAATGATTGCAAAACGGTCTGCTGAAAGGCGCGACAAGGTATCTTGAAAGTTAATAAGACGATTTAAACGACGGGCGATTATAAGGAGTACAGTATCCCCAACGGCTATACCTAATTTGCGATTAATTTGGCGAAAATTGTCAAAATCAATCATAAAGACGGTCGGTCTAATTTTAATATTTGCTTTCGCCAAAGAGGTATAATTTTGTAGTCTATCAAGGAAAATTTGTTGGTTAGGAAGGCCAGTTAAGCTGTCATGGATTGCATCATGCAATAAGCGTTCTTCAGATTTTTTATGGTTAGTAATATTGACAATAGTTCCAATGACACGTGTGATTTTCCCATCTTTTTGCATAGCTGGACGTGCACGAAGAGAAAACCAATGATAATAACCACCACCGGAAGAAAGCCGAAAAATTTGATCAATACGCCCTTTTTTATTTTTAAGAATGATATCCAACACGGCTTGAAAGCGTTCTCGATCATCGTAGTGCAAGGCTGAAATCCAGTTGCGCATAGTCCCATTGAGGTTGTGTATTTCAGTACCAAAAAGGGTTTTCATGTTTGGATGAACAACAATACGGTCACGCTCAATATTCCAATCCCAAATAATATTTCCAGCTCCTTTTGCTGCGAGGACTTGTTGTTCAAGGTCAGAAAATATTCCTTCATGGAAAGCGTCATTAGAAAAAGTTTGTTGCAGGACAGTAAAGCTAATGAGAAGAACAATGAGCACTAATCCTCCCGCTAATGCTGGCTGGATAATATCATTGTTTAAATGTCCTGCTATGCAGGCATAGGCCCCCACACACCAAAAGCTAATAAGCAACCATGTTGGGATAAGCATAATGGCGCGGTCATAACTTCGGATTGAAAAATAGATGATGAATAGTATACCCAGCACAGCGGTAAGGCCAAATGATAGACGGGCAATTCCCGCTGCTCTGATTGGATCATAAATAGCAAAGGCTCCTAAACTGCAAAAGGCAATAATCCAAGCGATAGCACCATAACTAAAATGATAATGCCAGCGATTAAGATTGAGGTAGGTAAAAAGGAAAATGAAGAGTGTTGCGGCAAGTGCTACTTCTGTACCCGCACGCCAGATTGGTTGTGTTGTGAGTGTAACTGCAAAGAATTTATTTAAAAAGTTGAAGTCAATACCAATATAAAAAAGCACGGCCCAAGCGACAGCAGCTGTTGCAGGAAACAGCCCTGTCCCACGGACAACGAAGAGAACGGTTAACAAAAGTGCTAAGAGACCTGATATTCCAAGAAGAATACCATGGTAAAGCGTATAAGAATTAATGGCATCCTTATAAGCTTCAGGTTGCCATAAATAGATTTGTGGTAGATTTTCAGAGTTAAGTTCGGCCACAAATGTAACAACAGCACCGGGATTGAGAGTAATATGAAAGATATCAGAGTTTGTACTAGGTTGACGATCGAGAGAAAAACCTTCACTTGGTGTTATAGATTGAATCCGTTCTGATCCAAGGTCTGGCCAAAAAAATCCAGAATGCGTCATGCGGTAATGGGGTGCAACGATGAGACGATCGACTTGCTCATCTGTTGGATTTGCGAGAGAAAAAACCGCCCAGTTTCCCGAGAATTTTTCACTTTTTGCCTGCACTTCAATACGCCATACAATACCATCTGGTCCTGGCGCTGTACTTGTTTGAAAAATAGAGTTATTTGTATGATGAATTTCAATTGCTTTTGAGAGATCAAGTGCAGCATCCTGAGAAGAAATCTTAACGGGCTCAATAGCGTGTGCTGATGTAAGATGGACAAAAAAACTAACGATGATAATGAAAATGATGTTAATTATTTTACGCAAACTCTTCACAATGTCCCACTCTCAATATTTTAGGATGCTTAATTTCCATTTAGATTTTTGAGAAAAAGCGTTCACCTTTTATAACTTATTTACAGAATAAATTGTGATCACTTCCTCTTAAGTTATATGATTTTATATATAAATAGACCATATACCCATTTGCTTCAATGAAACTTGAAACGGATGGAATTTTATATTTTAAAAGGGCAAAATTATATCATGAATTTTTAAATTTCACGGATACAGCTTTACACATTAGAATCTCTATCACATGAAGGAGGAATTGGATAGTTTTGTACGCCTCTTTGCCTAATATTTCCAAAACTTATTTAATGAGAAGAATTTTTGTGGTAAATTTTATGATAAAATATATTCATGTTCATTGTGATGCTTCTTTTTAAAAAGCATTTCTTTACTTTAGCTTATATGAAAGAGTTGACGTTAAATCATCAAAATTCATGAGGGGGCCTACCGGTCCAACAGCAGTGAGTGTTGGCGTGGAGCTTGTAAAAAGACGATGCGCTAAATTTGTTAACCTTGTAGGGGTGATAAGATTGAGGCGTTCAATTGTTTCCGATATTGGAATGGGGCGACCGTAAAGAAGTATTTGGCGAGCAATGAGATGTGCTTGACTAGAAGGGTTTTCCTGTGACATTGTGAGATTAGCACGATATTGCGTTTGTGCTCGTTGGAGTTCATTGGCGTGAATATTTTTGCTTGCCTTGCAAAGTTCATCAAGAATCACAGGCAGAAGTTCTTTGAGCCCTTCTTGTCCAGTAGCTGCATGAACACCAAAAAGTCCAGTATCAGAAAATCCCCAATGAAAAGCATAAATAGAATAGCATAATCCACGTTTTTCTCTTATTTCTTGAAAAAGACGTGAGGACATCCCGCCACCAAGAATGATTGAAAGAATTTGGCTCGCATAAAAATCACGGGCGTGATAAGCACGCCCTTCAAACCCTAGAACAACTTGTGTATCCATTAAATCGCGATATTCACGAAAGTCGCCGCCAACATAATTTGCAAGATTAGTAAGAGAGGCGGTTGAATGGGAGCGAAAAGTACCAAGACGACTTTCAACTTCTTTTAGAAAGCTTTCGTGTTTTACAGCTCCTGCTGCAACAACGATCATACGATCTGCACTATATTGTTTATTGATGAAATCATGAAGATCGGCAGATGTAAATGATTGAATAGTTTTAGCTGTTCCTAAAATAGAGCGACCAAGGGATTGATGACGAAAGGCTGTTTCTGTAAAGTGATCAAAAACAATATCATCAGGCGTGTCATGGGCGGCACCAATTTCCTGAAAAATGACTTGTTTTTCTCGTTCTAGTTCAGCTTCGTCAAATTTTGAATGCATTAAAATATCGGCTAAAATGTCGATAGCAAGTGGGATATCGCTTTTAAGAACACGTGCAAAGTAAGCTGTTGTTTCAATACTGGTTGTGGCATTGATTTCACCGCCAACATCTTCAATATCAGTTGCAATTTGAAAAGCGGTACGGTTTTCGGTTCCTTTAAAAGCCATATGTTCAAGCAGATGGGCAATACCATGCTGTGTGAAGGTTTCATTGCGTGAGCCCACTTTAACCCATATTCCGAGTGCGACACTATCAATCTGTTGCATTGTATGTGTGGCGATAGTCAAACCATTACTAAGGCGACAGACATCTACATCCATGTATTTACAACTCCATTAAACAAGCTAAATACCTCATCTTAAAGGGTATTAGAATATCCTTGATTTAAATTAATGCAGCTAACTTTAATAAGATGCACGCGATTTTAAAGAAATATAATCTTTTACTATTTTTTCATCATTAGCAAGACTTATGAAGTGTTCTTCACCTTCCATGATATCATTGAGATGAGATGGCCATGGGGCATGAAGACCGCAAGCATTTTTAATCGTATCAGGAAATTTAGCAGGATGAGCTGTGGCAAGAACGATCATTGGAATATGTGGTTTTTTATTTTCGCGCGCTACTTTAAGGGCGACGGCTGTATGTGGATCAACAAGATAGCCACTTTCTTTATAGACACGATCAATTGTTTGTGCTGTTTCAGCCATGTTACTTTTTCCAGCGGAAAAGAGGGAACGAATATTTTTGAGTTGCTTTTCATCAAGAGTGAAAGATCCCGTTTTTTTCAAGTTTTCCATTGCATTGCGAATCCACATTGGATCACGATTGCTACTTTCAAAGAGTAAACGTTCAAAATTAGAAGAGACTTGAATATCCATAGAAGGTGAAGTTGTATGGACGATTGGTTGTGTTTCGTAAGTGCCACTGGTTAATGTACGTGCAAGGATGTCATTATCGTTTGTTGCAATAACCAGTTGAGCAATGGGTAAACCCATACGAGCAGCGACATAAGCTGCAAAAATATCACCGAAATTTCCAGTAGGAACAGTAAATGAAACTGCTCTATCAGGCGCACCTAAAGAAAGTGCAGATGAAAAATAGTAAACAATTTGCGCCATAATACGCGCCCAATTTATAGAATTAACACCTGAAAGGGCTCTTTTCTTACGAAAATGATGATCATTAAACATTGCTTTGACAAGAGCCTGGCAATCATCAAAATTTCCTTCAATGGCAATGGCATGAACATTTGTACTTTGATTGGTTGTCATTTGCCGTTGTTGAACAGGTGATACACGTCCTTTAGGAAATAAAATAAAAATATCTGAGTGTTTTTTCCCAGCAAAAGCTTGTATTGCAGCTCCCCCTGTGTCACCCGATGTTGCAGCAATAATCGTTGCACATCTATTTTTTTTAGTTAAAACATAATCCATCAGTCGAGAAAGAAACTGCATTGCCACATCTTTAAAAGCTAAAGTAGGCCCATGAAAGAGTTCAAGAATAAATTCATCTGTTTCAGTTTGTCGTAATGGACAGACTGCTGGATGGTGGAAGGTTGCATAAGATTCAGTAACCATATTTTCAAAAGCTGTATACTCGATCTCGTTATTCACAAAGGGCCACAGAAGTGTTTTAGCAATTGTTGTATAAGACTGACCACGAAGTGCGCGTAACGCATCAAATGATAATTGCGGAAATTTATCTGGAAGATAAAGTCCACCATCATTTGCCAGCCCTGTCATGATCGTTTCTGTAAAGCTTAAAGCAGGAGATACGCCTCTCGTGCTGATATATTTCATAAGTTTTATCCTTTTTTTATTTCTGGCAAATTGATGAAGTTATTTATTTCATGTTTTTCATAATATTTAAATTATTAAATGGATAGAAGCTTATTTTCTTTTTTTTGAATCAATAATGAAAGAAATAGTCTTAAACATTATTATTTTTGAGATATAAACGTCAAATGTACACAGAAAACCTGTTACAGTCGAAAATTTTCTCTCTATTATTCATTCACTTAAACTTACAGCTTAATCTTTACTTATGTATCTTCCTGAATAATAAAATCAAATAGATAGAATAAGTATTTATTGAAGAACTCTTTTGTAAAACTCAATTATCCAGAGCTATTTTATGCTCTTATACTGTGTAACAATTAAATCTACTACAATAAATGTTGAAATGATACATCTTGAGATTCACAGTGGAAAATTTATAAGGTAATTTTATGGCATTTCGTGCGCAGATGTATATTTTTAATAATCTTTGTTTAACTTAATTTATCATTTTATATACGAATAAGTATTACATTTGTGCTATACAGTATGGTAATCTAAAGCTTATTCATAGAAAGCATAAAAAAGCCTGCCAAATGATGTAAAGCAGGCTGTAAAATATTCCTATTTTAAATAGAAAAAATAATTGAGTATCTTTGAATTATTTGCCTCTAATTTTTCCGATTGCCCATCCGATTATCCCGCTAAATATGGCCATAACAGATCCGGTCAAGAATCCAAAACCCAAAGCGCCTACTGTAGAAAAAAAACCTAGAGTAATCGGTTCAAACACTTTCTCAACTTTTCCTTCAATGGCAGATTCATTTTTGGCACCATGAGTGAAACTTGGTACATAAAGAGCAGCCATATTGACAGCTCTTTTCTTTCCTTGTTCTATGAGAGAAACAGTTTCCCATTGAGCATCATTTTTGAACTGATTAGCATGAACATTTATAATTTGCGAAAGTAAAAAAGCAACCGCTATAAAAATATTTAATACGTAAGTTTTCAATCCTTTAATCATAATTTATCACCAATACTTTTACTTTAATTTGAATTGAATAGATGCATCGGCAGAATTAGTGCACATTGAGGGAAACAGAAGCATTTAAAGCTTTTTTCATTTTTAATGTGATAATTCATTCGTTTTTTGTCATCAACTATGGATGAGCAGAGAATATATTCATAGTATGATGTCTTATACGAGAAGATCTTATTCTGATGAAATTTTAATTTTAACGAGATTTAAAATGCGATATTATTTTGCCTATTATCCATCCTAAAAACATGCCTACCATACTTGATGCATATCCAATGGCTACCCCAATCCCAAAAGTTCCAAGTGTAAGAGGTTCAACGATCTTTTCAAATTTTCCTTCAATGGTAGTTTCATTTCCAACACCATGATTTAGATTTTGTGTATAGAGAGAAACGAGATGGACTGCATCCTTTTTTTTCTGTTCTATTGCAGAAACAAAAGTATTTTCACGATGAGCACTATTTTGCAAATAATTTGCATGCACACTTACAACCTGAGAAAGAGAAAATGCAGACATAATTAAAATACTTAATATATGATTTTTAAACAATTTAATCATAATTTACCTCAAATACTTTATACTACTCAATATATATGCGTAAATTTATACTTTGGATATTTGGATTTAATCTACATCATTTATATTTTGTAGTAATATGAGCTTCATTATGTAATGAATTATAAGAAATCAATAATACATAATGAAGCTACTATTCTAGCGTTATACACTGCATTGAATTATTTGAACATCAACACTATGTCCTTTATCCAACTTATTATGGATCCTATAAAACTCATTGCATATCCAGCAAACAATAGTCCCACTCCTATAGTCATAGGCTCAACGACCTTTTCAACTTTTCCTTCAAAGGTTGCCCCATTTTCTGTTTGATAATTTACAGATGGAACATAGAAAGCAGTGGTAGAAACTGCATCAGATTTCGCATTCTTTACTTGTTCCATTAGAGGAACAGAAAATTCCTCTTTTGGAGCATTATTTCCCAAATAGTTTGCATTAACATTTACAGTTTGTGAAAGAAAAAAAGTGCTCGCTATAAAAACACTTAAGACATAATTTTTAAATATTTTCACCATAACTTTACCTCAAATATTTTTAAATTATATATGTAAGTAAACATACTACAAATATACAATATGTGTATATAATTTACTTTACAAATAAAATGCATATTTCATTATGTGTTTTTAGTCAATATTAAAAATACATATTATAAATATAGATGTAATTTTTTATAAAAATTATTGTAAAAAAGTAACAGTAATAATTACAAAAAAGATTTTTAAATCATTTATTGATGTGTTAATGTATATTTTTATAATTATAATAACTTATAAATATATTTTATTGGAATCTTTTAAAACATATTATGTAATATTTTTTATGTATCATATATAAAATAATATGTGATGATTGCATCATTTTTATGAAATGAGCTTAATATTATTTTTTAATACATTTGGAGATAATAACATTGATTAAACTTTTTACGGATTAAAACTATAAAAACAATGTTTATTATTTAGTTTATAATAAAAAACATGAAAACTATAATGTATAGGAAGAGATTCTCAATAATGAATATGAAGGGCATTACTGGAATTTTATCTATTATAATTTGACAGTAGGTTTTATACTCAATGGGATTACGATAGGAAGACGTGATAGTTTATTGTTTTTATATACAATTTTTACCATTAAATACACGTTTTGTCAAAATGGATTTTGACAGTTTAAATTGTAAAAAAAAGTCAAAAATGGCAAAAATCGGAATTTGACGGTAAAAATGAGAAAAGGCTTTGAAAGGTCTTTGAAAATTCTTTGAAGATTTTAAAAAGTCTGTAAAAGTCAAAAAAATCGGCTTTGAAGACCCTTTGAAAAAATGAAGTAAAAGTGAATCTTACTACTGCAAAATCACCTAAAAATGACCAAAAAAGCAAAAAGGATTTCTATATGCGTGGAAATCTCTAAAAATTGAATAAAAAACACTGCTTACTGTTCATGCTTGTTATGGTCATGCAAGTGATGTGTGTACATCGTTCTATGGCTCATCTCACCGTATACAAATTAATTCAATTAAATCAGGGGGCAAGAAATGAAATACATCTTAAAACTATTGAGTGTGATAGTCTTGTTTATTATAGCTGGGTGTAATTTTTTTAAGCCTTCTCCAGGATACATATACATGTGGGAGAAGCCAAGAGCAGATTTTACAGAAGTAGGAAAAGCCTTGTAGAATGTGGCATGCCAACTCCTTATGATGAGGATTCAGAAAACAGAAAGGTAAGCATTAATGCAAAAGCGACAATTTATGCTTGCATGATTCAATCAGGATTTCGCTATAAAAATGAGGAACTTTCGAGAGCAGGAGGATGGTGTTATACATTTAAAGAAGAAAACCTTCCCATTTACCAACCTGGGGCTGTCATTCCCCAGCGAAGTGTCAAGAGGCGCTTAAACAGCCCATGTTGTAAAAAGCATCCAGAACAACCTGAATGCAAGCCTTAATAACGCAAAATCATTCGCAAAGTGCTTCCGTGAATGTTGGCTACACCTATGGTGCGGGTGGTCCTGGGTGGATGGGCAATGCTTCCTTTGGAAAAGGAAAGGGCTCCAGTGAATAAGTACTACACAAGAACAGCCATGTTATAGGGACGGGCACTGTTCATACCAATAGTGGGGGAAATACTACATTTGCAGGCGCCGTGGTTTCTGCAAACCGTGTAGAGATGGGGGGTGGTGGTGATTTCACCATTACCAGCCTCAGTGATACGGGACAAAGTTCCAGCAAGCAAAACTCTGTTTCTGTTGGCTTTAATGGTGGAAAAAAGGATGATGCGGCGTCAACCAATATTGCCTTTAACAAGGATAAAACCTCTAGTGATTATCACAGCGTTGTGGAACAATCCGGCATCAAAGCGGGTGAGGGCGGTTTTGATATTACAGTGGCGGGTGCAACAACCATGACCGG